>CAUVOF010000029.1:0-21302 GCA_963553325.1 uncultured Cardiobacterium sp.
AGCCTGTGCTTGTTGGTATGTACTTCGTAGGGTTGAATTGTAAACAGCCCCTAACCCAACCTACGTAAACTAAGCCCCGGCCCCACGACCCGCATCGTCAAAAACCACCATGAAATACCGCACCGCCAAACAACAGAACATAGATTGGTTTAGCGCGCAGCGCCTAACCCAACACAACCATAGCGAGGCAAAGAAAAAACCTGCCCGCTACCTGCCCGCGCTTATCTTCCTTGCCCTCGTCCTTGCGCTGCTTTACTACTGGCAACCGCTACGCCTTGCCGCCCAGCGCCTGCAAAACGGCTGGCAGCGCGACCTTGCCGCCAGCCTGCGCACCCTGCGCCAGCACGGCAACGACCCCGCGCTTTGGTTCACCCTCTGCGGTCTTGGTTTCCTTTATGGCGTGCTGCACGCCGCCGGCCCCGGCCACGGCAAGGCCATCATCGCCACCTTCACCTTGAGCCAGCCCGCCGCACGGCGGCAAACGCTCGCCATCGCCATCGGCGGCGCGCTGTTGCAAGGATTAAGCGCCATCCTCTGGGTGGCGCTCGTCATGGGGCTGTTGCAGCTGCTGGTCGCCGATGCCGTCGCGCAAACCCTTTGGCTCAATCGCGCCAACGCCCTGCTCGTTGCCGCCATCGGCGCCTACATCTGCTACCGCCACCGCCCGCACCGCCATCACGCGCACTGCGCCTGCCAGCAGCCCGTGCGCGCGCTCAGCCCGTGGGCGGCAGTTATCGCCATCGGCATCCGCCCGTGCAGCGGTGCAGTCTTGAGCCTCGCCGTCGCCTGGAGCTGGGGCATTGCCGCTGCCGGCATGGCGATGACCCTTGCCATCGCCTGCGGCACCGCACTGACCATCACCGCCATCGCCCTGCTCTGTTACCATGGCAAACAGCGCCTCGCCCGCCGCCTGCTGCGCGACGAAAGCCGCCTGCGCCGCCTGACACAAACGCTGGCGTGCGCCGGCGGGCTGACGCTTATCGTCCTCGCCGCGCTGCTCTGGCAGACAGACAGCGGCGACCTGCCCTCGCCTGCCAACCCCGTTGGCATGCCACAATCACCCAAACCATAGGAGAACCCCCATGAGCCACCGTATCCACAACTTCTACGCCGGCCCCTGCACCCTGCCGCTCAGCGTCCTCGAAGAAGCGCGCGCCGAGCTGACCGACTTCCAGGGCTGCGGCATGTCGGTGATGGAAATCAGCCACCGCAGCGCCCGCTTTGAAGCGCTGCACAACGAAACCCTCGCCCTCGCCAGCCGCCTCATTGGCGCGCCGGACGACTTCCAGCCGCTGCTGCTCGCTGGCGGCGCGCACCAACAATTCGTGATGATACCGCTCAACCTGCTCGCCGACGGCGGCAGCGCCGCCTACATCGACAGCGGCATCTGGGCGGACAAAGCGCTGAAAGAAGCGCAGCGCATCGGCAGCGCCCAAGCGGTTTGGAGCGGGCGCGACAGCGGCTACACCACCCTACCGGACGCCCTGCCCGCTTTGCCTGCCGACAGCCGTTACCTCTATCTCACTAGCAACGAAACCGTGAACGGCATCCAGTACCGCCACTACCCGGAAAGCGCGACGCCGCTGGTCATTGATGCCTCTTCCGACTACTACACCCGCGACGACATCCCCTGGCAGCGCTGCCTCATCCTCTATGGCGGCATCCAGAAAAACCTCGCCCCGTCCGGACTATCCCTTACCTTCGTCCGCCGCGACCTGCTCACAGACCACCCGCGCGTGCCGAAATTCCTTACCTACGCCGCGCACGCCGCCGCCAACAGCCTCTACAACACCCCGCCCACCTGGCAAATCTACATGCTGCACAAAACCCTGCGCTGGATAGAAAACGCCGGTGGCGTCGCCCACTTCAACCGCGCCAGCCAAGAAAAATCGGCGCTGCTCTACCACTACATCGACCAAAGCGACTACTACGCGAACGACATCGCGCCGCAGTACCGCTCGCACACCAACGTCGTCTTCCGCACGCGCAGCGACGAACTCGACACCCGCTTCTGGAAACAAGCCGACGCGAACGGTCTTGCCGGGCTCAAGGGACACAAACTCGTCGGCGGCCTGCGCGCCAGCCTCTACAACGCGCTCGACATTAGCTCGGTGCGCGCGCTGATTGATTTCATGGACAGCTTCGCTGCTGAGAACCACTGAATAACAGCTTCCCGTGGGAAAAAGTAGGGTGGGGCTTGCCCCACCATTCTTCCTTCCCCGACCGGAGAGAAAACATGACCCTGCACATCACCCCCTACAAACCCGCCGACTGCAACGCCATTGACCAGCTAGTCGCCCGCGCCTACGCACCGAGCGGTTTTGCGGCAGACGACCCGTACTTCATCGAAGTGCTAAACGCCGCCCAACGCGCGCAGCAGGCGCTGGTACTCGTCGCGCGGCAAAACGGCGTACCCGTCGGCACTCTCACCTGTGCCCTGCCCGACAGCAGCTGGCAAGAAATCGCCGGTGCCGATGAAGCCGAACTGCGCATACTCGCCGTTGCGCCAGCGCAGCAGCGACAAGGCATTGGCAGCGCGCTTGTCCGCACCAGCATCGAACACGCACGCCGCGCCGGCTGCACCGCGCTTGTCCTTTCCAGCGCCGCCTGGATGCACGCCGGACACCGCCTCTACGAACGCCTCGGCTTCTGCCACACCCCGGAACGCGACTGGCAGCCACGCGCCGATGTTTACCTCACTACCTACCGCTTGGAATTGAACCCATAACCCCAAGCGACTACCACCACCCCTACCATGAAAAAACGCATCCTTAACACCCTTTTCCTCGCCGCTGCTGGCGCACACGCCAGCGACGCGCTCGACGCCGATGCCCAATCACGCAGCGATTTTGTCCGCAAATACGCCGCGCCGCTCGTCGCTGGTGAGGCACGCGCCGTAACTGCCATTACCGCCGCGATGCAGGTCAATGGCAACCGCATCATCGCCTACCTTTGCAGCGATGGCGGGCAGCGCCAAACCCTCGCCCTCTGGAGCGCGCAGCTGCTGCAAGCGGAAAATTACGCGCCACTGGCGCAACACCTCGCGCAGCTCATACACGGCGAAGACGGCAAGCAAGACGCCAGCGCTTTTTTCAACGCCAGCGACGACGACTACCGCAACGCGCGCAGCCTCGGCTGCTACACAGCCGCCCTGCGTCATGCCCTGCAAGCGACTGCCGACGCCGACGCGCACGTCCTGGCGCTACTCAAACAAACGGGCAAAGCCGCCGGTATCAGCGACGCGGACAACCCGCCACCTGACAAAGCGCGTTGGGTAGCCGCCAATCTCGCCCCCGCGTTGCAGGCAGGCGGACCTGCCGCCCGCTTGCACGCCGTTGCCGTGCCGCAAGACGCCGACCCCGCCGCCGTTGCCGCTTTTGATGAAAGTTTCCAGGCGCCGCCGTAGTGTTTTTAGCGCGCATAACAAAGGCGGCTGATGCCGCCTTTTGTTTTGCAAAGCCCACAGCGGGGAATTGGTATAGATGGTCGTAGGGTGGGTCTTGACCCACCATCATGAAAGGGGCGCGGTGGGTCAAGACCCACCCTACACGGCTTAATCGCCACGCTCAAAATCGAGTTCCAAAGAAGGCATATTTTCCTCGTAAATTTTCGTTTTCAGCCAGCCGGTTGTGCCGTCTTTGGTTTGTACCAGCAACCACAGCCAGGAGTCGCAGGCACCGACATCTTCTGCGTATTCGCTTTCTTTGCCGAGGATGAGCCGGATTTTGCTGTCCGGCGCGATTTCTGTCACGGTTTTGCTGCCGTCAATGCGGTCAAACAGGGGCACACTGACGGCGCGTGTATTGAAGGCGACGCTGTTGTCTTGCCGAGTGATGGTGTTGCGATAGACGACACTGATGCCGAGATAATAGTAGGGCTGGGCAAGCGGGCTGCAGCCCTCGCCAGTAACGCTGAGTTTGTCGCGTTTTGGCAGGTAAAAGCCGCCGAAGTAGCTGCCTATGCTGTAGAGGTAGCCGTTGCCGGGGACGGTGTCGCCGACGCATTGCATTTCGCGCTCAGGCGCGGGCGGAAATGTGCCGTCGGCTGGCGCGAGTCTGCAGACCGGGAGTTCGTAGTCGGAACATTCCATGGTGTAACGCGCGCCATCTGGCTTGAGCGCCGTTTCCAGCAGGCGGTGGTATTGCATCGGCGCTGGCGCATCCTTCGGGGCGAGTCCGGCGAGGGTTTGCGCTTCGCCGTTGATATCGGGGACGTAGTAGGGTTTGTCCTGTTTTTCGCCGAGTTTGGGGTTGTAGTGGAGGGCGTAGTCGCCTTTTTTGACGGATTCCAGCGGCGGGAAGTTGTCATCACCTGCTGTCGGGTTGGCGCGCGCCTGCGTCCAGCCGGTAATGCCGTAAGCGGTTTTGACAAGATGGTTGCCCGCTTCATCGACGAGCAGGACGTGCAAGGCGCTACCGGCGGGCAGGTAGCCGATGTCTGGGTATGCGTCGTCTTTGCGGCCGTCGGGATGGTAAGTGAGGGTGAGGTCAGTCGCGGCTTTGCTGTCCTTGCCGATGTAGGAAAACGGCACGCCGTCGGCTTTTGCCGGCATGGGGTCGCTGAAGTGGCGGGCGGCGGCAAGGGCGTTGCCGGCGGTGAGGGCGAGTAGCAGGGCAAGCGGTTTGTCGGGCATGGTTGTCTCCGGTTATAGGAAGGGGCGGTTATTTGTAAGCGGCTCTAACCGCCCCTGCATGGCGGGCGCTATTGTTCGCCCTGGTAGGTGAAGCGTTTGCCGTCGTAGCGGTAGGTCAGTTTTTTCTCGGTAACTTGGCCGCTGGGGTATTCCTCGGTTTCTTTGATGAGCGGCACGCGCAGGGTTTTCGTCGCGTCGTCGTAGGTGATTTTGACGGGTTGTAAGTCGTCATCGGGCAGGCTGAAGCGGTCGTAGGCGAAAAATATTTCGGCAAGGTCTTCTTTCTTGGTGTGGATGAGCGGCGCGGCTTCGAGTTTGTCGCCCTTGATGCGCAGCAGGCGAATGCTCCGCCCGTAATCCTTGCTGGAACCCTTCTCGCTTTCTTCGAGCAGGTAAACGGTGCCGTTGCCGTCAAGCTGGGCGGTGTAGAGGTCGGTAACGCTGCCGCTGTTGCCGCCTTCTTCGTCGCCTTTGCTCCAGTTGGCGTTGATGATGTGCGTTTTGCCGCTGCCGTCGCGGTATTGCCACAGGCCGAGGTAGTAGCGCGCGGTGCCGCCGTTGTGGTCATCCCAGGAATAGGCGCGGAATTTGTGGTCGTCCGAGGTTTGGACGCTTAAGCCCTGCTCCTGCGCCTGCGGGTAGTCGCAGTCCCAGTTGTCGCCGGCAGCAGCTTTGCGCAGCAGTTGGCGGATTTTGTCGTTGGCAGTGGCGACGGTTGCTTCGTCTTCGCTGTTCAACGCGGCAAAGGCTTCGTTGAGTACGCTGTCGTCGCTGGCGCAGTCTTTTGCTTGTGCCAGGGCGCTGGCTGCCAGCAGGATGAGTAGGGTGTGTTGTCGTTTCATAAGGGTCTCCGGTGTAGGTTTTATAGCGATACTCACAAAGTTCTGTACAAGGCGCACCGTCGAAGACAGTACAGCTAGTACGGCGAGGCGGTCAACACAGTACAGGGCTTTGTGAGGATTGCTATACATACGGGGTAGCGGGGTTCGTGTATGTAAATGGGTTGGGGTGTGTTTGCTCGATACCTGTCTTTTCTACGGGATGGATTTCGCGGTTTTTTATTGAAAACCGAATTCTCGATTTATCAACAAAATCGCTCACCCCCATCCCAACTTTCTCGTCCTTCGGACGAGCTGTTCCAGTCCCCCGCTGCGGGCTTCGCCCTGCGGGGGTGGGGGAACAGGTTCTAATCACCACTTGGCAAAAAACCTGCCGAAGCAGGTTTTTTGTCATGCGATGCCGCACTGTCTGCCCGCGCTGGCATTATGCGCCGTTGCTGATGGGTTGGGCAAATGAATGGCGCTTATCGAAAATTTGTGTTGTCGATGCTTATAACTGCCGCCACAGGTTGCGCACTGTATCGGCGTAAATGGCGGTCAGCGGCGCGAGGTCGGCAACGGGGACGTGTTCGTCGATTTGGTGCAGGGTGGCGCTGTTGATACCGAATTCGATGGTCGCGGCGCCGTATTTGGCGAGGAAGCGCGCGTCCGAGGTGCCGCCGCCGGTGTCGAGTTGTAGTTGTTGGTCGGTGTGAGTGGCGACGGCGTCGCGCAGCGCGGCGATGAGTGCGGCGTTTTCGGTAAGGAAGGGTTCGCCGGAAATTTTCCACTGGTATTCGGCGCGGATGTCGCTGCCTTGCAGGGTTTCTGCGATGAGGGCGGTGGCTTGTGCTTGCAGGCTGGCGGCGTCGTGTGCGGTGTTGTAGCGCCAGTTCGCTTTGCAGCTTGCCGTGGCAGGGACGACGTTTTCCGCGCCAGTGCCGGCGGCGAGGTTGCTCACCTGGAAGCTGGTCGGCGGGAAGTGGGCGTTGCCGTCGTCCCAGCGGGTAGCGGCAAGGCGGGCGATGACTGCGCCGAGGGCGTGGATGGGGTTGCGCACGTTGGCAGGGTAGGCGACGTGCCCCTGTTTGCCGTGCAGGGTGAGGTGCAGGTTGAGCGAGCCACGGCGACCATGGCGGGCGCGGTCGCCGAGGTGGGTGGCGGTCGAGGGTTCGCCGACGAGGCAGTAGTCAATGCGGGTGCCTTCTGCGGCGAGGCGGGCGAGGACGGCTTGGGTGCCGTCGCGGGCGTCGCCTTCTTCGTCGCTGGTGAGCAGCAGGGCGAGGGTGCCGGGGTGCGGTGCGGCGGCAAGCGCTTCGAGGGCGACGGTCATCGCTGCCACGCCCGCTTTCATGTCGGCGGCGCCGCGCCCGTAGAGTTTGCCGTCGCGGATGGTTGGCGTAAACGGCGGCGAGGTCCAGGCGGCGAGGTCGCCGGGCGGGACGACGTCGGTGTGTCCGGCGAAGGCGACGAGCGGTGCGCCGCTGCCGTGCGTTGCCCAGAGGTTGTCGGTGTCGCCGATGCGGATATGGCGGATGGTGAAGCCCGCCGCTTGCAGGCGGGCGGCGATGAGCGTCTGGCAGCCGGCGTCATCTGGCGTAATGGATGGGCGGCGGATGAGTTCTTGCAAGAGGTCGAGGGTGGGGTTCATGGGATTCCTGGGTGTTGGGATGGGCGGGGCATGATACGCCACTTGGCGGCAAGCCCCCGCCCGCCGCGTGCTATCATGCGGCGCGTTCAATCCACCGGAAACCAGTCATGGCGGTTTTTTTTACAGCAGATACGCACTTTTTTCATCACAACATCATCAAATACTGCAACCGCCCTTTTCGCAACGTCGCCGAGATGAACGCGACGATGGTCGCGCGCTGGAATGAGCAGGTCGGCAAGGGCGACCGCGTCTATCATTTGGGCGATGTTTCTTTTGGCGGTCTTGCCGAAACGTTCCGCCTGCTCGCCGAGCTTAACGGCGAGATTTGTCTTGTCAGCGGCAACCACGACGATGAACTCGGCGCCGACCCTTATTTGCAAGAGCGCTTCCGCTGGATTAAGCCCTATCACGAGGAAACGTTCGACGGCCAGCCCGTCGTTCTTTTTCACTATCCCATCCTTGAATGGCGCGGCGCGCAGCGCGGCAGTTGGCATCTTTACGGCCACACGCACGGCACGGTGCAACTGCGCGGCGCGGCGCTGGACGTCGGCATTGACGCTCATCCCGCCTTCCGCCTTTGGTCGTGGGAAGACATCCGCGCCCGCCTCGCCGGGATTCCGCCCCTGCCCTACCCGCCCCGTAACCCCAGCAAAGCCTGAACCCATGCAAGAGTCTTCCTGGCGTCGCGCCTTTACCCTCACCATTCCCATCCTTCTCGGCTATATCCCGCTCGCCATCGCCTACGCGGTGATGTGGACGCAAAGCGGTCTGCCCGCACTGTGGGCGCTCGCCGCCAGCGTTTTTGTCTATGCCGGCGCGATGCAGTTTCTGCTCGTCGGCCTGTTGGCGAGCGGCGTCAGCCCCGGCGCGGTCGCCCTCGCCACCCTCGCCGTCAATCTGCGCCTCACTTTCTACGGCTTCATTATTCCCGTCGCCGCGTATCGCGGCCGGCCGCTGCAACTCGCCTACAGCGTCCACGCCCTCACCGATGAGACTTACAGCCTCATCAGTCAATTGGGCGATGAAGCGACGCCGCAGCTCATCACCCGCATTGAGTTGCTCGCCCAACTTTATTGGGTCGGCGGCACCGCCATCGGTCTGCTGCTGGGGCAAATTATCCCGCCGCAAATCGTCGGTTTTGAGTTCGCCTTGACCGCGCTTTTCCTCATCCTCGCGCAAAACCACAGCTACCACCGCGAGCGCCACCGCGTGCAACTCTACGGTCTGGTCGCCACCCTCATTGCCCTTGCCACCGTCAGCGACCGCAATGTGCTTGCCGTTGCCATCGCCATCCTTCTTGTCTGCCTCTGCCTCGTCCCGCCCGTCCGCAAATGAACCAAAGCTATATTGCCGTCGCTGTTCTCGTCAGCAGCCTGATTACCCTCGCCCTACGCGCCTTTCCGGTCATCCTGACCCGCGTCGCCCGCCGCCACGATGCGCTTTTTACCTGGCTCGGCCGCGTCATGCCGCCCGGCGTGATGGCGATTCTCGCCGTTTATGCCGCCAGTACCCTGAAATGGCAACCCGCCAGCGCCGCCGCTATTTCCGCACTCGCGCTGCTTACCGTCATCGTCCTTGAGCATCGCTGGCGCAATCCGGTGCTGAGCATCGTCGGCGGCATGAGCCTCTACATCGCCGGGCAAAGCCTGCTCGCCTTGCCATAGCCCGCGCCGCGCAGTATCTTCGCCCCTTCTTCACCAACCCAAAAGGAACAACCATGAGCAGAGAAGTCCCCGCCATCTTCGGCAGCGTTTTCTACCCCGAAATGCCGGTCATCGCCTACGAAAACGGCGCCTGGCAACCCGTGCGCTGGCAAGAAAGCGCCACCATCACCCTGCCCGCCGGCGCGCACGGCCTGCACTACGGCAGCGAATGTTTTGAAGGACTGAAAGCCTTCCGGCAAAGAGACGATGCCGTCGTCCTCTTCCGCCCGGACGACAACATCGCGCGGATGCGACAAAGCGCGCGCCTGCTTGATATGCCCGTGCCGGAAGCCGCGCCCTTCCGCGAGGCGCTGTTTGAACTGGTGCGCCGCGCCGCCGACATCGTGCCGGACGCGCCAAACGCCCTCTACCTGCGCCCGACACTGGTCGGCACCGACCCGGTCATCGGCAAGGCAGGCCACGGCACCACCAGCGCGATGCTCTACATCCTCGCCTCACCGGTCGGCGACTACTTCAAAGTCGGCAGCCCGATGAAACTCTTGGTCGAAACCAAACACATGCGCTGCGCGCCGCACATGGGGCGCATCAAATGCGGCGGCAACTACGCCTCCGCCCTGCCGTGGTTGAACGAAGCCAACCAAAAATACGGCGCGAACCAGGTGTTGTTCTGCCCGAACGGCGACGTGCAGGAAACCGGCGCGAGCAACTTCATGCTCATCGACGGCGACACCATCCGCACCAAAGGTCTCACCGACGAATTTTTGCACGGTGTAACGCGCGATTCCGTGCTGAAAGTCGCGAAAGACCTCGGCTACAACATCGACGAGCGCAATTTCACCGTCGCCGAACTGCAAAAAGCGGTGGAAAACGGCGCGGAAGCCATCCTCACCGGCACCGCAGCGGTTATCTCGCCAGTTACCAGCTTCGTCATTGATGGCAAAGAAATCCCCGTCGCCAGCCAAGAGAAAGCGCTTGCCATCCGCGAGGCGATTACCGCCATCCAGTACGGCGACACCGCCGACCGCTACGGCTGGATACAGAAAATCTGACCCGTTCCCGGCAACGAAGGTGCGCTACGGCGCACCATTTCTATGCCAGCCGCTAACATCCGATGATTACCGCCCACGCCCCTGCCGGTTATCTCGTCGCGCAATGCCTGCGCCGCCTGAAACCGGCCAACATTTCCGCACGCCGTTGGTCGCTTTATGGCGCGGTTGGCGGGTTGCTGCCCGATGTGGATATGTTTTGGTTTTATCTGATAGATGGCGGCCACGTCCATCATCACCGCTACCCGACACACTGGCCGCTGTTGTGGCTGCTGGTGCTCGTTGGCGCGTTGATTTTTTGGCACAAGACGCGCCGCCCTGTGGCTGCCATCGCACTGCTCTTCGCCGTCAATGGCATGGTGCATCTATTCCTCGACAGCATCGTCGGCGATATTTTTTGGCTGATGCCGTGGCGCGATACGCCGTTTTCCCTGTTTACCGTCTCTGCCCGCTACCAGCCGTGGTGGCTCAATTTCATCCTGCATTGGTCGTTCCTGCTGGAACTTGCGCTTTGGGCGGCGGCTATCCGTGTTTTCCTGTACAACCGACAGACACCACATGACTGACAACACCATCCGCGTCCGCATCATTAGCGCCGATGCGGACACCATCTACATCGTCCCGGTGGACGACATCCGCGAATGCCGCCGCTGCGCCGAAGGCAACGGCTGCGGCAACCGCCCGTGGTTTCGCGGCTTCTTCCGCAACGGCAGCATCGCCTTGCCCAACCGCGGCCAGTGGAAAAGCAGCGAAACCGCCGAGTTGCACTTATCCGCCACCGGCCTCAACCTGAGCGCGTGCGCCACCTACGGCCTGCCGCTTGCCGCCTTCCTCGCCGCGCTTATCGCCACGCAGGCGCTCGCCGAGCCGCTGCAACTGCTCACCGCCACCCTCGCCCTACTCGCCGCCGTCGCCATTGTCCGCCCGCTGGGGCGCTTCATCATCCGCCGCCATGTTTGGCTGGAACGCCGCCACGCCCGTGCGGCGGTTATTAAAGTTAGCAATACCCAATGACTCACCAACCCTATTTACTTAAAGCACAAGACGATGTCTTGCTGCTCTTTGCCACCTACGATGCGCCAGAACTCGACGATTTCTTCGCCACCTTTGCCGGCATGGAATACGAATCGGACAATGCGCGCTTTGCCTACATTGCCGGCACAGATGCCTATGTCGCCGTTGATGACATTCACGGCAAACGCTATCTCACCATTAGCGATTGGCACGGCGAAGAATATTTCCGCTGCCCAATCACCCCCGCAGAATGCGAGGCAATGGCTGTGCATCAAAACATCACGCTAATCCTGACGCCCGATTACTTGGCAGAAGCGGAAAGCAAGACGCGCTTTAGCGGCAAAAATTTACAAACGCTCGATGATGTTGGCGCCATCTTGCAGGGATTAGAGCGCGCAAAACATTGGCAGGCATACGATAGCTGCGGCTATATCCTCTGCTTCTTTAACGAAGCGGAAAAAGCAACAATGCAGCGCGAAGTTTAATCCCCACTTTTCGCTATCTTTCGCGCCCCTACACCACCTACCGTAATAGGAACCCCATGAAAACTCTCATCACCCTCGCCTGCATCGCCACCCTCTGCGCCTGCACCCACAATGGCAACGTTTCCAGCCATAGCGACAAACGCGACAACAGCGTTGGCATCAGCAACGAAAGCGGCAACACTGAAATCTACGGCAGTATCGGTGCCAGCAGCACCATCAGCAGCAAATAACCGGCATCAGCCCTGCGCCAGCACCCGCTGCGCTACTTCCACCCCCCAAAACGCCGCTTCCTCAAACACCGAATAGCCGCTCAAATCGCTGTGCGCGAAGTGCAGACGCGAGCGGTGCGCGCGCACGGCGGCGAGTTGCGCATTATCCAAATAACCGGGGCGCGGAATGCGCATCGCGTGCGCGCGGATGCCAATATCGACCGCCTCGACCGCGCGCCAAAATCGTCTGCCATAAGCGGCGGTGAGGTCTTGCGCGGCGAACGCCAGCAGTTCGGCGTCTGGCGCAGCGAGCAGCCATTGCCGCACCGCTGCCGGCTCTGCGTGGTTGAGCGCGCTGTAGGCGGTAAACACCGTGCGCGCCGGCTTGGCGACGCGGATGAGCTGGTTGCTGGCGGCGATATAGCCGAGGCCGCCGCTGCCGTAAATGACGTTATCCCAGGCGAGCGCCTCGCCCGCGCCCTCCGCCGGGAAGCGATGCAAGACGAAATTACTGACCAGCCACGGTGCATAATCGCCGCGCCCGGCAAGCAGGCCATAGCGGGCGGCATCCTCAACAACCCGCGCCGCCACCATCAACGGCATCGCACAAATCACCTGGCGCGCACGCAGCAGCGTCAGCGTGCCGCTGCCGTTATCGCGCAGTAGTACCTCAACGTGGTCATCGGTTTCGCGAATGCGCACCGCGCTGGCGTTGATGGCGACGGGATGGGCGAAATGCAGCGTCTCGCCGTCCGGCAACGCGGCAAGCGGCTGCAAACCGCTGCGCGCCCGCAGCCGTTGCGAAAGATGCGCAAGCCCCTCCGGCCAGGTCAGCACCGCCTCGCTGTCATGCCCACGCGCGGCGAAATAATGCAGCCCGGCAAAAGCGGAAACCTGCGCCGCGCCTGCGCCGTAATCGTCGCGACAGCAATAATCGAGATACCACAGCAGCGTCGGCGAGCGATAACCCTCGCGCGTGAGCCATTCCGCAAAAGTCAGGCGGTCAAGCGCGCGCCACTCGCTATCTTCCGAAGAAAGGACGAGCGGAATGGCGAACACCTTGCGCCCGTCGCGGCCGCGCGCGCGTTTCAGCCGCTGTACTAGTGCGAAAAAACGGCGGCTGTCGTCATCCTGTTGCGGCAACAGCGCCTCCTGCCAGCGTCCCTGATAACGCAGGCGCTCCATCGGCGCAAAGACCAAATCCGTCTCGCGAAAACGCGGCACCTCGCTCGCCGCGCCGCTTTCGAGAATGCCGAGGTCGGCAAGCATCTCGCGCAGCGCGACACTTTCCCGCGATGGCAACGCCAAATAATGTGCCCCGCCTGGCGCGCGCAACTCGCCGCTGACGAAGGCGGCGTTGTTGCCATTGCGCTCCGGCCCTTCGGCGAGAATGACATTGCGCTGCCCCTGCCGCGACAAAAACCACAGCGCGGAAAGCGCCGCCGCGCCGCTGCCGAGGATAAGCACGTCGCAATCCTGCGCACGTGGCAATGGCGCATCAATAAACGCCCCATCGCGCAGCAAGTGCCCCAGCGGCAAACCAATACGCCGCACAGCAAGCGGCGGCGGGCGGTTGAGCTGATGATGCGTCAGCCAGGACGCGGCGGCGGCGACGCTGATGGCGGCGGATTGGGCGAGAAATTGGCGGCGTTTACGGTTCATGTTGCCATTATAATCAGCGCCTTATCCGCGCATCATTTTTCCCGAATAAACACGACAATCCACAGAAATTAACAGGATAAAATCCGTTCTTATTACAAAAAGACTCAAAAAAATCAGAGAAACCAACAAAAAAACGTCTGTAAAACCGGGAAAACAGGCAAAATTCTTTATAAAAATCTATGCAAAAACAATCAATAACGACGACAAAATAAAATAATCTTTCACGTGCTTGACACACCCTGGGCGCATCCCTATAATCCGCGCCCGACATCATTGATGTTATCTCCTCTATATCCTCCTTTGGTGGTTGTTTGCCGCTTCGCAAGAAGCGGCACTTTTTTGCCCGGATGCCAGCGAGATAGCGACGAATGCCGCTATAATCGCCGCATATTCAACACCGGGAACCCCGTATGTACCTTGTTACCAATGCCCTTAGCGAGCGCCTCGGCAGCCTCTATCCCTTCTGGCAAGCACCGCTCCCCTTTGACCTCGTCAATGCCGAAATGTCCGGCCGCATCAGCGCCCAGGGCGCACACGGCATCATCCGTATCGCCGCGCACGACACTCGCGACAGCCTCGAACTGAAAACTGCCGCCTACCGCAGACACTACGTCGCGCCGAGCTATTGCTTCGCGCATTGCCTGCCGCAACAGCCGCAGGGCGACAAACCCGACACCTTCGCCGCGGAAATCCTGCAAAACCACTACAACAGCGAGCCGCTTATCCTGCAACGCGGCGACCATTTCCTTGACCTGCTCGATACCGCCATCGCCGCCGAGCCACGCGCCATTGGCTTTGCCCAGGGACTGCCCGACCGCGAAACCCTGGCACTCATCCGCGAGCGCGGCATTCTCACCTTCGCTATTGTTGGCAACCTGCTTGAAGCCTTGAGCGCCGACGACTTCGGCATTGACGTCCTCGTCCTGCAAGGCATGGAAGCGGGCGGCGAGCGTTCCGCCTTCACTAACGACCTGCCGCGCGTTGAGCAGAGCGCGCAGTCACTCTTGCAACAAGTGCGCGCTTACAGCAAAAAGCCGCTGGTGCTTTGGGGCGACATCAGCAGCGCTGCCGATGTCGTTGCCGCCATTATCAGCGGTGCGCAGGCGGTGATGCTTGACCGCCCCTTCCTCGCCTGTAGCGAAAACGACGACCTCTCACCAGAGCAACGCGAGCGCGTTATCCACGGCAGCGAATACCAAAGCAGCATCAGCGACTTATACACCGCCCGCCCGCTGCGCTGCCTGTATCAGCCATTCAGCGACAACGACGAAGAAGTCCGCCAGTTGCTACGCGGACAGGAAGACCTCTTTGCCGCTACCTTTGCGCAGCGGCCGGACGAGCGCCCGCTGCCGGTTGCCATCAGCGCCATTGAAGACCCGCGCAATCTGACGCATTTCCTCAACCAGCAGGCGCAGCATATCCGCCAACTGATTGCCTAAACGCAAAAAACCGGCTCATCGCCGGTTTTTTTATGGGCAGGATGCGGTTTATACAGATTCCGAAAACGGATTGAGCAGCGGCACTTGCAACGCTAAAAAATCGCGGGTGTTGCGCGTAACCAGGGTGAGGTTGTGGCGGATGGCGCAGGCGGCGATGAGCGCGTCGTTGTAGGGGCGACGGTCGGGGATATGCAGGCGGGCGCAGATGCGGGCGGTGTGGCTGTCAACCGGCAAGATGCGCGGCTCGAAGGTAGGGATTACGGTTTCGCTTAGCCATTTTTCCAGGCGCAAAAACTGCGCTTCGTCGCCACGGTGCTGCACGCGCAAAATGCCCTGCTCGATTTCCAGCAGGGTGATGACGCTTAAATAGCAGCGCTCCAAGTCGATGGAATTAAACCATGCGACAAACGGCGGCGGCGTTTTTGGGTCGTGAATCTTCCGTATTTCCGAGAGGATGTTGGTATCAAGCAGATACATCAGAAATCCACCTCGCGCTGAACAATGGGGCAACGGGGGAATTCGACCTCGCCGACAATTTCCAGGTCTTCTTTGCTCATGCCAAGCCGTTCGGCATTGCTTTGCGGATGTTTGCTTAGCGCTTTATACGCCGCATAGTTCATCAGGACATAGGCGGGTTCGCCGCGGTCGGTGATGCAGACGGGGGCGGTGTCGCTCATGTTTTTTGCCTTGGCGACGTTTTGGTTAAATTCGCGGCTGCTGATGGTTTGCATGGTGGTTCTCCGATTGGCTGTAGCAACGTGCAAGCATTGTAGGCGGTTTGCGTGGCAACGGCAATTGCGCATCAGCCGCCAAGCCGGCGGATGCAGCGGTCGTTATTCCCCAGCGGTGTGGTCGTCGTCTTCGTGTGTGCGTCGTACTTTGCTGATGCTTTCTGTCTCGCCGTCAATGCGCAGGAGATAGGCTTCGGTGTTGCGTGGGCGCACTTGCTGTTCGAAGGTGCGGAAATGGCTCATGTTGCCGCCGCTGCGGCCAATGAGCTGCCAGAGCAGCATGCCAATCCACAGGCCGTGGCCGTAGGCGAGGTAGTTGCCAGCGGGCAGGCTGCGGAAGTGGGCGCGGATGTTGGCGACGCGCTGGGTGAAGCTGGCAAAGCTGTCGCAGTCCGCGCTGTCGCGGTAATCGGCGTCGTCGCGCTGCCAGTAGGCCTCTGCCAAGCGGTACAGCGCCATGAAGTTTTTGCCGACGATGTTGGCAAAGGCGAGGTAGTTAAATTCGTGCAGGTCGTGCAGTTCTGTCGCCGTCAGTCCGCTTTGTTTGAGGTAGGGTTGGGCGGTTTGCTGGGTGCGCAGGTAGGGCGAGACGAAGACGCCATCGGACGGCGGTACGTGTGTTTGTAGCCATTGCGCTAGTGCCGCGGCTTGTGCTTCGCCGTGTGGTGTCAGCGGGATGTCGGCGTTTTGGTATTGCACGGTGCCGCCGTGCGCGGGCAGGGCGTTGCTGGCGCTTTGGGCGTGGCGGATGAGGTAGATGTTTTTCATGTTGTTTCGTGCTTGCCGCTCATTCGCCGTCGTCCTGGCGGTTCAGCCAGTGCTGGCGGCGGATGCGTACGTTTTTTTTGGCTTTGGGATTGCTGTAGATGTTGCAGCTGTCTGCCGGGGCGGGATCGAGGGTGAAGGCGATTGCTTCCAAGACGTGGTCGCGGAAGATGTGCAGCAGGGCGGCGTTGCCGGGGGCGGCGTAGCGCAGGTGGCGCTCCAGCTGACCATCGCTGACGCGGTAGCCATTGACGGCGATGATTTCGTCGTCCATGGCGATGCCCGCCAGCGCCGCCGGGCTGTTTTCTTGGATGCGGCTGACGAGATAGCGCCCGTCCTGTTTTTTCCAGCGGATGCCGGGGCTGCTTTTGTAGCGCAGGTTGTCCGGCGCGTCGCTGTGCAGTTCGCCGGGGCTGCTCGCCGGGCGCATTTGGATGGTAAGCCCCAGGTAGGTGGCGACTTCTTCCAGCGGCAGTTCTTCGGTGCTGTGATTGAGGCGGCGCAGGAAGCCGTGCAACGCCGGTTCGAGGTCTTCGGGCAGGAGGTCGGCGGCGATGTGCAGGAAGCGCGCTTCGTCGATGTCTTCGCCGTGCTGGTGGTAGTCGTGCCAGAGGCGGTGCATCAGCATCTGCAGGCTGACGCCGTCGTCGCTGTGCGCGCGCAGCCAGGCATCGAGACACCAAGCGGCAAGCGATCCCTGGGTATAGTAGCTGGTACTGCTGTTCGGCGTGTCTTCGCCACCGTTGTAGAGTTTTGTCCACGCTTCGTAACTGGACTCTGCGAGGGTTTGGTGGCGGCGGCCGGGGGTCTGGCGGTAGCGGGCGATGTCTTCGGCGAGCAGGCTGAAGTAGGTGCGGACGTTGATAACGCCGCTTCTGACGAGGAGGAGGTTGTCGAAGTAGGCGGTGTAGCCCTCAAACAGCCACAGCATTTCCGTTGGCTGTTCTTGTTTTAGGTCGTAGTGGCGGTATTCGCGCGGGCGCATCGCTTTGATGTTCCAGGTGTGGAAGTATTCGTGCGAAAAGAGACCGAGCAGTTGGACGTAGTGCATGGTGATGGTGTCGCCAGCGGGCAGGCTGTTGCGCGATGCCATCAGCAGGGTAGATTGGCTGTGTTCGAGGCCACCGTAGAGGTCGTCGCCGAGGTGGAGGAGAAAGGTGTAACGCGACATCGGCGGCAAACCACCAAAGAGCAGCACGGCTTCGCGGCAGATGGTTTGCACGTCGCGGCGCAGACGTTCGTGGTCGTAGTCCCAGCTTTTGCCGCTAATGGCGATGTCGTGCGGCACGCCGCCGGCGGTGAAGGGCAGCACGGTCAGTTCCGCAGCAAAGAGTAGCGGCGTGTCGATGAGGTGGTCGTAGTTGTTGAACCAATAAGCGCCGTCGGCACCGGTCTGCGCGCCCATGATTTGCCAACCGGCACGGTGGCCGTCAAGCGCCAGCACCAGGCGGTGCGGCAGTTGTTCGTAGCCTTCGATGGCGATGCAAGTGGCGCAGGGATTGAGGAAACCGCGTTCGTGGTCAAGGTAGTTGCCGCGCACCGAGATGTCGCGCGCGTAGATGCTGTAGTGAAAGCGCAGTTCGTGGCAGCCTTCCGGCACTTGCAGCCGCCAGCGTGAGGGGTTGTCGAATTGGTGCGGGATGGGGTTGCCGTCGGCATCTGTTACCACCAGGCGCGAGAGGTAGCGGGCGAAATCGCGGCGCATATAGCTGCCTGGAATCCAAACCGGCAGGTAAAAGGCAAGCTCGCTGTTGGGCACGACTGGCACACGTTGCACAACGGCAAAACGGTGGCCGCCAGCGGCGGGGGTAACGTGGTAAGAGACGACGGAAGCTGACATAATGACCTCGATGCAGATAATTACCGCTATCTTACCATTCACGTTGTCGCCCCTCTTGAAAAAAGCCGTAGCGACGCCATTTTTGCGCCTGTAACCAAAAGACATTGTCATGAGTACGCAACACGATTTTGATGCCGATACCGACACCCTTGCCGCCGACCCCGAACTGGAAGAGCCACGCCAGTATGAAGTCGTCCTAATAAACGACGACTACACCACGATGGATTTCGTCATAGACGTCCTGATGCGCTTCTTTAATAAAGACTATCTGGAAGCGGAAGACATCATGTACCAAGTACACGAGCAGGGCAGCGGCGTCTGCGGCATCTATCCCTTTGACATCGCCGAAAGCAAAGTCCAGCAAGTTACCGAATACGCGCGCAGCAACGACCATCCGCTGCTCTGCGTGCTGCAACCGCATTAACCGAGGAAAAACCATGCTCTCAACCGCCCTGGAACAAGCCATCGACCGCGCCTACCACAGCGCGCAAGGCGCCAACCACGAATTTCTCACCCTCGAACACCTGCTGCTCGCCCTCTTGGAAGACCGCAGCGTTACCGACGCCCTGCACAGCTTTGGCGCCGACCTTGCCGAACTGCGCGAACAACTCAACCGCTACCTGAGCGAACACTGTCCGCAATTCCCCGCCGGGCAAAGCGACCGCGCCACCCAGCCAACTACCGCCTTCCAGCGCATGATTCAGCGCGCGGTGCTGCACGCCCGCAACTCTGGCAAAAAAGAAGTGAGCTGCCTCAATGCGCTGGTTGCCATCATCAGCGAGCGCGACAGCTACGCCGCCTACTTCCTGCACCAACAAGAAATCCAGCGCCTTGACCTCGTCAATTACATCTCGCATGGCACCGCGCAGACCGCCAAAGAAAGCGAAGGCGCGCCGGATGACGAAGACGGCCGCCAGGCACCGCGTCGCTCCGCCCTGAAAGAATTTGCGGTAAACCTCAACCAGCGTGCCAGCGAAGGGCGCATTGACCCGCTAATTGGCCGTAGCGCCGAAATCGAGCGCACCATCCAAACCCTCTGCCGTCGCCGCAAAAACAACCCCATCCTCGTCGGCGAAGCGGGCGTCGGCAAAACCGCCATCGCCGAAGGTCTTGCCAAAGCCATCGTCGAAGGCAACGTGCCGTCCATCCTCGCAAACGCCACCATCTACAGCCTGGACGTCGGCGCCTTGCTCGCCGGCACCAAATACCGCGGCGACTTTGAAAACCGCATCAAGGCGCTGCTGAAAGAACTGCAAAGCATCCCCGACGCCGTCCTCTTTATCGACGAAATCCACACCATCATCGGCGCAGGTTCAGCAGGCAGCAACAGCATGGACGCTTCCAACCTCATCAAACCGGCGCTTGCCAACGGCGAACTGCGCTGCATTGGCGCGACCACCGACAAAGAATATCGGCAAATCTTTGAAAAAGACCACGCCCTCGCCCGCCGCTTCCAAAGAGTTGAAGTGAGCGAACCGGCGATTGACGATGCCATCGCCATCCTGCAAGGCCTCGTGCCGCGCTACGAAGCCTTCCATCAGACGCGCTACAGCGCCGAAGCGGTTGAAGCGGCGGTGCGTCTCTCCGACCGCTACATCAACGACCGCCGCCTGCCGGACAAAGCGATTGACCTCATCGACGAAGCCGGTGCGCGTCTGCACCTTCTGCCCGAAGCAGAACGCGGCGACATCATCGACGCGCTGATGATTGAAAAACTCGTCGCCAGCGTCGCCCGCATCCCGGAAAAAAGCGTCAATCAGGACGACCGCAACCAACTGAAAACCCTAGAGCGCGACCTGAAAACCGTCGTCTTCGGCCAAGACGAAGCCATCGAACACCTCGCCAACGCCATCAAATTAAGCCGCGCCGGCTTGCGCGATGCAGAAAAACCCGTCGGCAGCTTCCTCTTCACCGGGCCGACCGGCGTCGGCAAAACCGAAGTCTGCCGCCAACTCGCGCACGTCTTGGGCATCAAACTGCTGCGCTTTGACATGAGCGAATACATGGAAGCGCACACCATCAGCCGCCTCATTGGCTCACCGCCCGGCTACGTCGGCCACGAACAAGGCGGACTGCTCACCGAACAAATCCAGAAAAACCCGCACGCCGTGCTGCTACTGGACGAAGTCGAAAAAGCACACCCAGACATCATGAACCTGCTGCTGCAAATCATGGACCACGGCATCGTTACCGACAGCAACGGTCGCGAAATCAACTGCCGCAACCTCATCATCATCCTCACCAGCAACGTCGGCGCCTTTGAAATGGAAAAAAACCGCATTGGTTTTGCCGCTGCCAACAGCAAAGAAAGCAGCGACGCGCAGGCAGAAGCCGCCATCAAGCGCCATTTCACCCCGGAATTCAGAAACCGCCTGGACGCCATCATCCGCTTCGCCCCGCTTGGCGCGGATTCCATTGGCCACGTCATCGACAAATTCATCATCGAACTCGAACAACAGCTCGAAGACAAACACATCAGCATCAGCCTTGATGACGCGACAAAAGCATGGCTCGCTAAACACGGCTACGACCCGAAAATGGGGGCGCGGCCAATGGCACGCCTCATCCAAAAACACATCAAACAGCCGCTTGCCGAACAAATGCTCTTCGGCGAACTGGCAGAACACGGCGGACACGTACAAATCACCATCCGCGACGACGAACCGGCGCTCAACATCAGCGCCAAGACAGCGCCGCAAGAAGCCCTGCCGGAGCACTAAAAGAAAACCCCGCCTCGGCGGGGTTCTTAATATAGGGATAAACAACAGATGAAAACCTGGTGGCCTTTCATGCTCGCTGGCGCAGTAACCGCCAGCCTGCTGACCCTGCACAAACTCGGCTGGTACAAGACGGCTTGGGTGCTGACCATCCTCATTATCCTCTTTCCCTTGCTTCACTTTCTGTTTGCCATCGCCTGGCTGGAATGCTTTCCGCAGGAGGAAGACAAAAGAGACAACGAACCGCCCACGAACTAACAGTCAATTTATACATACACGAACCCCGCTACACTGTATGTAAAACGGCATCTACGACCATAGGAAGCGCCTCGGCGCACCGTTCGCGCCAGCAGCAAGCGCGTTTCCCTTGCCGTAAGCGCCGCTATATAATGCCGCGCCCTTACTAACAGACTAGACCTCTTTCCAAACTAAGCCATTTCAAAATTGCAGATAGCAGCAATTAGCGTAAAGCGTAGAGAAAAACGCCGGAGCCGGTTACGGTAACGCCCCGCGACCATTCTGAACCGCTTGATAAATCCAATGGCATGTTCATTACCAATACGCCGCGAAGCGACCTGCCGGTTATACCGTCTTTTCTCCTTGTCCAGTGGCTTGTGTTTGCTGGATT
>CAUVOF010000030.1:0-21057 GCA_963553325.1 uncultured Cardiobacterium sp.
TTTGGGGTGCATCATGGTCTGGCTGCCGCTATGAGTGAATTGTAAACAGCCCCTAACCATCCCCATCACACATGCCGCAAAAAAACCGCCGTTGGCAACTAACCGCCCCGACACTCGTCGCGCTACTCGCGCTCTTTCTCACCCTACTCAATTACGGCTTCTACCGCACCCTGTGGCGCGCCTGGCAGGACGCCGGCGGCGACGGCACATTCCTGTGGACAGTGCCGCTGTTCATCTTCTTCGCGCTCAATATCCTCTTGCACCTGCTGCTTCTGCCCTGGCTGCACAAAATACTCATGCCGCTCATCCTGCTGCTCTCGGCGGCGGTGAGTTACGGCGTCATCTTCCTTGGCATCTATTTCGACCGCGCGATGCTGACCAACGTGCTGATTACCACCCCAGCCGAGGGCGCCAAGCTGCTGACCTGGCCACTGCTACTTTGGCTGCTCGCCTTCGGCGTCGTCCCGACTATCCTTTACCTGCGCGTGCGCCTCGCTTACCGCCGCTGGTGGCGCGAACTGCTGCAACGCCTCGGCGCAGTCGCCCTGTCCCTGCTCGCCTTGCTGCTTATCGCCCGCTTCCATTACCAGGACTACGCCGCCTTTTCCCGCAACAATCCCGACATCCATCACCTGATAGTGCCGACCAACTACATCGTCGCCAGCGTCAGCAAAATCAAACACGCGCGACGCGCACAGCGCCCCTACGAAACCGTCGGTGCCGACGTTCGCCGCAACAAACGCGGCACGGCGCGCCAAGTGAGCGTGCTCATCATCGGCGAGGCGACCCGCGCACAAAATTGGGGACTAAACGGCTACGCGCGGCAAACCACGCCCAAACTGGCGGCGCGCGGCGCGCAAATCCTCAACTACCCGCACACAGAAAGCTGCGGCACCTACACCGCACATTCCCTGCCCTGCATGCTATCCGAACA
The DNA here is from genome assembly GCA_963553325.1 of uncultured Cardiobacterium sp. Classification (GTDB taxonomy): domain Bacteria; phylum Pseudomonadota; class Gammaproteobacteria; order Cardiobacteriales; family Cardiobacteriaceae; genus Cardiobacterium. The sequence goes on from CAUVOF010000030.1 coordinate 935, forward strand.
ACCGCGCACCGCTTTCGACCTCGACATCGCCAGCCGCCGCGACAACCTGCTCGACATCCTGCAACGCGCGGGCGTGCGCGTCGTTTGGTACGACAACGACACCGGCTGCAAAGGCAGCTGCACGCACATAGAATTTCATGACATGACCGCGCGCAACCTGCCCGCCTACTGCCGCGATGGCGAATGCCTGGACGACATCCTGCTGGAAGATTGGGAACAAATACTCGCCGCAGACGAGCGCGACCTCGTCATCGTCCTGCACACCATCGGCAGCCACGGCCCGACCTATTACCAGCGCTACACCCCGCCATACCGCCAATTCGCGCCGACCTGCGACACCAAACAAATCCAGCAATGCAGCCGCGAAGCAATCACCAACACCTACGACAACACCATTTTGTACATCGACGCCTTTATCGACCGCGTCATCAGCCGCCTTGAACGCGAAAAAAACTGGAAAAGCAGCGTCTATTACCTCTCAGACCACGGCGAATCACTGGGCGAAAACGGCATTTACCTGCACAGCACGCCTTATGCCATCGCCCCCGCCGAACAAACGCGCATCCCGATGGTGCTGTGGCTCTCCGACGCCTGGCAGACTGAAGCGGATATCGACTTCACCTGCTTGCAGCAACAGGCAAAAAGCGGGCAGTACTCGCATGACCACTTCTTCCACACCGTCGCCGGCATCTTCGACCTGCAAACCAGCGTTTACCGCAAAGAGCTGGACATCATGGCAGCCTGCCGCCGCTAGGGCGTGTTTACAATCGGACAACCCCCTCCCCCGCAGGGCGAAGCCCGCAGCGGGGGAGGGGGATTTTCAAACACGCACCGACACGATAAAAAAACCGCCCCGAAGGGCGGTTTTTTTGTGGTCGCATCAGGAAGCGATTGCGGTGGCGACTGGTGCGTTTTTCTGGCCGCGGCCGACGCCGATGTAGTGGAAGCCGAGGCGGGACAGGGTTTCCGGGTGGTATTGGTTGCGGCCGTCGATGATGAGCAGGTGGCGCATTTTGCGGCGCAGTTGGGCAAAGTCCGGTTCGCGGAATTCCGGCCATTCGGTAACCAGCACCAGCGCGTCCGCGCCGGCAGCGGCGCTGTAGGCGTCTTCGCTGAAGGCGAGTTCGCCGCGCTGTTGTGCCAGCTGTGGCAGGGCGGCGCGCGCGGTTTCTTGTGCCACCGGGTCGTAGGCGCGCACTTTGGCGCCGTCTTCCAGCAGTGCTTCGATGAGGTCAATGCTCGGCGCTTCGCGCATGTCGTCGGTGCCGGGTTTGAAGGCAAGTCCCCAGATGGCGATGGTTTTGCCGCAGAGGTCGCCGCCGAAGCTTGCGCGCAGTTTTTGGTAGAGGCTGTTTTTTTGGTGGTGGTTGCGGGTTTCGACGGCGTGCAGCACGTGCGGTTCGTAGCCCGCCTCTTTTGCCATGCTCACCAGCGCGCGCACGTCTTTGGGGAAACAGGAGCCACCGTAGCCGGGGCCGGGGTGAATGAAGCGGTGGCCGATGCGGCGGTCGCTGCCGATGCCGAGGCGGACGTTTTCGACGTCCACGCCGAGGTGTTCGCAGATGCCGGCGATTTCGTTCATGAAGGATATGCGCGTGGCGAGCATGGCGTTGGCGGCGTATTTGGTCATCTCAGCATCGCGCACGTTCATGGCGATGAGTTGCGCGCCGGCCTCGATTAGCGGCGCGTAGAGGGCGCGCATTTGTGCGTACGCCGCATCGTTGTCGGCGCCGATGATGATGCGGTCGGGGTGCATGAAGTCCTGGATGGCAACGCCTTCTTTGAGGAATTCGGGGTTGGATACGACGTCGTAGGCGATGTTTTTTTCGCGCGCGGCAAGGGCGTCGCTGATGACGGCGCGCACTTTTTCTGCGGTGCCAACCGGGACGGTGGATTTGTTGATGATGATGGCGGGATGTTCGAGGTTGTCGCCGATTTGTTTGGCGACGGCGAGGACGTGGCTTAAATCCGCCGAGCCGTCTTCGTCCGGCGGCGTGCCGACAGCAATGCAGTAGATGTGGGCGTCGTCCATTGCTTCATGTAGCCGGGTGGTGAAGTTGAGGCGCCCTGCCGCGTGGTTGCGGCGGACGATGTCTTCCAGGCCGGGTTCATAGATGGGCAGGATGCCGTTTTTCAGGTTGTTGATTTTTTGCGGGCTGATGTCAACGCAGGTTACGCGGTGGCCGATTTCTGCGAAGCAGCCGCCAGCGACGAGGCCGACGTATCCGGTGCCGATTACTACTACGTTCATGGTCTTCTCCAGGGTTGGGTGTGTGGGTTGTGGATGGGTTAGGTGATGGGGTTTGTCAGGGGATTGGCGCTGTGCGGGGTGTTTGTTGGGATTCTGTGCTTTTGCTCTGCATGGTTTTGTCGCTGCGCGTAGTGTTTGCTGCCCTCACCCCAGCCCTCCCCCACGGGGGGAGGGGGCAGATTGGCTGTACTACGCACATCTGTTCTTGATGCTGCTTTCGTGGCTGACGCGCCGGGGTGCACGTTGTTCGCGAAGGAAACGAAAGCCAGAAGAGCAGCAGAATGGTTCCCTCCCCCGCTGCGCAGGGGAGGAGGGGTTATGTCCCGCATGGCAGGGAGAGGGAATTTGATGCTTCGCATGGCAGGGTTCAGCACGGCAATCGCAGGGTGGTTTGCAGGCCGCCGAGCGGGCTACGGCTGAGTTCGAGGCTGCCGTCGTAGGTTTCGGCGAGGTCGGCAACGATGGCTAGTCCCAGGCCGCTGCCGTCGGTGCTTTGGTCGAAGCGTTCGCCGCGGCGGGTGGCGCGGGCGATTTGTGCGTCGGTGAGGCCTTCGCCGTCGTCCTCAATGGTGATTTGGATTTGTCCGCGTCTGCCGCCGGCGATGCGGCGCGCGTCGATGTGGACGCGGCTTTTTGCCCATTTGCCGGCGTTGTCGAGCAGGTTGCCGAGCATTTCTTCGATGTCGGTTTGTTCGGCGCGGATGTGCAGTGCGCCGTGGTGTTTGTTTTGCCAGTGCAGGCCGCGCGCGGCGTGCAGGCGCTGCATCAGCGCGACGAGTTGGTCGAGGCTGGCGGCGAGGTCGATGCGGCGCACGTCGCCCGCGCCGCTGCCCGCGCGTGCCAGGTGGCGTTCGATGAGGCGGTTCATGCTGTCGATGTGTTGCCGGGTGTGTTCGTTGTGGCTGTCGGCGGCGAGCAGGGCGAGCGGTTTTTTTAGGGCGTGGCTGAGGTCGGCGGCGTGGCCGCGCGCGCGTTCGACGATGCGGGCGTTGCGTTCCAGCATGTCGTCGATTTCGCTGGCAAGCGGGTCGAGGTCGGGGCCGTAGTCCGCGCCGACGCGGTTTTGCCTGCCGTCATGCACGGCGCGCAGCGCGTGATGCAGGCGGCGCAGCGGGTCGAGGCCGAGGCGGATTTGTAGCCAGAGGGCGATGAGCAGGGTCAGGCCGAGGCTGGCGAGCAGGGTGTAGAGGATGTGGTCGATGCGCGCCAGTTCGGCGGTGGTGGCGTCTGCCGGGCCGTAGGTGTGCAGGGTGATGTCGCGCCCGCCGAGGTGTTGGACGCGGCGGATGCCTATCAGCGGCTCGCCGGTCGGGCCGGTCAGGCGGTAAAGCGCGGGTTCACTGCTGCATTGGCTGGCGCGTTCGAGTTCGAGGCTGCTGTCCCAGAGGGAACGCGAGTGTTTGTGGTTTTGGCCGTCGTCGAGTTGCCAGTACCAGCCGGAAAAGACGGTGCGGAATTCTTCGGGGGCAAGGGCGCTGTCGTGGTAGATGTGGCCGCTATCGCCGGCGCGCAGGCTGCTGGCGAGGCGGTCGGTGCGTTCGTTCAGGGTCGCCGCCATGCTGCGCAGGATGACGTTGTGCAGGCGGTCGCGCAGCAGGTAGCCGCCGCCCGCCAGCAGGGCGAGGGTGGTGAGGATGCCAAGGATGAGCAGGCGCTGCGAGAGGCGAAGGCGCTGGCGCAGGGTCATTCGCCCTCCGGCGTTTGTGCGGCGAGCATGAAGCCGCGGCCGCGGATGGTGTGCAGCAGCGGGCTGCCCAGTTTGCGGCGGATGCGGCTGATGAGGACGTCGAGCGCGTTGGAATCGGGGTCGCTGTCGCGCGCATAGACGTGTTCGAGGATTTCGGCGCGGCTGATGACGACGCCCGGCTGGTGCATGAGGTAGGCGAGGATGCGTTCTTCTTGCGCGGTGAGGTTCAGGCGGCGGCCGTCCAGGTGGAAACGCGCTTGCAGGGTGTCGTAGCTAAGCGCGCCAACGTGCAGCACGGTGTCGGCGTGGCCGCGCGCGCGGCGCAAGAGGGCGCGCAGGCGCAGTACGACTTCTTCGTGCAGGAAGGGTTTGGTGAGGTAGTCGTCGGCGCCGGCGTTAAAGCCGGCGAGTTTGTCGCTCCAGCGGCTGCGCCCGGTGAGGATGAGGACGGGGAAGGTTTGGCCTTGTTCGCGCCAGTGGGTGAGCAGGCTGATGCCGTCCATGCCGGGCAGGCCGAGGTCTAGCACGGCGGCGTCGTAGCTTTCGGTGCTGCCGAGGAAGGCGGCTTCGTTGCCGTCGGCGGCGGTTTCGGCAATCATCCCGGATTCTTGCAGGACGTTCGCGAGACTTTGCGCCAGCTCGCGGTCGTCTTCGACGATGAGTATTCGCATCAGCGCACCTCAATTTCGTCTTCGCTCAAGAGGTGGCCGCTGAAGGGGTCAAGTGAGACTTCCGCCAGCGTGCCGTCGTCCAGTTGCAGGTCGATTTCGTAGAAGGGGCGGGCGTTGCGGTCGTATTTGAGCTCTACTTCCAGTACGTGTCCGGGGTGGTTTTGGTGTAGCACGTCCAAAAGTTCTGCCAGCGGTTTCATGCCGGCGGGCAGGTGGTCGAATTCGGCGACGGCTTCGCCGTTTTGCGCATTGACGAAGACGTCATGACTGCGGCCGTTGTCGTCCATGATGCGGATTTGGTAGTAATAGACGCCCTGATGGTGGCGCAGGTCGAGGTCAATCACCCGCCCCGGCCGCGTTTTTAGCGCCTTGCGCAGCAGCTCTGCCGCGGGCAGGAGTCGCAGCGGCGCATCCGGCGCGACTTCCTCGCCGGTCATCGCGTCAATATGAATTTCCTGCCGTTCGCCGTTCAGGGAAAGCAGCTTGACTTCATAGATATTGCGACCGCTGCGGTTGCGGTCAAGCTCGACATCCAGCACCCGCCCCGGATAACGCGCCTGCACGGCGGCGAGAATCGCGGCGAGCGGCTTGAATCGCCCGGCCTGCACGGCCTGACGCGCCGCGTCCTGGTCGGCAGAAAATGCGGCCAGCAACAAACTGGCGGGAAGCAGAAGAAACCTTTTCATGTCACTATCCTGACAGAAGACGTTTGAACACAATATGAACCGCGCTGTCAGGGCGCGTTCACAAAACCTTTGCGATAATCCGCCGCACCATAAACCAGCCCCGCCCACATGAACAACGCCCCGCGCATCGCCCTCTACTCACACGACACCATGGGACTCGGCCACATCCGCCGCACCTCGCTTCTCGCCCGCGCCCTGCGCCGCCCGCCGCTCAACGCGCGCGTGCTGCTTCTCTCCGGCATCCGCGAATCCGGCGCCTACCCGCTGCCGGATGGCATCGACAGCATCACCCTGCCCGCCTACCGCAAACACCCGGACGGCAGCTATGGCGCCCGCGCCCTCGGCATCAGCCTGGAACGTCTCATCGCCCTGCGTAGCCAAACGCTCGCCGCCGCGCTTGATGCCTTCGCGCCGGACGTCCTCATTGTCGATAACGTCGCCCGTGGCGCCCTCGGCGAACTAGATACCAGTCTCGCCCGCCAACGCGCCCGCGGCTGCCGCATCGTCCTCGGCCTGCGCGACATCATCGACGAACCCGAAGCCGTTGCCCGCCAATGGGAAAAACTGCGCACCCTCGACACCATTCGCGCCTACTACGACGCCGTTTGGATATACGGCGACGCCCGCCTCTATGACACCGCGCGCGCCTACAACATCGCCGCCGCCGACAAACCCATCACCTACCTCGGCTACCCCGACCCATTACTGCGTGAAGAACGACACGCGCCAAGCAACGAAGCCCCCTATGCCCTCTGCCTTCTCGGTGGCGGCCAGGACGGCTATGCCCTTGCCGCCGCCTTCGCTCGCGCCGAACTGCCCGCCGGTTGGCAAGCCATCCTTCTCACCGGGGCAATGATGCCCGCCGCCGAACGCGCGCAACTCGCCGCCCTCGTCGCCGACCGCCCCGAATACCAACTGCACGACTTCACCCCCGAACCGTTGGCGCTGATGCAAAACGCTAGCGCCATCGTCGCCATGAGCGGCTACAACACCACCCTCGAACTACTCGCGCTCAACAAACCGATGCTGCTCGTGCCGCGCGTCAAACCGCGCCTCGAACAATGGCTGCGCGCCAGCCGCCTCGCCGAACTCGGTCTTGCCGACTGCCTGCACCCTGACGATCTCAACCCGGCACGCATTAGCGACTGGCTGACCAGCGCACAACCGCGCGCCAAAGCCCGCGACCAACTCGACTTCAACGGCCTCGACCGCCTCAACCACGAAACCCTCGCCCTGCTCACACAAGGAAAACACCCATGACCGACGCCCCCATCGCCTACATCCTCAAACGCTACCCGCGCTTCTCCGAAACCTTTGTGGTGAACGAAATCCTCGCCCACGAAGCCGCCGGTCAAGCCATCGAAATCTACGCCCTGGGGCCCGTACAAGAAACCCACTTCCAAGAAGCCATCGCCCGCGTGCGCGCGCCGGTGCATCGCGTCCGCCACCAATTCCACGACACCGAACTCTACTGGCAACTCCTCGCCAAAGCGCGCGCCACCCTGCCCGGCTTTGACGCCAACGCCGCCCTCGCCGAACAACACAGCGCCGCCACCATCGGCCAGGCGGCAGTACTGGCGCTCAACATCCACGAACGCGGCATCCGCCACCTGCACGCCCACTTCGGCACCCAGGCGGCGACCATCGCCCGCCTCGCCGCGCGCTTTGCCGCTGTCACCTACAGCATCACCGCACACGCCAAAGACATCTACCACGAATACAGCGAACCGGTGAACCTCGCCCGCAAAATCGCCGACGCCGCCTTCACCATCACCGTCTCCGACTACAACCTCGCCCACCTCAAACACGAATACCCCAGCGACGCGCCCATCTACCGCATCTACAACGGCCTCGACCTCGCGCAATTCCCCTACCTGCCGCCACAAAACCGCCCGCCGCGCATCCTCGCCGTCGGCCGTCTCGTCGAAAAAAAAGGCTTCCCTGACCTCATCGACGCCATCGCCACCCTGCGCGAACGCGGCATCCACTGCACCTGCGACATCATCGGCGACGGCAACCAGCGCGAGGCACTCGCCGCCCACATCGCCCGCTTACAACTCGAAGACCGCGTGCGCCTGCTCGGCAACCACAGCCAGGCAGAGGTCAAAGCCCACATCCAACAAGCGGCGATGCTCATCGCGCCGTGCGTCATCAGCGCCGACGGCGACCGCGACGGCCTGCCGACCATCCTCGTCGAAGCGATGGCGCTTGGCACCCCGTGCATCAGTACCAACATCGTCGGCATCCCCGAACTCATCCGCGACCAAAGTACCGGCCTGCTCGCCCCACCGAACGACCCGTCCGCCCTCGCCGACAGCATCGCCCGCCTGCTCGCCGACCCGGTACTCACCACCCGCCTCGCCGAAAACGCGCGCGCGCTGATAGAACGCGACTACAACATCCACAGCAACACCGCACAACTGCGCGAACACATCCAAAAAAGCATCGCGGCGCAGAAATGAAACACCTCTCCCCTGCCATTTCTTCCTCCGCCGTCGCCCACACCCCCGCAGGACGCGCTAGCGTCCGCAGCGGGGGTGGGATGGGGTGGGGGTAGCGTCAGTGGCTTGACAACCCCATGCGAAATCACCCGCCGCTAGATAGGGCTACAAACACCCCGCACAGCGACAAAACCAAAAATATACATACACCATAGTCGCTACCCTGTATGTAAAACCAACCCAAACCCAAACATGACAAAACACATCGCCTACCTCTGCGCCGACCCCGGCATCCCCGTCTATGGCAACAAAGGCGCGTCCATCCACGTGCAAAACATCATCCGCGCCCTGCTCCGCGCCGGCCATCGCGTTACCCTCTTCGCCAACCGCATCGACGGCGACACCCCGCCGGGGCTGGATGGCGTCCGCCTCGTGCCACTGCCCGCGCCACCCAAAGGCGACCAGGAAAACCGCGCCCGCGCCCTGCTCGCCGCGCGCGACGACGTCGTCGCCACCATCGCCGCGCACGCCCCCTACGACCTCATCTACGAACGCTACTCGCTTTGGAGCGACAGCGGCGTGCAATACGCAGAAAACGCGCACATCCCCGCCGTGCTGGAAGTAAACGCACCGCTCATCGACGAACAACGCACCCACCGCGAACTTGTCCTGCCCGCCGAAGCCGAAGCCATCGCCGCCAGCAACTTCGCCCGCGCGCGCGAACTCATCGCCGTCTCACCCGGCGTTGCCGCCTACCTCAACACCTGGCAGCACCGACGCATCACCACCCTCGCCAACGGCGTCGAGCCGCAAACCTTCGCCGCGTCCCTTGCCATTCGCGCCGCGCGCACAGACGGCGAAACCCGCATCGGCTTCCTCGGCACACTCAAACCCTGGCACGGCCTGCCCGACCTCGTCGCCGCCTTCGCCCGCGTCCACGCCGCCCACCCTGCCGCGCGCCTGCACATCATCGGCGACGGCCCCGGGCGTGCCGAGCTCGAAGCCGACCTCGCCGCACGCGACCTCAGCCCCTTTGCCACCATCCACGGCAGCATCGCCGCCGCCGACGTCCCCGCCGCCCTCGGGCAAATCGACATCGCCACCGCCCCCTACCCGGTACAGGACAACTTCTACTTCTCGCCGCTGAAAATCTACGAATACCACGCCGCCGGCCTGCCGGTCATCACCAGCCGCGTTGGCCACCTCGCCGAAGTCGTACACGGCGGCGCAGACGGCCTGCTCGTCCCGCCTGGCGACCCGCAAGCGCTCGCTGATGCCATCCTCACCCTCGCCCACGACCCCGCACGCCGCACTCGCCTGGGCGAAGCCGGCCGCGCCCGCGTTGCCCGCGACCATAGCTGGGACAGCGTCGCCGCGAAAATCCTCGCGCTGGTGGAAGAAACAGAAAAATCCAAACAGACAAAAACCAAAACATGAATTGTCGCTGCGCGGATTGCCTGCTGCCCCCACCCCAACCCTCCCCCACGGGGGAGGGAGCAGAACGGCTGCATCGCACACATCTGTTCTCGCGCCTACCTTTGAAGTTAGTACGCCGAGGCGCTCCGCTGTTCGTGAAGAAAACGAAAACTGAAGACCAGCAGAACAGCCCCCTCCCCCGTGGGGGAGGGCTGGGGTGGGGGCAGCAACCCCTCGCGTAGCGACAAAACCATCCCTAACAGCCGTTTACAATTCGCTTTGAACACCGCTACTACACGATTTTTTACCCCTTCCCCGCTTCGCAGGGGAGGGAGTTTCTAAAAACAAACACCATCCACAGCCATGACCCACAGCCCCTTCCGCCGCGCCCTGCACCGCTTCCGCCCCTACCTGCACGGCCAACTGCCGCTGCTCCTCGCCTCGCTTGCCGCCCTGCTCGGCATGACCCTGATGCGCCTCTTAGAACCCTGGCCGCTCGCCTGGATCGTCGATAACCTCCTGAAAAACGACACCCCGCTCAGCGCCAACCAACTCATCTGGGCAAGCGCCATCGCCGTTATCGCCATCGCCGCCCTGCGCGCACTCTGCGGCTACCTCTCCACCATCGGCTTTGCCCGCGTTGGCACCCACGTCCTAAGCCGCGTGCGCAACGACCTCTACGACCAACTCCTCACCCTGCCGCTCTCCTACCACCAAAAAATGCGCCCTGGCGACCTCACTCTGCGCCTGGTCAATGACGTTACCCAACTCAAAGAAGTCACCATAAGCGCGCTCCTGCCGATGCTTGCCAACATCTTCATCCTCATCGGCATGTTTGCCGTCATGCTCGCGCTCAACTGGCAACTGGCGCTGCTCTCGCTCATCCCGCTGCCCGTCATGTGGTACACCGCCAAACGCAGCAGCCGCCTTATCCACGAAGCCAGCCGCCGCACCCGCCGCCGCGAAGGCACCCTTGCCGCCACCGCCGCCGAAAGCATGAGCGCCATCCGCACCGTACAATCGCTCACCCTCGAAGACAAATTCCGCGACCTCTTCCAGGGCGGCGGCGACAAAGCGATGAACGCCGACCTCAGCACCAAACGCCTCTCCGCCGGCCTTGAGCGCAGCATCGACCTGCTCGTCGCCTGCGCCACCGCGCTCGTCCTCTGGCTGGGCGCGCGCCAAGTCCTCAAAGGCGCCATCAGCGCGGGCGACCTGCTCGTCTTCATCTCCTACCTCAAAAACAGCATGCGCCCGGTGCGCGAATACGCCAAATACGCCGGCCGCCTATCCAAAGCGCTGGCGTCCGCCGAACGCATCGCCGACATCCTCGACGAAACCCCGGAAATCACCGACCTGCCGCACAGCCGCCCGGCACCGCCACTGCGCGGCCGCATCACCCTGCGCAACCTCCACTTCCACTACCCCGGCAACCCGAAAAAAACCTTCGACGGCCTCGACCTGCACATCGAAGCGGGCGAACACGTCGCCATCGTCGGTCCCTCCGGCATCGGCAAATCCACCCTCGCCGCCCTGCTCTTGCGCCTCTACCAGCCACAACAAGGCCGCATCGAAATCGACGGCCACGACATCCGCCGCTTCCAGCTCGCCAGCCTGCGCGCACAAATCGGCCTCTTGCCACAAGACGCGCTGCTCTTTGCCACCAGCATCCGCGACAACCTCACCTGCGCCGCCGGGCGCGTCGTCGGCGAACGCGAAACCATCGCCGCCGCCAAACTCGCCAACGCGCACGACTTCATCCTAGCGCAGCCCGAAGGCTACGACACCCAAATCGGCGAACGCGGCGCGACCCTCTCCGGCGGCCAGCGCCAGCGCCTCGCCATCGCCCGCGTCGCCCTGCGCCGCTGCCCGGTACTCATCCTCGACGAACCGACCACCGGCCTTGACCGCCACAGCGAAAGCGTCGTCCGCCACGCCATCGAACGCCTCATCGCAGGCCGCACCGCGCTGATGATTACCCACGACCTCGACCTCGCCGCGCGTGCCGACCGCATCATCTACATCCAGGACGGCAAAATCGGCGAAAGCGGCACCCACCAAGAACTGCTCGGCAAAGGCGGCCTCTACGCCGCGCTGTGGCGCATGCACCGCCAGGCAATGCAGCCAGAAAACGACGACGCGCGCAGCGCCTGACCTTGCTGCCCCCGCTAATCTGCCTCCTCCCCCTGTGGGGGATTCAATCCCCCTCCCCCGCAGGACGCGCCAGCGTCCGCAGCGGGGGAGGGTTGGGGTGGGGGTGAGCGATATTGTTGATGACCCCAAAAGCCGATTTTTCAATTGAACACTATCCCACCCAGTTATCCCCCCCCCCTCCAATCCAAAACCCGCCAACCCCATGCACCCCGCCGACCAAGCCCTCATCGACCGCGACCCTGCCCTGCCCGGCCTCGCCCTGCTCTTAGACGACCACGCCCTCAGCGCCGCCCTCGCCGCGCAGCTACCCGACCTCAAAACCGCGCGCGTTACCTACCTGCGCTACAAACCGCAGACCCACTGCCTCGCCACGCTGCAACTCGACCACGACGACGGCGGCCGCCACACCCTCTGGGCAAAAGCCCTGCCCGCCGCCAGCCATGACTGGCAATGGCAAAGCGAGCGCCTGACAAAACGCGCGCGGCGCGGCGGCATCAGCCTCGCCCTGCCCGCGTCGTACCTCATCCTCGCCAGTCCCGAACACGACCGCCGCCTGAAAACCGCCCTGCCGCCAGGCGCGGCCATCCTGCGCTACAAACCCGAACGCCGCCTCGTCGCCCGCCTGGACGAACAACTGCTGCGCTACACCACCGCCAGCGACTACAGCGCCACCCGGCACGCCATCCAAATCGGCGCAGCCTGCGGCGGCGCGCCGCTCACCGCCTGCGACGACACACAACACCTGCTGCAAACCGCCTGGCTGCCCGGCGACATCCTAAGCACCCCGACCAGCGCCGAGCTACGACAAACCGGCGCGCTGCTCGCTACCCTGCACCGCGCCCCCGTTCCAGCAGACCTGCCGCCGCGCGGCGACGAAAACACTGCCCTCGCGCAAACCCTCGCCACCATCCAAACCATCAGCCCGGCGCACAGCGCCCGCGTCCGCGCCCTCATCCAGCGCACCGCCGACGGCCTCGCTCGCACGTATAGCGTCCCCTGCCACAACCACGGCGACCTCTCACCCGACCAAACCCTGCGCGATGCGGATGGCAACCTGCGCCTCATCGACTGGGACAACACCTGCCTCGCCGCGCCAGAAAGCGACCTCGGCACCTACCTCGGCAAAACGCACGCGCGCACCGCCATTCCCGTGCAAGCGCTCGCCGCAGCGCTGCTACACGACTACAACGCACCCTGCGACCGTGCCGCCCTCTACCACTACACCGCCGCTGCCCTCATCCGCCTCCTGCCGGAAGGCTTCCGTCAACGCCGCCACGACTGGCCACAACACCTCGAACGCCTCCTCACTAGCGCAGAACACCTTGAGCCATAACCCATGTCGCACGAACTCCACCCCGCCAACGACCCCGCCTACATGCAAGCCGCGCTGCGCGCAGCCCTTGCCCAACCCGCCCTCATCCTGCGCGACCTCACTATCCTGCGCCACAAAGCCGGGCGCCGCGCCCTCATCGCCTACACCATCGAAAACGCCGACGGCGCGCCGCAAACCATCCTCGGCAAACAACGCGCCAAAGGCGTGGACAAACACGGCTACCGCATCCAGCGCGCCCTGTGGCAGCAAGGCTTCGACCTGCCCGGCGTTGCCGTTCCCGAAACCCTGGCCATCCTGCCCGACGCCCGCCTCTGGCTACAACGCCAAGTTGCGGGCGAACCCGCCACCCACCAACTCACCCCGGACAGCCCGCCCGCGCTGTGGTCGCACATCGGCGCGGCGCTTGCCAGCCTGCACCGCGCTAACATCGCCAGCAAACGCCGTTGGACGATTGCCGACGAACTCACCCTGCTGCACGACCGCCTGGAAAAAGCCGCCGCCCTGCGCCCGCCGCTTGCCGCGCGCATCCGCACGCTGTTACCGGCACTTGACGCCCTCGGCGCGACCCTCACCGACCGCCCGACCTGCGGCATCCACCGCGACTGCTACCCCGACCAAATCCTTATTTCCCCCCTCCCCTGCAGGGCGAAGCCCGCAGCGGGGGAGGGATGGGGAGGGGGTGCAAAAAATCACGAAGTGCCGATAACCCTCACCTGGCTTGACCTCGACCTCTACGCCCACGGCGACCCGGCGCTCGATGCCGGCAACTTCCTCGCCCACATGACCGAACACGCACTGCGCTACTACCACGACGCCACCGCGCTTGCCGCGCAAGAAGAAGCACTGGCGCGGCAATGGCTGGCAGATAGCCCGCTGCCAACCGACGCGCCAACGCTTGCCGCCTGGACGACGCTGGCACTCGCCCGCCACATCTACCTCAGCACCCAATTCCCCGCGCGCGAGCACACTACCGCACCGCTGCTTGCCCTGTGTGAACGGCGTCTAACCTGACCGCCCCACGGCGTACAATGCCCGCACCCTTTCCAGCGGAGAACCAATCATGAAAACCGCCTACAGCGGCGCACGCATCTATCACGACGGCGTCCTGCTCGCAGACCACGCCCTGCTCGTCGAAAACGGCCAAACCCTTGCCATCCTCGCCACCGGCGACCTGCCCGCAGACGCGCGCATCCAGCCGCTAAATGGCGGCATCCTCACCCCCGGCTTCATCGAAACCCAGGCAAACGGCGGCGGCGGTTACCTCGTCAATGAGCGCTTCGATGCCGACGGCCTCGCCCACATCCTCGCCGCACACCGCCAGTTCGGCACCGTCGCCATGTTGCCGACCTTCATCACCGACAGCAAAGACAACTACCACCGCGCCATCGCCGCCATTGCCGAGGCTGCGCGCCACGTGCCGGGCATCCTCGGCGGTCATTTCGAAGGGCCGTTCCTCAGCCCGGAAAAAAAAGGCACGCACAACCCCGCCTACCTGCGCGCGCCGGACGACAGCGACTTCGCCTGTTTTGAGCAACACGCCGACGCATTGCAGCACAGCATCGTCTCGCTCGCACCGGAGCGCGTCCCCGCTGGCACGGTGCGCCGCCTGCGCGACATGGGCATGCGCGTCAATGCCGCGCACACCATGGCGGGCAAAGCCGAGATGCAGCGCGCCTGGACGGAAGGGCTCGGCGGCGTTACCCATCTTTATAACGCCATGCCGCCGCTTGCCGGACGCGAGCCGGCAGTCATCGGCAGCGCCGCCGAACTGCGCCTCTACTGCGGCATCATCGCCGACGGCGTGCACAGCGACCCCTATTCCCTTGCCGCCGCCTGCAAGCTCATCGGCAAAGACCGCCTGCTGCTCGTTACCGACTCGATGCACACCATCGGCGCACCGGAAATCACGGAATTCACCCTGCCGGGCGGCATCCGCGTTTACGTCAAAGAAGACCGCCTGGTGAACGAACACGGCGCCCTCGCCGGCGCGCACATCACCCTGCTGCAATGCGTAAAAAACGCCATCCGCTACATGCACATCGCCGTTGAAGACGCGCTGGGCATGGCGATTGCCAACCCCGCCGCCTACATCAATCATCCCGACCTTGCCCGCATCACCGAGCGCCGCATAGAGGACATTCTCTGGCTGGATGAGGCGCTGACGTTGCAGGACTTGCCGTGAAAAATAACCGCTTGAAACGGCAACACCGAAAAAAACTGGCGCGATATATGCTAACGAATCCGCGGCTGCCTCAAGGGCAGCCGCTATTTTTCATCTCTACATCAGGAAATTCCATGAAACTCACCCTTAAAATTGCGCTGTCGCTTTTAGCAGCTATTGCACTCTGCATTATTGCCGAATATTCCACCCTGTCGCTCATGACCTTAACGCGCATTGACCCATTACCACACGCGCAAAAACTGGTAGAAGAAAAACGCTTCGCCGAAGCGGACGTTTATCTCGATTTCTTTACGAAATTTGCCTATGTAAGCGACAATGATGAAATAGTCGCATTACATAAACAGATTAAAGATGAACGCAGCGGTATTATTTACAACAGCAAAAAAGCAGTTATGGGATTTCTTAGCGGCGAAAGTGACGAAACGATTGGCAAGGGAGCGAGCGCTATCTCTGATTTTCTTGTTATTGGTGATTTGCGCGACCTAGGCAAAGAAGGCTGGAAATACATTAAAGGAGAAGAAACGGACGAAGTCATGATCGCCCTTTCTGCCATTGGCGTTGCCGCATCGGCTACACAAGTTGCCAGTTTTGGTGGTACGGCAGCTACTGCTGGAGCAGCCGCACCAGCCGCCGCCGCGACCACTGCCGCCAAAAGCGCGGTAGTTACCCTAAAAATCGCCAGGCGGTTAGGTAAATTGCCAAAATGGTTGCTGAAAAAAATCATGGTGCTGGCGAAAACCATCAATGATAAAAAGAAGATCCATGAGGCAAACGAATTGTTTAAGAACATTACGGCGCTTGCCAGCAAAAAAGGAGGGCTGGAATTACTCAGCAAAACCAATAAAGAAGAAGACCTGGAAAAAATGAATCCGTTTATACAAAAAATTGGCGACCATAGCCTGGTTTTGTATGAGCTTACGGACGGCGTGATTCTGGATGCCGCACAACAATTCGATACACCCGATGATATTGCCACCCTTATGGCTGCTGCCACCTATGGCAAACGGGGCGTCAAAATGATGACCCAAATGGGTGCGGCCTCATTTGCCAAAACGGTTGCGAAAGATAGCGGCGAAAACAAATCCTTCTATAAAAAATACATTCTGGCACCGCTGGTTTATGCCATTTTGCTGCCCTATTGGTTGCTTTGGTTTTTCGTTTTAGCGGGTATTGCCGTTTGGCTACCGTGGCGACGTTTTTTAGAAGAGAAAATGCCGGTCATACAGAAGCGTCTTTTGGCATATATCAGCCGCCCAAGCGACAAAACGCCCTGACATCGTCCTCATCAAAGGGAAACAGCAACTCGCGGTCGCCTGCCGCGTCATACAGCACCGGCACCAGCACGTCATACTGCGCGCGCAGTGCCGGATCGCGGTCAATATTGACGCGCTCGACCGACACCCCCATCTCGCACAGCAGGGCAAAAGCATCGGCGCAGAGATGGCAGCCGAGGCGGACATAAAGTAGGTAAGGCATGGCAGTCCTCGTACAAAAACGCCAGTCTAGCTTTTTGTCCGCCGTAACAAAAATTTGCCCGCACTACTTGAAACCGTACAATGGCGCCCGCAAATCAAACCGCGACGCAGCCTGCGCCGCATCCCCCATCGCTTCCATACTTAAAAGGAGTATTCCATGAGCGAAGAACAACAAACCCCCATCGTCCTCGACATCCGCAAACTCTACTCCGGCGATATGTCCGTCGAAGTACCGCACGCGCCGGAAATTTTCCAGCAAGAACTCAGCCCGGAAATCAGCCTTGGCGTTGCCCACGAAATCAGCAAACTGCCGGAAGACGACTACTACCACATCAAACTGCGCCTGACCGTTACCGCCAAAGATGGCGAGCGCGTCATCTATCTGGTGGAAATCGCACAAAGCGGCATCTTTGAAATCAGCGGCCTGCCGGATGCGCAACTGCACCACGCGCTCAACGTTTACTGCCCGACCTTCCTCTACCCCTACGCGCGAGAAGCCATCAGCAACGCCATCAGCCGCGCCGGCTTCCCCAACCTCTACCTGCAACCGATTAACTTCGACCTGCTCTACCAGCAGCGCCTGCAGGAAGAAGCGGAAAAACAAGGCGACCAGCCGACCCAATAATGGCAAACATCACCGTCCTCGGCGCGGGCAGCTGGGGCACCGCACTCGCGCTGCAACTGGCACGCAACGCGCACCAGGTTACCCTGTGGGCACACCGCCGCGAACACGCGGCGGCGCTCACAGAGAACCGGGAAAACCGCCGCTACTTGCCCGGAGTTTCCCTGCCGCCCAACCTTGCCGTCAGCGATGACCTCGCGGCAAGCGTCCGGGCGGCAGAACTCGTTTTGGCGGTTGTGCCCAGCCGCGCCTTTGCCGGACTGCTCCGTGAGCTCAAACCGCATCTGCGCGATACACCGCTAATGTGGGCAATCAAAGGCTTCGAGGCAGACAGCGGCAGGCTGCTTACCGACGTCTTCCAGGACACCCTCGGCGACCACCCGCACGCCATCCTCGCCGGCCCCAGCTTTGCCAAAGAAGTCGCCGCCGGCTTGCCGACCGCCGTTACCATCGCCGCCCACGACGACGCGCTGGCGCAAACCTTCGCGCAACACTTCCACGGCAGCAACTTCCTCTGCTACACCAGCAGCGACCTCACCGGCGTCCAAGTCGGCGGGGCGGTAAAAAACGTCATCGCCATTGCCACCGGCATTGCCGACGGCCTCGGCTGCGGCGCCAACGCCCGCGCTGCCCTCATCACCCGCGGCCTGCGCGAAATCAGCCGCCTGGCGACCGCGCTCGGCGCACAAGAAGAAACTCTGACCGGGCTTGCCGGCATGGGCGACCTCGTCCTCACCTGCACCGACGACCAATCGCGCAACCGCCGCTTTGGTCTTGCTCTGGGACGCGGTGAAAGCGCCGCTGCCGCCAAAGCCGCCATCGGCCAAGTCGTGGAAGGCGAAGGGGCAACGCACGACACCTACACCCTCGCGCAACAACACGGCATCCGCATGCCCATCACCGAGCACCTGCACCAAATGCTCGCCGGCAAACGCAGCCTCGAAGAAACCTTCGCCAGCCTGCTCGCCCGCGAAATCAAGCAGGAACGGCATTAAGCCCGCCTCTTTTCTCCCGTAACTGGTGCGCCTCGGCGCACCTTTTTTATGAGGAAAGTCAGGTATGCACCGGTACGTTATCCCAATCGTCGCTGTCGTAGGCGCCGATTAGCCAGTTTAGCCCGGCATGGCGTTCCATGACGACGCTTTCGAGCAGGCCGCCCGGCATCTCGCGCCCGTTGATGCGCGCGTCCACGCAAGCCCAGTGGTAGCGGTAGATGAGGTCGGTTTCGTCGAGGATTTCTTCGATGTCGCGCAGGCGGGTTTTCGCCATGAAGTCGGCAAAGTCGTCGCAGCTTGCCACGGCATCTATGGCGAATTGGCAGTCCACGATGTGGTCGGGGTAGTCCAGTTTTTCGACGATACCGAGCGCCCACAGCAGTGTCCAGTAGGCTTCGTATTTCCACACCATGTTGATGATGTCTTGTTCGCTGCCTTGTTTGGCAAGGACGGCGCGTTCGTTGGCGGTGATTTCGTCGGCTACGTTGTATTGTTCGAGCAGGCCGTGACACCAAGCGGCGCCCTCGTCGTCGTAGTTGTCTTCGTTTTGTTCGCAGGCGGCCTGGATGGTTATCAGGCAGGAGATGGCGCGGCGCGCGATTTCTTCGGCGCGGCGGATGCGTGCTTCGTCTGCACTTTCTATGACGGGCAACCAGTCGATGGCAGGGATGTTTTCTGCTTGTAGTTTGGCGATGCTCTCTGCTTTGCGCGCTTCGGGGTCTTTCGGCATGGGGTTTCCTTGGTTGGGGTTAGGTCAGGAGATGGCGGTTTTGTGCCAAGTTGCCAACGGCAACGCGGCTGCCGTCGGTAAGGATGCGCGTGACGGCCAGGCGGCGCGTGGGTTCATAGGGGGTCATTGGCGATGTCGTCTATGGTTTGCGGGGCGTGCGGCCGCGCGGCGCCGGTGGTGAGGGCGTGTAGTGCTTGCAGGTCGTCCAGGGTTTGCCAGAGCAGCAGGAATTGGCGCAGCGAGATTTGTCCGCTGCGCTCGAATTTTTTGATGGTCGAGGCCGGCACGGTGCTCAGTTCTGCCAAGGCCTCGCGCGAGTAGCCGCGCAGCTTGCGCTGGCGCTGTAGGTGGTAAGCAAGCGCCTGCTGGACGTCGGTTTGGTCGAGTAGGAAAAGGGATACCATAGTATCTAAAAGCGGGAAATTTTGGACGTTTTGGATACTATCGTGTCTGATTGGCAGGTGCAAGTGCCGGGGTATGCCAGCTGCCGTTGCGCCCCGGCAGGCTTTGCCAAACGCTGTTTTGTTTGAGCAGGATTTTCGCGCTTTGTCGCAGGTCGCGGATGTCCGCCGCCGGCAGGTAGAAGGTGGTGCCGATGTTGAGCACGCGCTTTTTCAGCGCGCCGGCGGGCAGGTCGTTGAGGTCGAGGTTGATGTAATGCAGCGCCACCGGGCGCTCGCCCGCGCGGCGGTTTTGGTTCCAGTTGTCGGTGAAGCGCTGGAAGTTGCGGATGCTTTGTTGGGTGTTTTCGTCGATGGGGACATTGATGATAGCGGCGGCAACGTCGCGCAGGCCGGGGATGTTCGGGCTTTGGTCGATGGTGCTGTCAAGGCGGTTTTGTGCATTGACACTGATGACGATGATGTCGCGGATGTTGCCCTCACTGATGCGGCGGTAGATTTGGTCGCCGTGGATAGCGGTGTAGTCAAGCAGGCTGTGCAGGCCGAGGTTGTCGGTGAGGCCGCCATCGAGCAGGTGGATGTACGGGCGGGCGGCGCTGTTTTGGTAGGGCGCGGTGTAGCGTTGCAAGGTGTCGTTGTCGCCTTGCGCTTGCGGCGGCGCTTGGTAATGGCAGTTGCCGCCGTGGTTGTTGAGGGTAATCGGCGCGAAGATGAGCGGCACGGCGCTGGAGGCGGCAACGGCACGGGAAACGGGCAGTTTGCCGAGGTCAAGGCAGAGGGCGTCGAAGTGTTCCTGGGTAAACTCAATGCGCTGGCCGATGCTCATGTCGGTGGCGCTGATGAGGGCAAACGGCCCTTGGCGGCGGTTGGCGAGGTCGGCAAAGGTCGCGCCGTGGTAGAGGAGGCGGTCAAGTTCTTCGGCGAGCAGGTCGCCGCGCCCGTATTGCGGGCTGGTCAAACGCGGCAGGTTGGCAAGCGAGAAGAGTTGGCGCAACACGGTACTTTGCAGGTTTTGTTGTAAAAATTGGCGTATAGGACAAAATGGAGGCTAAAAAACGCTGTAAGCCTTATGCTGCAAG
>CAUVOF010000031.1:0-20590 GCA_963553325.1 uncultured Cardiobacterium sp.
AGACTTCGGCAAACAGGCGAAAATTTTACAGCGCCGCCGCATTGAAGCGCAACGTGTTCGGCATGACATCACACCACAAGATACGCGCTATAACCTCGCCGCGATTCCCGATGCACGCTTTGCCGCGCTCTGTGCTGGGCGGCTGCCGGTGGCGCGCGAAATTGACTTGCACGGTTTTTTCGTCGATGAAGCGCTGCGTTACCTTGGCGATTTACTGGAAGAACGCCGCAATCGCCGCACGGAATGTTGGGTTGTCGTACACGGCAAAGGACGCAACAGCCCGCAGTACGACCGCGCACCGCTCAAGCAGGCGGTGCTGGATTTGCTTTTGCGCCATCCGGCGGTGAATGCACTCGCCACTATTATCGATAGTGACGGCTACAGCGGCGCGGTTGCGGTGGAAATCCGCGAGGCGTTGCGTGAGAGAAAGGGGCGATATTAGAGATATTTACTCGCTTCCTTGATACTCAACGCCGCCATTTTTTCGTGGCGGCTTTTTATATATTCCCGCACCCATTCGGGATTGGTTTTGCTGTAATCGCGCAACGCCCAGCCAATTGCCTTGTTAATGAAAAATTCGTTTTGCCCGAGATTGTTATCGAGGATTTGGGCGAGCAGGGCGGTATCGGTTTTTTCTTTGCGCAGTAATTGGTGGTCAATGGCGATGCGGCGCAGCCAAATATTGTCATCACGACTCCAATCAAGAATGACCGCATTGATTTCGGGATAGCGCAGGGCAATGCCGCCTACAATGCGGTCGAGACAGTCGATGCTGTCCCACCATGATTTTGTCGTGATGAGGCGGTGCAGGCGCGGAAGGTCGTCCGCGGTAAGTTGTTTTTGCGCGGCGCGTAGCAGTTCCAGCGCGGCATATTGGTATTCGCGCGCCTCCGCCTGCCAGCAGGCATCAATCGTTTGCCAATCCACGGGTTCACGCATGGCGGCTTTTAGGTACGGTTTGAGCGCTGCGGTGAGCTGCGGCTTGGGAATGCCGAGGAAGGGAAAGCGGTTTTTCATGTATGCCTGCATTTGCACGGCACGCACCGGGTCGGCAAGTGGCGTGAGCAGGCGGGCGAGGGCAGGGTAGTCAGCTATCGTTTTCATGGTTGTGCGGCTGCCACGAGCGGTCTTTGCAGGAAGTGGCGATAGTCTTTCTTTGTAGGGTAGTTCCCAATCGGTGATGAGGCGCAGTGCATGGTTTTATACATACACCTTAGTCGCTACCCTGTATGTAAATGCTGTTTTGCCGTTTACATACAGGGTAGCGACTATCGTGTATGTAAATACTTAGAGCGTGGCGGCAACCGCCGTCAGTGTTTGTAGGAAGCGGCGGTAGTCTTCTTTGTAAGGCAGTTCCAAATCGGTGATGAGGCGGCGGCGCGTGGTCTGTGTCGCCTCGCCGGTCTGCGGGTTGTGGCCGCTTTGCGCGATGTCGCCCCAGTAGAGGCCGATACCGCGTTTTTGCCAGGCGGGCAGGTCGTTGTAGTTGATGCCGCGCGCGTGCAGCAGGTCGTGCTTTTCCGCGAGTTTGAGGCCGCTGATGCGGTCGGCGGCGTCGCGTTCGCTCGTGCCTTCTTGGCGCAGTTTCCAGTAGCAGTGCGCGTTTAGGGCGTTGCGGTGCGCGTCTTCCTGCCGCCAGTGGAAGTAGTCCAGCACTTGTTCGGCGCCGGGCAGAACGCAAACGCGGGCGTCAAAGCTCGCCATTTGTCCGTGCTGGTGGGTGAAAGAGGCGCTTGCCTCGCCGGCAAGGACGGAGGCGAGTTTGCGCGTTTTGCGGGCAAAGGTGTCGTCCGCGGGATGGAAAAGCAGCGAGATTTCATCGCTTTGGGTGAAGCCGTAGAGGATGTTGAAGCCACATTGCATCAGATGCGCCACGGTCTGCGTCATCAGGTCGCGAAAGCGCGGGTCAAAGGGCGCGGCAAACTGCCAGACGTCTTTGGTGAGGCGGGTAAAGCCGCGGCCGTCCAAGCGGACGACGATGTGGTTGCCCATGGGCACGCAGAAGTCGTAGGCGGTCTCATAAGGGCGCATCAGGCGGTCGAGGTCGTCAAATTTCATCAATTTTCTCCGTGAGATAGCCGTGCTGCGGGTCGAGGCGAACACGATAGATGGCGGCAAAGCCCTCGGCGAGCGTCGGCGGTTCGAGTTGTTTGTAGGTGGCAATTATGCCGCGTTCGGGGATGCACGCCTTGCCGCCGCGCGTGGCGTTGCGGGCAAGCGCCGCGGCAAGTGTGCTTTCAAAGTAATAGGCGATTGCCTGGAAGTGGGCGGCGCGGGCGGGCTCCAGGTATTTTGCCCGCGCGGCGGCTGTGGGGTTGGTGTTGTCAATCACGCAGGGTTGTTTTGCCTGCAAGCAGGCATGAAAAAGCAGCGCTTCGCGGTGGCGCGTGCGCAGCATATCGAGATTGAGGCGGATATGCGTGTCGGCAAAATGCGCTTTGTAGTAGCTGCTTTTGCCGGATGCCTGCACGCCGCAGAAAAGGATGAGTTGCATAGAAATCAATTGCAAAAGCCAAACGGACCAAAACAAGATTCTCTTATATTGATGGTTTTTACCAATTCTGCTTTACGATATATCACCAGTGCCTTGTATGGATTATTTTTATAACGCCAGATTTCTGCATCTTCGTCAATAGGCATTTTTACCAAATCTTTATGGCTCAACCCACCACGTACCAAGACTTTTTTATATCCCAAATAATGAAACCCTAAAGCAATAAAAGAAACTTCTGATGTATCTACTAATACAGGATTTACACACATGCGCAGCATTTCCTCTAGAGGTTTTATCCTGGGGTTACTGTCAATTTCACCCCATTTGATGACGCGAATAAAATTTTGCTGCAATTTGATTTCAGATATTTCAGGTAATGGACGAAAAGCTGCGTAGCAAATTTGAGTTCTGCTGTCAGAAAGAAGAAGCTGTTCTTTAAAGCGGTAATAAAGCATCGGTTTTTCCTGAAAATGATCATTTACTGTAATATCCTGCAACATTTCTATTTGTTCTTTGTTGTTATCAGAAAAATAGCTAAGTTCTTCAAAATATAACTCAATGCGATATAAAAATGGCAATAACAGAAGCAGCGCAAGAAATAATACAGAAAGAATCATTAATGTCCTGCCAAGGAAACGTAGAATTCGCCCGCACCAAACCAGTTTGCCTGCTGGCTGCTGCTGAGGAGATGTGTTTTGTTTATCTTGTTTCATTAGACCTCTTTCCAAACTAAACCATTTCAAAATTGCAGATAGCAGCAATTAGCGTAAAGCGTAGCGAAAAACGCCGGAGCCGGTTACGGTAACGCCCCGCAATCATCTTGAATCGCTTGATAAAACCAATAGCATGTTCATTGCCAATACGCTGCGAAGCTACCTGCCGGTTATACCGTCTTTTCTCCTTGTCCAGTGGCTTGTGTTTGCTGGATTTGATCGGTATTTCGCTGTTTTGGTGGTATTTTTTGATGCCCTGATAACCACTATCTGCCAACACTTTCAACGCGCGTGCCAGTGGCAGGCGCGATTGCTTGAACAGTTGAAAATCATGGCAACTTCCCTTTGCCGCATGAACACACAGTACCTTGCCGCTCTTTTTACTCACCACAACCTGCATTTTTAATGTGTGTCGTTTCTTTTTGCCGGAATAACAGCGTCTTTGCTTTTTTTTGGGCGCTCAACCATGATTTCTGTCGCATCAACCATCACTACTTCCGTTTCTTCCGATGGCTGCAATAGCGCTTTCTTGCCCGGCAGGGCAAATTGCGGATGGCGTACCAATACTTCTTCTACCTGCCTGATAATCTTACATACATTGCTTTCTGTCGTACCAAACTCGGTGGCAATATGAAACTGCGTGCGATATTCTCGGTAATAAGTCATGGTAATCAATAACTTATCTTCTAGACTGATGTTTGCTTCCCTGCCGCCGCGTCTGTGCTTTTTCTGATAATCCTCCTGCAAGACCAAGAGCATTGCGGCAAAGGTCTCAGGCTTGACGCCGCAAAACCGGCGAAAGTCCTCGCGCTCATGCAGTTGGTACGCTTCGGGCAATAAGGTTAGTGCAAGTTGCTTGCAGCTTGTAGCGGATTTCCGCAAAGCGCCAAATGCGCAGGAAATTACAGGGTCGCGGGTTCGAGTCCCGCCCTGCCGGTTCGCCGGCAGGTAACTCAGCCAGGTAGAGTGTGTATATATTTCCTGCACCATTGTTGGTGTGATGCGCCGCTTGTGGGCAAATGCCGGAGGAACTACAGCCTCTTAAGCTCGTGGTCGCGGGTTCGAGTCCCGTCCCTGCCACTCGACGGCAGGGTAGCTCAGCGGTAGAGCACGAAAACGTTTCTCCAACCCTGGTTGCCTGCACCCCGGCAAATGCGGAAGGAATTACATGGGGGTCGTAAATGCAGGTTCGAATCCTGCTCCTGCCTTGCAGGATAGTCTAACGGGCAAGACGTCGGCTGTTTTATTTCTTCAAACCCTCGTTGCCGGGCTTTTGAATTTCTGGAGCGGTGGTTTTTGCCGCCGCGCCGCAACCGTTTACGAATGAATGCGGGCAGGATTACATCTTAGAAGATTGCACCAATCTTGCCTTTAACTTGTCATTCGTTTTGGGCGAATGCCGGCAGGACTACAACCTTTCACGTTATATGTCTTGCCATTACTAGTCGCCGCTTTTATTTAAGGAGAAAAAACATGGCTAACTTCAATATCTTTTCATCGAAAAAAACCGATACCCGTAACGAAGCCGGTGGTCGCGCCTATACGCTTTCTCCCAAACAGCAATTGGCGCAACTCGCCGCGACTGGCTGCTTTAACGATACTTTTTATGCCTCAGCCGAAACCCAATTAGAACAAATCCTGAATATCGCACAAAAAGTCGAGCCATTATTTATTGCAAAAACGGCAATCTATGCGCGTGAACGCGGCTATATGAAAGATATGCCCGCCTTGTTATTGGCAATGCTTGCCGAGCGCGATGTCGCCCTATGCGCGCAAATATTTAACCAGGTTATTGATAACGGCAAAATGCTGCGCAATTTTGCGCAAATGGTGCGCAGTGGTGTCACCGGGCGCAAATCATTCGGTACGCGCCCGAAAAAATTGATTCAACAATGGCTGCTTTCCGCCAATGAAAAACAATTATTGCAGGCGGCGATTGGCAATAATCCTTCACTCGCCGATGTGGTGAAAATGGTGCATCCGAAGCCGCGCGAAGCCTGGCGCGCCGCCTGGTTCGCCTGGCTGATTGGCAAACCCTACGAACGCGCCGCACTGCCGCCGCTGACCCGCGCCTTTGAAGACTACAAAGCCCAGCGCAGCGGCAAATTGCCGGACGTGCCGTTCCAACTGCTGACCGCGCTGGAGCTGGACACCGCCGCCTGGGCGCAAATCGCGCACAATGGCTCATGGCAGCAGGTACGGCAAAGCCTCAACACCTTCGCCCGCCACGGCGTTTTCAACAACGAGCGCATCGTGCGCCACGTCGCCGCCAAGCTCACCGACGCCAACGCCATTGCCAAGGCGCGCGTCATGCCGTACCAGTTGCTGACTGCGTATCAGGCGGCAGACAGCACCATGCCGTCCGCCATCCGCGAAGCGCTGCAAGACGCGATGGAAATCGCGGTGCAGAACGTGCCGCGCCTGGCAGGTAACATCATCGTCTGCCCGGACGTCTCCGGCTCGATGATGAGCCCGGTCACGGGCTACCGCCCCGGCGCGACCACGGCGACCCGCTGTGTGGACGTCGCCGCGCTGGTCTCCGCCGCCATGCTGCGCCACAACCCGCAGGCGCGCGTACTGCCGTTTGACACCCGTGTCGCCAAAATCCAGCTCAATCCGCGCGACAGCATCATGACCAACGCGGAAAAACTGGCACAACTCTGCGGCGGTGGCACATCGTGCAGCGCACCGCTGGCATGGCTGAACCGCGAAAAAGCGCCGGTCGATTTGCTGCTGATGATTTCCGACAACGAATCGTGGGCGGATGTGGCACGCGGCAAAAACAGCGCGATGCTGGAAGAATGGGACAAAATCAAACAGCGTTGCCCGCAGGCAAAACTGGTCTGTCTCGACATCCAGCCCTATGCAACCGTGCAGGCGCGCAACCGCCACGACATATTGAACATCGGCGGCTTCTCTGACCAAGTATTTCACCTGCTTGGCGCCTTCGCCGCCCAAAACAACAGCGCGGATTTCTGGGTGGAAACCATCGAGAAAATCCGTCTTGCGGAAAAAGCTGCTTAAATATTAATACTCTTAGGAGAATTTATTATGAAAGAAAAAAATTGCTCATTAAATAATAGGGCTAATCAGATAATAGAAACTAAATGCCCCAAATGCAGAAGTATAACCAATCATGCAATTTTAGCGAATTATACAATTGGGATAATTCTTCCCTATCATGGTTGCTGGGAAGATACGGATTACGAAATTGTTCAATGCAATGGATGTAATTTTATATCTTTTAGAAAAGAATATAGTGATGATACCTTTGTTAATTTTGATGAGAATAACGAACCTTTTCATACCTGTATCGAAAGCAGGTACCCAAATATTATTGCTAGCTCTAAACTTAAAGATTACAATATGTCAAACATACCATCTACTTGTAGAAAAATTTATGAAGAAACTGAATTTTCTTTAGCTAGTAACCAAGTTCTTCTTTCCGCAATGGGATTAAGAGCATTGATTGAGTCTATATGTAATAGCCAAGAACAATTTGGTAGTATAAAATTCAAATCTAATGATTTATGTGGGAAAATCAATGAACTTGTTGATAATAAAAAATTAACAGAAGAATCTGGAGAAATCTTACATAAAATAAGAGGAATAGGAAATGAATCTACTCATGAGTTAAAGCCAGCTAATATAAATCATCTAAAAATAGCTTTTGATATAATAGAGAATCTCTTATTGATGTTATATGTATTTCCTAAAGAATTTAGCAGAGAATAAAATGCAATGAGTCAAAAATTTATCCTGCTGCGCGGTCATCAAGGTTCCGGCAAAAGCACCTTTGCGCAAAAAAAAATCAAAGCCTTCCAAAAACAATACCCGGATGCGGAAATCGTCCATATCGAAAACGATTTACTGATGACCGACGAAAACGGCAATTACCGCTTCACCGTTGAAGGCATCGAACAGGCACAACGCAAAGGGCAGGCAATGATGCTAAACGCCTGCAAACGGGCAAAACAAAACCCGCAGCAGCCCATGCTCATCATCAATTCCAACACCAACCAAAAAGGCTCTGCCTGCATTCACCTGATGCAACAGGCGCGCAAACATGGATTGGCGGTAGAAGTCTATCGCCTGCACAATTTCTACCCGAATCACCACGGCGTCAAAGAAGCGGACGTACTCGCCGCCTATATCAAATTGAACAACAATCGCTTGCGCGAAGAAATTCATGTCGATGCCGTGCAACCGATGAATAAAGAGACCGCCGCACTGATTGAAGAAATGCAGCAATTCAAACAGCACGAACTCAACTACGACGAAAGCCAACAAACCTGGGTAACGGAAAAATACCTGCGCTTGGGACGACGCGATTTCGTCGCCAAAATCAGCAAGCGCTATCCGGAATTATCCGTGCTGAAATACAAACGCAGCGTTTTCTACGAAAACCGCTTTGACGAAGCGCTGCGGGAAATGCGCGGCCTGGTGATAGATAACCATAACCGCATCATTGTCCGTCCGTTCAAAAAACAATTTAACTACTCCGAACGCATCGCCAAAAACAGCAAATACCCGCTGCATCTTGATGATGCGCATCGTGTGGATGCGGTAGTAAAAATCAACGGCTTTTTGGGATGCTGTACATACGTCGCATTACCGCCGGAACATCCGAGCCATACAGCGTCATTCAATCATCAAGTGATTTATTCCACCACCGGCTCAATCGATAGCGATTTCGCCAAAATGGTGGAAAGGCATTGCCGCCCCTATGAAGCGCTTTTCAAGGCATACCCGAACCATACCTTCCTCTTTGAAATTACTGACGCGAGCGACGTGCATATCATTCAGGAGCAATTGGGCGAAACGCTGATTGGTATTATAGAAGTTGCCAGCGGTCGCCAATTCCGCGAGGACGAGGTGGATAAAATCGCCGCCGAATATGGCCTGCAACGTCCGCCGCTGCTGGAAAATATCCGCTTTGGCGAGCTGAAAGCGCTGCTGAAAACCGTCAAACACGAAGGCTTTATGGTCTTTGATGCGGAAACGAAAGAAACGCTGTGCAAAATGAAATCACCGTATTATCTGGTTTCCAAATTCTTTGGCCGCAGCAATGAAAGCAATCTGGGACGCAAGCTGGACAAAAAGCATCTGGATGAAGAATACTATCCGCTGGTGGATTATATCCGCGAGCAGCGTGATACTTTCAGCACGCTCAATGAGCAAGAAAAAATCGCTTTCATCCAGCACTATCTGGAACACATGATGGAGTAAGACATGTGCCAAATTTATTTCACCTCCGACCTGCATTTTTCGCATCACAACATCGCCAAATTCTGCCCGCAATTCCGCCCGCATACGAATGTGGACGAGATGAACGAAGCGCTGATTGCCTACTGGAATGCGACGGTTCAACCGGAAGATATTGTCTATAACCTCGGCGACCTCTCCTTTGCGCGCGATATTGCCGCCATTGCGAAAGTATTGCGCCGCTTAAATGGGCAGCATCATTTGATATACGGCAATCACGACAACGTGATTATGAAGAACAGCAAATATTTCCTGACGACGCTCAAAAATGATAGCCAGCCCATATTGGCATCGGTGCAACATTATTTGAAACTGCATCTGGAAATGATGAGCGAGCCGCTCATTCTTTTCCATTACCCGATACAAGAATGGGACGGCTGCCATAAAGGCTGGTATCACCTCTATGGCCATTTACATGACCGCATCGCTAAAATACCGGGACGGTTACTCAATGTCGGCTATGATTTGCATGGTCGCTTTCTCATACCGCAGGATATTGAAGAATTTTTGGCGCGTTTGCCCAAAGTGGCGCATCATGACGAAGCGGCGATTACCGTAAAAAGCAAAGACCTGAAAGATGCCAAAGAAGAAATTTGGGCAGAATTATTGCGGCTGAATTATCACTAAATAAATACAGGAGAAATTCATGAAATTGGCTGAAGCCTTAATGGAACGCGCCGATTTGCAGCGCAGATTGGTGCAAATTCGTGAGCGGATGAAACAAAATGCCCTTTATCAGGAAGGCGAAACGCCGGCGGAATCCGTCGCGGAATTGCTGAAAGAATATCGCCGCTGTGCCGAACGGCTGGAAACATTAGTCGTTGCTATTAACCGCAGCAATCAGCAAATTGTCTTGGCAGATGGTACACCGATGCTAGAAGCACTTGCCCGCCGCGATGGCTTGATACGGGAATGTTCGATGCTAATTGCTTTGTGCGAAGCGGCAATGCCGGATAATTCCCGCTATAGCCGCAGCGAATTGCGCTATGTGTCCGCGGTAAATATTGCAGAGCTTCGTAAAGAAGCGGACAAATTGGCGCAAAGCTGCCGCCAATTGGATATTTTAGTGCAGCAGGCGAATTGGTCAAATGAATTAAATTGAATTAAAGCTGTTTGGTAACTGGCAAAGAAGCGAACACAAAACCAAGAAAAATATCATCGCATGGCGAAGGGCAGCCTAAGGGGAAGTCCCCCATTACCGTGATTGCCCCGTACATGTCATGGTGTAAGGTGTATTGCGTATTGATGACTACCATGTGTTGGTCTGTGCTGGTGAGGGCGGGTTTGGGGTTTGACAGCGTTGAAATGAAAAAAAACCGCCGAAAAGGCGGTTTTTGCTTTGCTGTATTCGTTTTTTGTGGGGAATCACATTTTTGCCCCATGACGTGACCCTTTGCAGGTTGCGTTACGCTTTTATGCGTTGAGTTATCTATGTTTTTCTTCTTTCATTGGCCCGCCCGAAGGGATTCGAACCCCTGACCTTTGCCTCCGGAGGGCAACGCTCTATCCAGCTGAGCTACGGGCGGTACGGGCGCGCATTTTACTGGAAGGCTGGCGTGCGAGTAAAGCGTTGTTGCGCCCTGATTGCATCCCACGCTGCCGAACTTCCCACCATTTTTGAGAAACCGCACCGCATAAAACAACATATGTAACCAGCGTGCTGTAAATTGGGTTTTCAGGTCGCGCAAATCCAATTTGCAGCCCCATTTTTACAATATACATAGTACGCCATTGTTAATAATAGAGCAGGGCGCTTTGGTAAATCTATCGCCAGCTTTCGTCAGCCGCGTATTGCGAACGTTTTTTTGCTAGGATAGCCGCCGCTTTCGCGTGGCGGGTTGGACGCGGTGGCGCTTCTATTAACTTTTTTAAGGAGTACGGCATGAGCCATTATTTATTTACATCCGAGTCGGTATCCGAAGGACATCCCGACAAAATCGCCGACCAGATTTCCGATGCGGTGCTGGACGCCATTCTTGCCCAAGACAAAAACGCGCGCGTCGCTTGCGAGACGTTGATTAAGACCGGCATGGTCGTCCTCGCAGGTGAAGTTACCACTTCCGCCTGGGTTGATCTTGAAGACCTGGTGCGCAAAACCGTGGTGGATATTGGTTACAACAGCTCGGACATCGGCTTTGATGGCTCTACTTGCGGCGTATTGAACGCCATCGGCAAGCAATCTTCCGATATTGCGCAAGGCGTTGACCGCGAGGAAAAACGCAAACAAGGCGCCGGCGACCAGGGGCTAATGTTTGGCTATGCCTGCGACGAGACAGAGACGCTGATGCCCGCGCCGATTATGTACGCGCACCGCCTGGTTGAGCGGCAATCACAGGTACGCCGCGACGGTGTGCTGCCGTGGCTGCGCCCGGACGCGAAATCGCAGGTTACTTTCCGCTATGAAGACGACAAAATCACCGGCATTGACGCGGTGGTGCTTTCCACTCAACACGACCCGGACATCTCGCAAAAAGATTTGCAGGAAGCGGTACGCGAGCTGATTATCGACAAAGTGCTGCCTGCCGAATGGATTGACGCCAAAACCAAATTCCACATCAACCCCACCGGCAAATTCGTCATCGGCGGCCCGGTTGGCGACTGCGGCCTCACTGGACGCAAAATCATCGTTGATACCTACGGCGGCTCAGCGCACCACGGCGGCGGCGCATTTTCTGGCAAAGACCCGTCCAAAGTGGACCGTAGCGCCGCTTATGCCGGCCGCTATGTCGCAAAAAACATCGTCGCTGCCGGTCTTGCCAAGCGTTGCGAAATTCAAGTGTCTTACGCCATCGGCGTTGCTGAACCGACCTCGGTGATGGTCAATACTTTCGGCACCGGCACGATTCCCGATGAGGAAATCGTCAAGCGTGTACAGGCGGTGTTTGACCTCACGCCGTACGGCATCATCGAAATGCTTGACCTTATCCGCCCGATTTACCGCCAAACCGCCGCTTATGGCCACTTTGGCCGCGAGTTGCCGGATTTCACTTGGGAAAAAACCGACCGCGCCGCCGCGCTGAAAGGCTGAAGATTGCCCAAATAAAACCGCCGAAGGTTGTACGCCTTCGGCGGTTTTTTTGTCTAATAACAACAATTATTTCAACATATTACGCTTATCCCACCAGGTGCAGATATTGGCGACCAGCGCGCCGCTGATATTGTGCCAAACACTAAAAATAGCGCTCGGCAGCGCCGCTTCCGGGGTGAAATATTTGGTACCGAGCGTCGCGCCAAGACCGCTATTTTGCATGCCGACTTCAATCATCACCGCGCGGCGTTGTGCGCTATTCATCCCGGCGAAGCGCGCGGCGAGCAAACCAAGGCCATACCCCAGCAGATTGTGCAGGATAACGACGCCGAAAATGATGAGACCACTTTTCGCTATCGCCCCTTTGCTCAACGCCACGACGCTGGCAAGAATCAGGACAATGCAAACCACGGAAATCAGCGGCAGCGCATCGCGCAGGATTTGCAGGTGTTTGTCAAACAGGCGGTTAATGACCACCCCGGCAACGATAGGCAGTAGCACCATTTCCACAATGGAAAGCATCATCGCACCGACGGCGATATCCACACTTTTGTGTGCGTAGAGCTCCAGCAGCAGCGGCGTGAGAAACGGTGCGAGCAGGGTCGAACAGGCGGTAATGGTAACGCTCAAAGCGACATCGCCACGCGCGAGATAGGTCATGACGTTACTCGCCGTGCCGCCGGGACAGCAGCCAACGAGAATGACGCCCAGCGCGACCATCGGGTCAAGGCTAAAAACCTGCACCAGCAAAAAAGCGAGCAGTGGCATGATGATGAACTGCGCGGCGACACCGAGCAGCACTTGCAGCGGGCGGCGGAAAATCTCGGCAAAATCGCGGGCGCGCAGGGTCAGCCCCATGCCAAACATAATGATGCCAAGCGCGTAGGGAATGGCGGGCTTAAAAGGAACAAAGACGGGCGCGGCGCTATAACCGGCAATGGCGAAAACAATCGCCCAAAGCGCGAACGTCTGCCCGACGAAGGTGGAAAAGCGGCGTAAGCCTTGCATAAGAACCTCTCTATCAATGGTGGAAAAGGAACGCATCCTAACGCGCGCCCTGCCCGCCCACAATCATCATATCCACATGCGCAATGCCATCTTCCAAATACACCGCCGACGTCGCCACAAAACCAAATGACGCATAAAACGCCTGCAAATATTCCTGTGCCTGCGCATAGACCGCCATTTCTGGCCAACGTTGGCGCGCAACATCCAGGGCAAAAGCGACCAATTCCCGCCCCAGCTTCTGCGCCCGCCAGGCGGGTGCGACCAAAACGCGCCCCAAATGCACCGCCGTCTCATGCGGAATCAAGCGACAATACGCGGCAACCTCGCCCGCTTCCATGCGAAAAACATGCAGCGCCTGCACATCCGCCGCGTCCACCTCTTGATACGGACATTGCTGCTCAACCACAAACACCGCTACCCGTGCCGCATAAATCGCGTGCAACTCGGCCGTGGACAAATCCGCAAATGTTTTCAGCAAAAAAGCCATAAAAAAACTCCCATATAAAAGGCCGCTATCATAGCGGCACGACAAGCAAGCAGAAAACCATGAACAACGCCCGCTACCAGCAAATCCGCATTTTCCAGACCATCGCCAGCGAAGGCAGCATCACCGCCGCCGCGCGCAAACTGGAAATCACCGCGCCGTCGGTCAGCAAGGCGCTGAAAGCCCTCGAACAACACATCGGCCTGCCGCTTTTTTCGCGCAGCACCCGCCGCATCGAACTCACCGAAGCCGGCCGCCGCCTGCTCACCCTCAGCGGCAGCGCGCTTGCCGCCAACAATGCCGTACAGCAAGCGACCGCTATCACCCGCGTTTTCGGTGATGGCATGCGCCTTGTCGCCGTTGCCGTTGAATACCGCGAGCCGCTCACCGCCGTTGATCAAAGCGCCTACCACGTCGCCGGACGCCACATCACGAGCGCCTACCTCAGCGACCGCATCGACGGCGCGTCCGCCGCCAGCGGTCGTTTCGTCATCATCGAACTCAACCCCGATGACGACGGCGCCTTGCTCACCGTGAAAAAAGGTCGTCCCGCCGGTCAAAGCAAAAACGACCCGGCGAAAAACGGCCCTGGCAAAGTCGGCGACAAAAACGACAGCGCGCCGACGCTCAAAGCCGTCAGCGCCGAAATCCAAACGGATGGCGCGACCATCAAAACCGAGCACGTTGCCAACCTCGTTTACGACGACTTCAAACAATACGAATACGCTGACGCCGCCACCGGCAAAACCGTGCGCTACAACCTATTCGCGCCGAAAAACCTCGCCGCTGGCGCGCGCTACCCGCTGGTGCTCTTTATGCACGACGCGGGCGTGACCGGCAACATCGTTACCGCGCCGCTCTACCAGGGCAACGGCGCCATCGCCTGGGCGACACCGGAAGCGCAGGTGGAAAACCCCTGCTTCGTCCTCGCCCCCGAATACGACGAAATCATCGTCGATGACACAAGCACCGCCTCGAACTACCTCGACGCCACCTTGAACCTCATCCGTGCGCTCATCCAAGACCATCCCATCGACGACAAACGCCTCTACACCACCGGTCAATCCGGTGGCGGTATGATGTCCATCGCGATGAACATCAAATACCCCGACTTCTTCGCCGCCTCCTACCTCGTCGCCTGTCAGTGGAATGCCAAGCTGCTGATGCCGGCGATGAAAGACCTTAAATGGTGGATAACCGTCTCTGAAGACGACAGCAAAGCCTTCCCCGGTCAGACCGCCATCACCGACAAACTCGCTAGCTTTGGCGCGAAAGTCGCGCGCGGCGAATGGAACGCGCAGTGGACGGCAGACGAGTTCCAGCAGGCATTCGCGAAGATGGACGACGAACACGCCAACATCAACTTCGTCACCTTCAGCAAAGGCAGCGTCTTTAAAACAGCGGCCGAAGCGAACGCCGGCGGCGCTTCCGGGCATAACGCCACCTGGAAATATGCCTACAACATCGCGCCGATTCGCGCCTGGATATTCCGCCAGAAAAAAGCATAAATAGAGCAACCCATGCAAATTAACCGCGAAAACAATGCCCTCGTTTACCGCAACGAAAACGGCGAAATCCTCGCCGAAATCACCTGGCAGACGCTGGATGCAAACACCATTAACGCAAACCACACCTACGTCGCGCCCAGCCTGCGCGGGCAGGGCATCGCTGAGCAACTGCTGGACGCGCTGGTCGCCCTCGCCAAAGCAGAGGGCTGGAAAATTCACGCGACCTGCAGCTACGTCGCCCGCCAATTTGCCGCGAGCGAAAAATATGCAGACATTCAGGCGAAGTGAAACATAGCCATCTGCCTGAAGATGCAAAAGACCGCCTACGGGCGGTTTTTTTCTGCGCTTGGTGGCGCTGCGCTACAATCGCCGCCCCGCTCACCATCAGGTAAAAACCCATGCAAACGCCCCCTCGTCGCTGGCGCGACAGTGCCGCCATTTACACCGACCGCCGCGCGCTCAGCCTGTTTCTTCTCGGCATCGCCGCCGGGCTGCCGTTTCTTCTCATTTTTTCCAGCCTTTCCATTTGGCTGGGCGAGGCAGGGGTAGAGCGGCGCACCGTTACCATGTTCAGTTGGGCGGCGCTCGCCTATTCCTTCAAATTCGTCTGGTCGCCGCTGATAGACGCCCTGCCCTTGCCGCTTTTAACGCGCGCTTTGGGACGTCGCCGCGCCTGGCTCTTTGCCGCGCAATGTGCGGTGATTGCCGCGATTTGCCTGATGGCGCTGATTGACCCGGCGCGACCGGGAACGTTGCCGCAGATGGCGCTGGCGGCCGTTCTGCTCGGTTTTTCTGCGGCAACGCAGGATATTGTCATTGACGCCTACCGCATCGAAATCGCCCCTGGTGATGCGGCGATGCAGGCGGCAACGGCGGCGACTTACAGCGCGGGCTACCGCTGCGGCATGATTCTTTCCGGCGCGGGCGCGCTTCTCTTCGCCGAATTTTTCGGCTCAACCACGCTTGTCTATCACTACCCCGCCTGGCGCACGACTTATTTCCTCATGGCGGCGTTGATGGGCATTGGCATCGCCACTACCCTGTTTTTGCGCGAGCCGCCCGCCGCCCCGGCAGGCGACAAACCGCGTAGCAGCGCTGACAATCTGCGCCTGTTGGCGCTTTTCCTTGTCGCTGTTGCCGCGCTCATCGCCGTCTATCGCGCTTTGGCCGGTTTGCCGCAGGCGGAAGGCGCTTTTGTCGCCTTTCTGCGCGAGGCGCTGCGTCTTGGCGTGGCACTCGCCGCTGCCGTCGGCGTCGGTATGCTGCTCGTCGCCTGCGGTTTCGTCCGCCGCGCGCTTGCCTGGCAAACCTGGGTGTCGCCGCTTGCCGATTTTTTCCAGCGCCACGGCCGCGCCGCGCTGCTTCTACTCGCCCTCGTCGGCCTCTACCGCAGCGCCGATATTGTCGCCGGGGTGATTAGCAACCTGTTCTATCAAAACCTCGGCTACAGCAAGACGGAAATCGCCAGCGCCGTCAAAACTTTCGGCGTCATCATGACCCTCTGCGGCGGCTTTCTCGGCGGCATTCTGGCGCAGCGCTACCCGCTGATGCGGATGATGATGGCGGGCGCGCTGCTGACAGCGGCGACCAATCTGCTTTTCGTCCTGCTCGCCTGGTTTGGCGATAAAAGCACCTGGCAGCCGCTGCTTGCCGTCGCCACCGCGCCGCAATGGCAGGCGCTCTGCCCGCCGCTGGACGGCATCGCCCAGACAATCGCCAGTGCGCAGCTCGGCAAAAACGCCCTGCTCTACGCCGTTGTCGGCTTCGACAATCTCGCCGCCGGCATCGCTAGCGCTGTTTTCATCGCCTTTTTGTCATCTTTGACCAGCATCCGCTTCACCGCGGTGCAGTACGCGATTTTCAGCTCGCTGATGACGCTGTTGCCGAAAATGCTCGGCGGCTACTCCGGCGGGATTGTTGATGTCATCGGCTACCCTGCCTTCTTCACCTTCACCGCGCTGCTTGGCGTGCCGGTGTTGGTGCTGGTGTACTGGACAGAGCGGCGGCTGTATCGCAATGGCGCATAAAAAAACCGGGCGACATGCCCGGTTTTTTTGTGGCGGTGGTGCTTAGCGGCGTGCGGTAACCACTTTGCTTTTTTTGACGGCTGCTGCGACTTTCGCTTTTTCTTTGTTGGTCTGCGCACGCTTGGCAACACGCTTGTCGCTCATCAGCTTGTCTTTGCCCTTCCCTGCCCGGCTGGCAACGATAACGGTTTTTTCGCCTTTCAGCGCGCGGCGTGCGCCAGCATAGCGACGTTTCCAGTTGGGGCGTTCGATGTTTTCGATGCGGACTTTGGCGCCGGTTTGCGGGGCGTGCAGCATTTTGCCGCCGCCAAGGTAGAGGCCGACGTGATTGATGACGCCATTGCGGCGGAAGAAGACGAGGTCGCCGGGCTGCGGGTTGCTGGCGACCGGCAGGCGCGAGAATTGTTCGCGGCTGTTGCGCGGGATACTGACGCCTTGTTTTTGGTAGATGTAGTGAACCAGACCAGAGCAGTCAAAGCCTTTGGGCGAGGTGCCGCCCCACAGATACGGCGTGCCGATGAATTTTTTGCCGTGGTTTAGCAAGCTGCTGCGGCTATCGCTTTTGCCATTGGCAGCGGTTTCCTGTTTTTTGCTGGCTGTTTTGTTGGCAGCGACGTTCTTGCGGTTATTTTCTGCTTTTGCGCTGGCGTTTTGTTTGCGCTTGTCGCTGGCTTTGTCTGTTTTGCTGACGGCGACAATTTTACGTTTATCGTTGTTTTTATCTGTTTTGCTAGCGGCGGCATTTTTATGTTTGTCGCTGCTATTTTTGCTTTTCTCTTTCTTGGCGAGCTCGGTTTTTTTCTCGCTTTTTACCTCTTTTTTGCTGGCGGGCTTTTTCGCTTCCAGCTTTGTTGCCGCTTTGCTAGCGGGCTTAGCTTTTTCGCTCTTTTTGCTGTTTTTAGCGTCTGCTTTTTTGCTGACTTGGCTGGTTTTGCTGGTAGTGGCGGGCTTGCTGGCAGGTGCGGCGTAGAGACTCTGGCAAGCAAGTGCCAGTGATAACAAAATGATTTTTTTCATATTCAATTGGTACCGTGCGAGTAATTAACAATATCCTAAGGGAAAATCGCCGCATTGTCATCTTGAACTATGCGGCGTTATTGAGAATGACCCCTTTTGATTTATTGATTGGCTATGGAAATCAAGGCAGGAAAAGGAATCTGCCATTATTTAATGTAGCGGATAAATCACCACGCTAGCGCTGTCGTCGGCGGCAATGTGCAGGCCGGTGGCGTCCGCTGGCGGATATATCGCGCCAGTCATTACCGCTTCGCCATCGTTGATAAAGAGTTCGAGTGAGGATGTGTCGGCGTAAATGCGCAAACGGTGCAGCGTTGTCAGCGCGAGGCGGCGGATGTGGCCGCCTTTGCCAGGCGCGTCTTTTTCCGGTTCGGGCAGCGCGCCGCTTTGCGTGCGGTCGAAGATGAGCGCTTCGCCGTTGTAGGTGATGACGGTTTTAGCGGCTGCCCCGGCGCGCAGGGTGAGGATGAAGGGGCGGTTTTGCGGGTTGGCGAGGTTGAGTTCGTAGTGGATACCGTCGTGTTCGCCGGTGCTGCGCAGTTGGTCGAGCGCGGGCAGTGGGCGCTGGCGCAGTTGGCCGTTCTCAATGCTCAAGACGCGCGGCAAGGTGAGGCAATGCGCCCAGCCATCGCGCGCGCTGGGGCAAGTGGTGTCCGGCAGTCCCATCCAGCCGATGAGCAGGCGCTCGCCGTGGGCGCCGAGGGTGCTTTGCGGCGCGTAGTAGTCGAAGCCGTGGTCGAGTTCGCGGAAGCCGTCGTGCGTAAAGCGGCAGGCGGTTTTGTCAAAATCACCGAGGAAGTAGCCCGATTGGTAGATGTTGCGGCAGCGGTCGCCGTCGGCGGGCAGGCCTTGCGGGCAACAGAGGAAGACGTCGCGCCCGTCGAGTGCGAAATAATCCGGACATTCCCACATGTAGCCGAAATCCGGCAGGGCGAAATCGATTTCGCCGCGCAGTTGCCAGTCTTTGCTGTCTTGTGAGGTGAGATAAAGCGCGGTGCCGCTTTCGTTGTCGCGCTGCGCGCCGAGGACGATGCCGTAGCTGCCATCCGCCTCGCGCCAGATTTTCGGGTCGCGTACGTGTTCTGTGTAGCCAGCGGGCGCACCTTTGAGGAAGGGTTCGTGTTTGTGCAGACCGCGCGCGTCGAGGCGGGCGGTGAGCTGGTAGGAGATGCGCGTCCAGTCGGCGGTGCGGTGGTTGCCGGTGTAGGCGATGAGCAGGCCGTCGCCGTCGGCAAGGGCGCTGCCGGAATAGGCGCCGTGGCTGTCCCACTCGCTATCCGGCGCGATACCGATGCCGCGCGTTTGGTAGTGGACGAGGTCGGCGCTGGTGAGGTGTTGCCAGTATTTTAGGCCATGCACCGGGCCAAGCGGGAACCATTGGTAGAAGAGGTGGTATTCGCGGCCGTCGTGGCAGAAGCCGTTGGGGTCGTTGAGCAGTCCGGCGGGCGGCTGTATGTGGTAGCGTTGTCGCCACGGGCTGTTGGCGGCTTGCGCGCAGAGGGCGTCGTAGCGCGCGCGGGTGGCGGGGGTGAGCGCGGTGTAACGCGCTTCGCGGCTCCAGTTCATGCGAGTTTCTCCTTGCGATGGCATTCGGCGTAGATGAGCAGCGCGCCCATGCGGCAGTGTTCTTCGAGGCTGGTGAGCTGGCGGCGGTTTTCTTCGTTGTCGTCAAGGTTGTAGTCGAGTTTGCCGATTTCTGCGAGGTCGGCGAGGAAGGCACGGGCGTCGTCATCGAGTGTCGGTTGCAGCCATTCGATGGCGAGGTTGAAGCCCTGCGCCCAGGCGGCGAGCGCTTCGGCACGCGCGGCAAATTCGCCGTCTTCCGGTAACAGTAGCTGATAGGCAAGCGCATCACCGGCAAGCGCTTCTTCAATTTGCAGCGAGAGGCGGTCAAAGGCTTCGTGCGCAATGGCATCAATCTCGCCCTGGGCAAAGAGGATTTCTTTCCAGCGCCCGCCCTGGTTGCAGGCGACGAGCGCGCTCAAAATGCCCTGCGCCTCGCTGGCGGCAAACCACCATTCACGCATGGCAATGAGGGCAGCGAGGGCGTCATAACGAGGTTGTGTGGTCATGCTTTTTGTCCGGTAGTTGCAATGGTGGTAGTATAAATGAATCCGTGGTAATGGCTTTGCCATTATCGTTTTTTAAGTCCAAAGCAGGAATATGCATGACGCCAGTTCAGGAACGTTTACATATAGACGAATTAAAACGCGTTGAAAAGCAGACCAGTATTTTGCTTAAGGCATGGCGCACGCTCAACAAAAATCACCGCCAATTACAGGATGATTATGACAAACTGAATGCGCGCCATAATCTTGCTTTACAAGAACATCAGGAAATGTTGGCGCAACGTGCCGAGGAATACCGCATTGCCGCAGAACAAGCCGACGAGCGCTGGCGCAATCGTTATGACGAAGACAAAAAGGCATGGGCAGAGGAAAAAGAAGCCCTAATTGCCGCACATATGCAAGCCTTGCGCGAACAAGCGGAAGAACACCAGCAGGCATTGGATGATTTGCAGGCGGAATTGGACGATGCCAACCGGCGCAAACAGGCCATGATTGATCGCATCCGCGGAGTAG
This sequence comes from uncultured Cardiobacterium sp., assembly GCA_963553325.1. Classification (GTDB taxonomy): domain Bacteria; phylum Pseudomonadota; class Gammaproteobacteria; order Cardiobacteriales; family Cardiobacteriaceae; genus Cardiobacterium. The sequence continues at coordinate 20,127 of CAUVOF010000031.1, forward strand.
AGCAATGAGCAAAGAACCGATGAAAGTCAGCGTGCAAATTCTGGAAAATACTTACTCGCTAGTATGTGAACCGCACGAGCGTAATTTATTGATTGAAGCCGCAGATCAACTGAATCATACGCTAACCGAAATGCGCCGCGATAATCCGAAAGTCCCGCTAGAGCGCTTGGTCATTCTTGGTGCATTGCAAATGACGTTTGATTTATTACTGGAGCGGCAAACCATTGCGCGCGAAGTTAGCATGGTCAATCAGGTTAGCGAACGACTAAGCAGTATGCTAAGTCAGGCAATTGCCGAAGAAAATTTGGGTGAGAATTGATTTTCCCTGTTGTCCCCGTCTAACGGGGATTTTTTTGTAAATACGGCACCATTCATTTTTATTGGGAAAGTTAGGGGCTGTTTACAATTCACCTAAGAACGTGTTCATTGTCTCAGCCTCTGCTGTAAACTATCGGCATGAACAG
>CAUVOF010000032.1:0-20137 GCA_963553325.1 uncultured Cardiobacterium sp.
ACATCCTCTCGCGCGCCGAACTCGAAGACAAAACCTACGGCTGGGGCGAAGAAGTAGAAAGCAACGCCATCGACTACCTCATCCACGCCCTGCGCAAAAAACTCGGCGCGGACAGCATCCGCAACGTGCGCGGCGTCGGCTGGTGCGTCGCCCGCAACGCCTGACTGGCCTAAATATACATACACGAACCCCGCTACCCTGTATGTAAACGACCAGCATGCGGGTTAAGCGAAGCCGTAACCCAACAAAAACCGCCTATGAGTAACCAGCAATCCCGGCAATTCGACCCGAAGACCTTTTTGAGTCATGTGGCGACCCTGCCGGGCGTTTACCAAATGCGCGATGCCGACGGCACGGTGCTGTACGTCGGCAAGGCGAAGAACCTGCGCAGCCGCCTTGCCAGCTATTTCCGCGACAACGGCATGAGCGCCAAGACGCGCGCGCTGATGAAGCAGGTGGTCGATATTGATACGACCATTACCCACACGGAAACCGAAGCGCTGATTCTTGAGAACAACCTCATCAAAACGCATCTGCCGAAGTTCAATATCCTGCTGCGCGATGACAAGTCCTATCCCTACATCCACCTTTCCGCGCACGAATTCCCGCGCCTCTCGCTGCATCGCGGCGCGCGTAAGCAGGGCGAATATTTCGGGCCGTTTCCCAACGTGCAGGCGGCGCGCTATTCGCTGGAAATCCTTGCCAAGGTTTTCCGCGTGCGCCAATGTGAGGACAGCTTTTTCGCCGCGCGCAGCCGTCCCTGTTTGCAGTATCAGATTGAGCGCTGCTACGCGCCCTGCGTCGGCTATATCGACAAAAAGGCGTATGCGGAGACGGTCGCGCATACCCGCGATTTTTTGAACGGGCGCAGCGATGTGCTGTTGCAGGAGCTGACGGCAAAAATGGAAGCGGCGGCAGAAGCGCGCGCCTACGAGCAGGCGGCGCTTCTGCGCGACCAGTTGATACAGCTACGCAAAATTACCGAGAAACAGCACATGGTCGCGGGCGAGGCGGATGCCGACGTGCTGGCGGTGGCGACCGCCTACGGCGAGGCCTGCGTGCAGGTCTTGTTTTACCGCGACGGGCATAACGTTACCTCGCAGGCGTTTTTCCCGAAACTGCCGGAAGAGTTGCCGGAAGCGGAAATCCTTGCCGCCTTCATCACCCAGTTTTACCACGAGCGCAACGCGCCGCCGCTGTTGGTCATCAGCCACGAACTGGCAGACGGCGAGACGATTGCCGCCTGGCTCGGCGAAAAAAGCGGGCGCAAAGTGTCGCTCACCCACAAACCGCGCGAGGCACGGCGCAAATGGCTGGAAATGGCAGAAGAAAACGCGAAACTGAGCCTCGGCCTGCGCCTATCCGGCAAGCTGACGATGCAGCAGCGTTTCGCCGCACTCGCCGAAGCCTTTGCCTGGCCGGACGTGCCGGAGCGACTGGAATGCATCGACATCAGCCACACCCAGGGCGAGGCGACGGTGGCGTCGTGCGTCGTCTTTGACCGGCGCGGCGCGCTGAAAAGCGATTACCGTCGCTACAACATCCGCGAAGTAACCGGCGGCGACGACTACGCCGCCATCCGCCAGACAGTGAGCCGCCGTTTCGCGCGCATCCAAAAGGGCGAAGGTGTGCTGCCCGACGTGCTATTCATCGACGGCGGCAAGGGGCAACTGCGGCAGGCGGTGGAAGTCTTTAACGAACTCGGCATCAGCGGCGTGCATCTCGTCGGCGTTGCCAAAGGACAAGGACGCAAGGCGGGGCTGGAGCAGTTTTGGTTTCCGCACGAAGACGTGCCGCATTACCTGCCGTCGGACAGCCAGGCAATGCAGCTCATCGTGCAAATCCGCGACGAAGCACACCGCTTTGCCATCAGCGGTCACCGCGCCGGACGGGCGAAAAACAGCAAGCGATCGCTCTTGGAACAAATCCCCGGCGTGGGTGCCAAACGCCGGCAGGCGCTGCTAAAATACTTTGGCGGACTGGCGCAAATCCGCCGCGCCGGGGTCGAAGACCTGGCGAAAGTGCCGGGTGTCAGCGAGACGCTGGCGAAGGAAATCTATGCAGTCTTACACGAGGGATAACCGATGAATGCCACACTCAAAAAATTCTTCAGCGGCTGGGCGATGAAACTCACCATCCTGCGCGTCGCGCTAATCCCCCTCTTCATCATCACCTACTACTTCCACCCGGAAAGCTGGCAACAATGGCTCGCCCTCTGGGTTTACACCATCGCCTGCCTGAGTGACTTTTTCGACGGCTGGCTGGCACGACACCTCAAAGAAGAAAGCGCCTTTGGCGCCTTTCTTGACCCGGTGGCAGACAAACTAATGGTCGCCGCCGTGCTTATCGTCCTCATCCAACAAAACCCGGAAATCTGGCTGATGCTGTGCGCGCTCATCGTCATCGGTCGCGAAATCTGGATATCGGCGCTGCGCGAATGGATGAGCGGCATCGGCCACCGCGGCGTGGTTGCCGTTGCCAAAATCGGCAAATGGAAAACCACCGTGCAAATGTTCTCGATGGGTTTCCTTATCTTCCGCGAACCCTGGCTTGGTCTGCCCATCTGGAACATCGGCAAAGTATTGCTGCTCATCGCCGCTGCCCTCACCATCGCATCCATGTGGCAATACACCGCCGCCGCCTACCGCTACTTCCGCGAAGCGATGACGCCCACCGCCACAAACACAAACGTGTAGAATGCCGCGCCACATTCCCCGGAACAAAACCCTATGAATCCTACCCTTATCAGCCAGCGATTCCGCGGCTTCCTGCCGGTGGTGATAGACGTCGAAACCGGTGGCTTCGATGCCAAAAAAGACGCGCTGCTGGAAGTTGCCGCCGTCCTGCTCACCATCGACGAAAACCACCACCTCTGCCGCAATCACACCATCCACTACCACATCCATCCCTTTCCCGGCGCAAACATCGACCCCGAAGCCTTGAAAATCACCGGCATCGACCCCTACCACCCGCTGCGCCCGGCACTGCACGAAGACAAAGCGGCCGAACGCTTCTTTGACGAAATCCGCGCCTACCAAAAACAACAAGAATGCACGCGCTCAATCCTCGTCGGCCACAACGCTACCTTTGACCTCGGCTTCATCAACGCCTTCGCCGAACGCACCGACTACAAACGCAACCCCTTTCATCCCTTCAGCGTCCTTGACACCGTCTCACTCGGCGCGCTCGCCTACGGCCAAACCGTACTGGCGCGCATCGCCCGCCAGGGCGGCTTCGAATACGACAGCGAAAAAGCGCACGGCGCCAAATACGACGCAGAACTCACCGCCGACATCTTCTGCCACATCATAAACACCTGGGCGGACAAAGTCGGCTACAGCTGGCCTACCAGCGAGGAACAACCATGAACGACATCGCAACCCTCACCCCACCCAAAGGCTGGAAAGTCCTCAGCGAAAGCGAAAAACAGCGCTTTATCAACGAACACCTCGGTGGCGTTGACGACATCATCGCCATCGCCCTGCCCGATGGCGGCAACGGCAGCGTCTTCGCCCAACTAAGCTACCGCCCGGCGGGCTACGTCGATGACAATATCCCCATTGACCCGACCCGCGTCCGCCAAGGCATCAGCGAAGACCTGGACATGCTCAACCAAGAAAGCGGCCTTGCCGGCAACGAAGCCGTGCGCTGGAAAAGCTTCGCGCCCGCGCCGAAATACGACAGCGCCAGCCGCTGCGTCGAATACGGCGTTGAGCTCAGCATCGGGCAAGAACCGGCGCTGAACCTCTACAAAATGTGCCTGCTGCGCAACGGCGCCGTCGTCCTCACCCTGGTCGGCACACCCGCCGACGGCTTGAGCCTGCAAGGCTGGCGGGTTACCCCGCAGGACAACCTGCGCTACGAACGCTTCGACCCGCACAGCGACCCGCGCGCCGAAGGCACCATCATCAACCTGCTCTTGATGAATCGCTTCATCTGACGCACAAAAAAAGCCGGAACAATCCGGCTTTTTTAATGCGCTGAATCAGCCCTTCAAGTTATAGGGTGCGCCTTGGCGCCCCATTTTTATCTGAATTTTTGGTGTATCGCTATTAACCCTTCAGACCAAAAGTAACCCTTAACCAAGCAATCCGGCGCACGCCTTCATAACACAAATACGAAAAGACAAAGGCGAGTAATAACAGCAACAAATAATAGGCCGCATTCGACAAAGCCGGGTCATCAATTAACCAGCCAAACATAATAACGAGTGGATGATGCACCAAATAAATGACAATGGCGGAATTGATTAAATAGCGCACGACACGATTTGCTTCGCGCTGCACATGATAAAAATAGAAAAACAACAAAAAAGCAACCGAGCCGGCGGCAACCATCTGATTAAGGCGCTGCAAAATCATGCTCAAAGTACCCGGCGGGAATACCGGATAAAACTGCAGATTATTTACATAAACCAGCGACATCGTCAGCAATGCCACCGCGGCAATAAACCACAACGTGCGGCGGCTAATTCTCTCTAAAATCCCCTGATGATAATAAAGTAGGGCGCCGGCGAAATAGAATGGATAATACTGTACGCCATGCAAAATAAAAAAGTTATACAGCGTGCTGGCGTTACCGTCCAAATGCCAAGAAACTGCGTTCCAATAAATCAGCGCGGCATAACCAATCCAGCCAATAGTCGCCACCAAAATACAGGGCAAAACCCCCATGCGGGCAAATACCCCGCACGGCAGCAACATATCCACCGTGGCAAATACCATCAAACAAATCAAAAACCAGCCATGCATTACCCAGCGCCACACATCATAATGCGCCCACTCATAGCCCATAAAAATACTGCCGAAAACCTGCAGAATAAAATTGACGCCCAAACAGCCGAGTAGCAGCGGCAGCAACACCCGCTTTAGCCGCGCCTGCCAAAAAACGCGCTTGTCCTTACGCGCCAGCGTCATCTGCGCGAGAAAGCCAGAAACGAGGAAAAACGCTTCCATGCGGAAAATATGTTCCGGATAAATCGACGCATAAAGCGGCATACTCTGGTGATAGGGGCTTGCATAAACAAACGAGGCAAACGGCGACAACACCGCCGCCGCGTGCCAGAAAACACCAATCAGCATCAGTGCCGCGCGCAGCTCGTCCAGCCCATGATAATAGCGCGGCGGGGGGGCAGTTACAGTCTTAATCGTCATGCTCCGGTAGCGGGAAAGGGCGCCATTATTCACAAAGCGCCGGCAAATGGAAACTTACCTTTTCAAAAGCCGCCGCGTCGCGTGTTTTTTATATCCAAAGCGGGGCAAATAGGATAAAATTGCAGCCAGGCCCAACAACATAAAGGAAACTATCATGTTACATGAATATCGCGACCTGATTGCCGAGCTGCGCCAAAACGACAATCACTTTGCCCGCCTGTTCAACGAGCACAATGCCCTCGATGAGGAAATCAACCGCATGGAAAAAGACGCCGCCGTTTCGGCGAACAGTCATCAAGACATTGAGCATAAAAAGCGGGAAAAACTGGCGCTAAAAGACAAAATCTACGACTATCTGCGCAAAATTGAAGCCGAACGCCAAAGTTAAGCGCAAAACAAAAAAGCCCCGTATATACGGGGCTTTTATTTTGCAAGTTTAGCGGGTAAAGATACCGCTATAAAGCAATTATCCAGCCCTCAATGGCAGACCTGATTTTTGAAATTAGTGTAAGAAATATAGCGATACACCAAAAACCTCATGCAGTGTTTCGTTGCTGAGGTTATAGGGTGCGCCTTGGCGCACCATTGATACGAAATAAATGTTTCCATGACGGTGCGCTAAGGCGCACCCTATGGCGGTCGTCTTTGGCGACGCGCTTTTTCTGAAACTTTCGGTGTATCGCTATATATCGTTGCCATAAATTCCTGCCGTTTTGTTTGGCTTGATGGCAAGCAGGAAATGTGGGAATTCTAATTGTCCGTTCGCGCCTTTGTTAAAGCCATAGAGCGGAATGATGTCTGTGTCGCCAAGCCGATAGGTTTTGCCATAGGCAAACTGATCGGCAAAAAAGTCTTCTTGGTATTTGTTGGCGTCATAGCCCGGTGCGGTAAAGGGATTCAAGATAATCTTGCCCTGGTATTTCAGGACGACACCAGTTGTGCCTTTCTCGCTATTTTTGCCTCCGTCAATTTGCCGTAGCGGGTTTTGACCTTTTTCACGTCAAAGCCAAAGCTATCGTCGCCGGCAGCGTGCAGGGTTGTCGCTGTCCATACGGTGGCAGCAAGCAGCGTGGTTTTCAGCAAGGTTTGCATGGTTTTCTCCTGGTTGGTTGGGATGGGGCGAGGATAGCAGATTAGCCTTCCTGTTCGGCGACGATGCCCGCGGCGGCGATTTCTTGGGCAAGCGTTTCCCAGCCGGCGGCGCTGGCGTATTTGACCATTTGCGCGAGGGTGTGGGCGCTTGCCGGGCGGTGTTGCGCTGCAGGTACTTCTGCCGGGCGCATTTGCCACGGGCGCAGTTGGTGGCCGCGGGCGGCAGCGCAGCGGCTGATGTGGGCGGCGATGCGGAAGCCGCCTTCGTCGATGTCGCCCCAGTGATAGACCGGGATGCCGGGTGTCAGGTCGGCAAGCAGGCGGTCATAGAGGGCGCGCCATGCCGGGGACGGCATGCCGGCGGTGTAGAGGCAGAGGGTGTTGCTGTCGCCGTGTTGTCTTGCCCAACTGTGAAAGGTGGTCAGGTTTTCGATGGTGAGGATTTGTGCCGGTTGTGCCGCCAGTCCTTGTACGGCGGCAGCGGGCAGGGCGCTGTAGGGGTAATCCGGCGGGTAGTCGCCCCGCGTGCGGCGCAAGGGGACGTTACCGGCAAGGCGCACCGGCTGCGGTTCGCGGTAGAGGCCGAGTTCTTGCAGGATTTCGGCTTCTGCGCGCGCTTCGCTGTCGAGGTTGCCGGTCAGCAGCAGGTCAAGGCAGGGCAGCAGGTTTTCGATGCGTTTGCTGTCTTTGAACAGCAGCGCGCTGGCGTCGCGCACCGCGGTTTCGGTGATGCCGTGTCGTTCTTGTGCGCGGCACCAGTTCACGGTTTGGCAGGCGTCGTGCCAGCGCGTGGCGTCTTCCGGTGTGGTTTGTCGCACGTTCTGCAGTTTTTTCCAGGCGGCGATGAGGTCGTGCAGGACGGGATGCGCGGTGAGGTCGGCGGCAAGCAGCGCTGCTGCGGCGCGGATTTTCGTCGCTTGTGTTTGTTTGCCGAGGATTGCCGCCAGGCGCTCGGCGTCGCCAAGTTCGATGCGCTGGATGAAGCCTTGTGCTTCGTGGCGCGGGTAGTGCAGGGTGATTGCGCCTTGTGCCTGCGCCTCTTTCATGATGGCGTCGTAGGTTTCTTTGTCTTCTAGGCGCGGCAGTTGGCGGTAGTCGGCAAGCGCCTTGCCGCTAAGGGCTGGCGGGCGGCTGGTCGTTCCTGCCGCGTGTTTGTCGGCGGCGCGCAGCAGTTTGTGCAGCGCTTGTGTTGCCAGTGTTTCGGCGCGCTTGGTCATGTTGTTGTCCCGCGCTGGCGTGCGATTTCGGCAATCAGCAGTTCGGGGTGGAATTCGGGCAGGTCGGCGCGGAATTGGGCGCGGGTTTCGGCGCTGACGTCGTGGCCGTCTAATAGGATTTCGTTGTTTTCGGCGTCGCGCAGGATGTCGTAGTAGCGGTCGAGGAAGGCGGTCAGGCTGCCGAGTGCGTCGCCGGTACTTGCCATCAGCACTTGCAGGCCGAGTTCTTCGAAGTAGCGCATGGTGGCGACGATGTTGCCGGGGTCCATTTTGATGAAGGCTTCGTCGATGACTAGCAGGCGCAGGCCGCTGTCGTCACCACGGTTGAGGCGGTAGGCCGATGCCAATGCCGCGCCGGCGATGACGTAGAGCGGTGAGCGGCGTTCGCCGCCGGAGCCGGAATCGATGCGTTTGCTTAGCCATTCGACGCGCCGGGTTTCGCCGCTTGTGCGGTCTTCGCGCAGGATTTCGATGTCGAAGTGGTAGAACTCGCGGTAGTCGTCGAGGGCGTTTTGTGCCGCGCCCAAGTGGCTCGCGGTTTTTTCGTGCAAGAGCGCTTCAAAGGCGGGCGGGATTTCGCCGGCGCTGCCGAAGAGGTCTTGTTCTTCGCTGCTGCCGTAGCGGGCGATGTCTTTGATAAATTTGAGCAGGGCGGCGGTTTCTGGCCGTTCTTGTGCGCGGAATTGGTAGCGTTCGTTGTTGGTAAAGAGCGGTGCGAGGCGCAGTGCTTCGTTCATGCGGTTCAGGGTGGCGCGCATCCATTCGAGGTTTTCGTGCAGGGCAATGGCGACGTCGTTGCGGAAGGTGGTTTTGGCGGCGTTGAGCGCGCGCGTCATTTGTTCTTGGTATTGGTGTAGTTGGCTGGCTTCTAGTTCGTCGATGCGGCTTTGTAGCCAGCGGTGCGTGGCTTGCCAGTCGTCGCTGCTCTCGGTGTGGCGGTTTTCTTGGTATTGGTAGTTGTATTCCGCCAGTTTTTGTAGGGCTTGCGCCGCTTTTTGTTGGCTTTTGTCGCGGGCGCGCTGGCTGCGGCTGGTGTAGTCGTCGCGGCTGGCGGCGAGCGGCATTTCTTGTTGGCGCTGTTGTTCTGCCGCGGCGATGGTGACGTCAAAGGCGGCATCCGCGCGCGCCGCTACGGCTTTTGCTTGTTGTGCGGCGGCTGCCATGGCTTTTTCTTGGCACGCGGTGCGTTGTTGTTGGTAGTGGCTGTCAGCGGCGCCAACGCGCTGCGCGGCGGTGGTTTGTTCGCCGTGCAGGGTTTTGACGTGTGCTGCGGCCGCCTCTGCTGCCGCTGCCAATTGGCGGTATTCGGCGGTATCAAGCGCTTGCAGGCGGGCGTTTTGTGCGGCGATGTCGGCGCGGCTGGCGGCGATTTGTGCGCAGCTGTCGCGGATGTCCTGGATTTTTTCGCTGGCATCACCGGCAAAGGCGGCAAGTTGGCCGTGCAGGGTTTTGAGCTGATCGTAGTCGCGCTGGCAGGTGGCAACGGTTTGTTGGCAGGCGCGGATTTGTGCAGCCGCTGCGGCGCGGGCATCGGCGCTGACCGGGCCGATTTTGTAGTCGGCGGGGTGGACGGTTCTTTTGCGCACGATTTCGCCATCGGCAAGCAGCATGCCGTCGGCGGTCATGGCGTAGCGGTGGGCAAAGCATTCGTCTTCGCTGGCGGCGCGGCGGAAGTCGCCCAGTTTGGCGCGCAGGTAATGGACGGCGGCGGTGTTGTCGCCACGGATGAGTTCGGCGACGCTGCCCACCGGCGGGCTGGCGCGGTGCGTGTATTTGCTGGCGCGGACGATTTTGCTGTCGTAGGCGCGGCTTTTGCGGGCGATGTGGAAGGCGGCGCGTTCGTCGTTTTCTGCGACCAGCAGCGCCTGGATGTTGCTTGCGCCCAGATAGGCTTCGATGACTGGTTGCCAGGCGGGGTCGTCGATGCGCACCAGGTCGCAGACTGGCGTCGCGGCGATGTTGGCGTCTGCCAGTTCGCGTTGCAGGTTGGCGACGTTGGCGGCAAGCGGTGCTTTGCCGCGTGCGGCGCGTGCTTGTGCTGCTTCGGCGTTTTTTAGTTCGCCTTCGGCTTTGGCAAGTGCGCTGCCGGCGCGCTGCATGTCGCTGAAAAGTGCGTCGTGCAGCTGTTTGGCGGCGCGCAATGCCTGGCGGGCGGCTGCGACGGTTTCGTTTTCGGGCAGTTGTTTGGCAGCGAGGATGTTTTGCAGCGCCTGCTGTGCGGCGGCGACGGGTTCGCTTACGAGAAGGGTGCCGGGCAGGCGGATGTCGAGGGCTTTGGCTATCGCGCCGAGGTCGCGCGTCAGGCGGGCGCTGTCTTTTTCCAGACGGGCACGGCTGGCGGCGAGGGTTTCTTGTAGCAAGAGGCGGTCGCCGTGCGAGGCGTGGCGGTCGCGGGTGGCCGCGCTGCGTTGTGCTGCTGTTTCTGCCGCGGCCAGTGCTTCGCCAATGGCGGCGAGTTGTGACTGTGCGCGTTGGCAGGCGGCAGCGGCTTCTTCTTCGGCGGCGATGGCGGCGTGGTGCGCTTCTGCTGCGAGTGCGCTCGCCGCCTCTTCTGCCAGTGCGTGCAGGGTCGCCGCCCGCCGCTGTTCGTGCTGCGCGCTGGCGAAGTCTTTTTCGATGCGCCGCGCCGCGCTCAGTTTGTTTTGGACTTCTTCTACCAGCGCCGCCATTTCTTGGAAGGTGTTGAGGACTTGGCGGAATTTGTGGATGTTGGTCGGCCGCGCTTCCAGCACTTGGCGGCGCACGATGTCATCGACGCTTTTGTCGAATTTCATGCGCAGGCCGAAGCGGAATGCCTGGCGGTAGGCGGTGAGGTTCGGCACGCCGCCGCTGCCGCGCAGGCGGAAGAGCAGCGCTTCGACGAAACGCTTGGCGTTGTCGTATTGGCTTTCTTCGCCGGGCGCGCGTTGGCTCAGCATTTGCCGGAATTGTTGCCAGCTTTTCGGCCGCGCTTCGCCGCTGCTGTAGTCGAGGTGGTCAGCGAGGGTGAGTTCGCCGGGGTATATGTAGCGCCCCTGTACGTTGGCGCGTGGCTGTGCCGCTTCGGCGTGGATGTGGATGCCGCTGGATAGGCGCTCCCGCGTTTGGCTGTCTTCCCAAATGAGGGTGATGTAGGTGTCGGCGTTGTCGCGCACGCGCGCTTCGGCGGCGTGGCCGTATTGTCCGAGGCAGTAGGCGCGGATGCTGCGGCTGTTGTGGTTGCCTTCGTCCGCCTGGGCGTTGTAGGCGACGCCGGCGTCGCCGTGGCTTTCGTTGCCGCCGAGCATCACGGTCTGCACGGCATCGAGCAGCGAGGATTTGCCGCTGCCGTTGGCGCCGAAGATGCCGCAGGTCATGCCGATGTCGATGTCGAGGGTGTCGTAGAGGAAGAATTGCACCAGGCGGATTTTGATGAGTTTTTTCATGAGTCTTCTCCTTCTGTCGGGTCGTCAACATCGTCCACCGCATCATCGGCAACTGCGTCCGCGTCGGTAAAGCGAGCGAGTTGTAGCAGCGCGCTCTCGCCCAGCACTTCGGCAATGCCGGGGCGAATGATGACGGCGTAGGGCTGGTGCAGCTCCGCACCGGCGTAGTCGCCGTCGTCATCCACCAGGCGCGCCAAGCCCCAGCGCCGCATCCATTGCAAGAGCGTCAGCAGTTTGCCGCCGCTTTCGAGTTCGCGCCCGGTGATTTGTTTGTATTTGACCGCAAGCGTAACCAGGTCGCAGGCAACTTCGCCGTGTTCGTCGTGGTGGCCGTTGCGCGTTTCTTCGTCAAATATTTGCCGCAGCACCAGGGCGAGCAGGGTTTGAGCCACGCTCACCGGCGTGTGCTGGCTGTGGCGCGGGATGGCGCAGGCGTAGCGCAGTTGGCCGTTGATGTGTAGCTGGTAGCCGAGTGGCGCCAGGGCGCGGCGGAAGTCGCGCTCGTTTTCGCGGATGAGGGCGTAGGCGGTCTTGCTGTGGCGGTCGGCGGCGTACAGCACTTGTTCGTTGATGAGGCGGCTCGCCGCCAGTTCGAAGTCGTCTTCTGTCGCGCCGCTGGTCTTGGCGACGGCGTCTTGCCAAAAGCTCATGTGTCGTCCTTCTGTTGCAGGTTGATGAGGGTGAAGGGGATGTGCGAGATGGCGGGCGACGGCATTTCTTTGTCGCCGTCGCGGCGGATGGCAAAGCCGCCGGGCAGGGGGCGGCCGCTGCCCGCGTGCGCGTTGGCGAGGGCGCAGAGCATTTGCAGGGCGCGCACCGCGCTGATGCTGTCGTGCGGCAGTTCGGCGCTGCTGATGCTGGCGCGCCCGGCGAGTTGGGCGCGGACGAAGGCGGCGAGTTTCGGCCAGGACATCGCGCGCCGGTCGTGTGCCTGTAATGCCAGGCGGGCATAGGCCGCCCGCTCCGGTGAGACGGTCTGCCTGCGCAGTTTGCCGGGCGGGGTTTGTCGTTTTTGTTGGCGCGGCCGGGCGAGGCGTTCGCCGCTGATGGCTGCGCCGCAGGTAAAGGGCGTGCGCAGCGGGGCTTTTTCGCCGTGTGTCTTGACCGCGGTTACTGCCGCGCCAATCAACTGCCCCAATGGCAGGGTGGCGCGCAGGCGGTAGTCGAGGTAGGCGAGCGCCTGCCGGTTGGCGCGGCGGATTTCGTCATCAAGGCGGCTTAGGTATTCGTCGATGCGTTGCAGTTCTTCGATTTTTTGGATGTCGCGCGCAAACAGCGCCTCGGCACGCGTGGCATCGCCCGCTGCCTGTTTTTCCTGGTACCAGCGCAAAAGGCGCTCACGCAGCGGCGCTTGGCGGATATGTTCCAGCAGGCGCAGGATTTCCTGCCGCCGCGCCAGCGGGTGGTCGCGCGTGCGCAGCTCTTTGTAGTCGGCGATAAAAATGCGCTCAACGTAGTCATCGAAGAAGCGGCGCACGAATTCGCCCGTCACTTCGATGTCGCCGATTTCGCGCATCAGGTCGCGCACATGGGTGCTGGCGATATGGATATGTTCCAACAGCGCGCGCGACTGCCGCGCCGCTTCTTGCAGGGACGCGCCATCGGCGTCTTCGTGCAGCAGCAGTTTCAGGTTCGCCTCAATACTGCGGATTTTGCCGGAAACGAATTCCGGCCCGGTGTGGGCAAATTCAATCAGCCGCCCGATGAAATGGGCAACCGCCGGCGGCATCAGTACCACTTCACGCACCCCCAGGCGCTCAACCTGCAACCAGCCGCTGTCGCGCAGGCGGCTGAAAACCATGTAGGCGCGGTTGGCAAGCGGTGTTTGCGGTGTCGCCTCAACTTCTTCCAGCACCCAGTCCTGGTGTTCGATGGCAGCAGCTATATCGGCGGTAATTTCGCGCAGTAAAAAGCCGCTGCTCGGCGGCAACGGCGCATCCGGGCCAAAGCGTTTGTCGTAGAGGACGCAGAGCAAATGCCAGTATTGGCGGCGGTTGGCAGACGCCAGCGGGGCAAATATCCGCTCCGGCAGGCGCTGGAAAAGGGCGGGGCTACGCGCTGGGGCTGCAAGCGACATGGGGGAAGTTCTTTTCACTAAAAGGGAAGCGGGAAACATAGCACAGCGGCGGGCGCGCTGCGAATAAACGCCTGCCGCTTGACCCGCCCGCGCGTTGCGCTACATTAGCGGCTGTTTACAATTCAGCGAACTAGCCCCTCTCCCTGTGGGACAAGCATTGCTTGCGAAGCAAGAGAGGGGTTGGGGTGAGGGCAGCAAACGTGAAAAACAGAAATCTTATCTCGTAAGCAACATTGTCCACCCCCTCCCCAACCCTCCCCCGCTGCGGGCTTCGCCCTGCAGGGGAGGGGGTTATCCAATTGTAAACACGCCCTAGCGCCCTTTCTCTTTTCATCATTATTCAGAGGCTTTCATGCTACGCATTGTGGCAATTTTGCATAATCCCGCCGGCTCGACCGGGCTGGTCGGGCAGTTTTTTTCCGCGCACAAGGATGTGGAATTTCGCACGTTATGCCCGCTCGCGGGCGACCCTTTGCCGGAGGCGGATTCGTTTGATGCGGCGATTGTGTTTGGCGGCAAGATGAGCGCCAACGATTGCCCGTCGCTGCCGCCGCTGTTGTCCGAGCTGATGTGGATTCGCGGCATTGTTGATGCCGGCAAGCCGTTTTTGGGCATTTGCCTGGGCGCGCAGCTTTTGGCGATGGCTTACGGCGGCACGGTGACGCGCCACGCCGAGCGGGTAGTGGAAATCGGCTTTTATCCGCTGTATCCGACGGTTGAGGGTTTTAATTCGATTTTTGCCGAGATGCCGGAGCGCTTTTTTCAGTGGCATAACGAGGGCTTTACTCTGCCGGAAGGCGCGGTGAAGCTGGCGGCAAGCGACACTTTTCCCAATCAGGCGTTTTGCATCGGCGGGCGCGCCTTTGGTTTTCAGTTTCACCCGGAGGCGACGGTTGAGCAGATTCGTTATTGGCACACGCGCGACAGCGAGGAACTGGCAAGCCCCGGCGCGCAGACGGCGATGTCGCAATGGCTTTATCAGGAGCGGCATTGCGATGAAATCAGCGACTGGTTGGCGGGCTTTTTGTCCGCCTGGCTCGCTGGCACGGCACGCGGGGAGGCTTCGTGATGTGGCGTAAATCCGATTTTGTTTATGAATTGCCGGATGAGTTAATCGCCCGCTTCCCGTTGGCAGAACGCAGCGCGGCGCGGATGCTGCTGGCGCGGCCAGTGTCGGCGCAAGAGGTCGTACTCGCTGACCGCATGGTGCGTGATTTGCCGGATTTGCTTGACCCGCATGATTTGCTGGTCTTTAACAATACGCGGGTGTTGCCGGCGCGGCTCTTTGGGCAGAAGGCGAGCGGTGGCCGCGTCGAGGTGCTGATTGAGCGCCTGAAAAGCGCGCATGAGGCGGTCGCCTATGTGCGCGCCTCGAAATCGCCGAAGGTCGGCGGCGTGATTCGCATCGGTGAGGCGGAAGTGCGCGTTACCGGGCGGCATGAGGCGCTGTTTGCCCTGCACAGCGAGACGCCGTGGGCGGAACTGCTGGCGGCGCAGGGCGAAATGCCGATTCCGCCTTATTTGGAACGGGCGGCGCTGGAAAGCGACAAGCAGCGCTATCAGACGGTCTTTGCCAAGCACAGCGGCGCGGTCGCCGCCCCCACCGCCGGACTGCATTTTGACGAGGCGCTGCTCGCTGCCATTCGCCTGCGCGGCGTGCGGAAGGCAGAGGTCACGCTGCACGTCGGCGCGGGGACGTTCCAGCCAGTGCGCCATGAGAACCTCGCCGAGCACGTCATGCACGAGGAATGGTTGCAGGTCGGGCAGGACGTGGTCGATGCGGTTGCCGCCTGCCGCGCGCGCGGCGGACGGGTGGTCGCGGTCGGCACGACCAGTCTGCGTGCGCTGGAATCTGCTGCCGCAGGCGGCGAACTCGTGCCGTTTAGCGGCGACACCAATCTGTTCATCACGCCGGGTTATCGCTTCCGCGTCGTCGATGCGCTGCTCACCAATTTCCATCTACCGGAATCAACGCTGCTGATGCTGGTCAGCGCTTTTGCCGGCTACCACAACATCCGCGCCGCCTATCAGCACGCCATCGCCGCGCGCTACCGCTTTTTCAGCTATGGCGACGCGATGTTTTTACCGGCGCGGCTCGATGTCTGATTTCGACCGTATCGGCGCGGTTTTCCTGAAAAATATTTACGCGACGACGAAAGGCCGCATCCGCCTCGCCGTCTTACAACGCGACCTGCAGCCGCTGCTCGCGGGCGCGCCGTTGCGCATTCTTGACGTCGGCGGTGGCGCCGGGCAAATGGCGCTGTGGTATGCCAGTTTGGGGCATGAAGTGGTGGTTGCCGACCGCTCGCAAGTGCTGCTCGATGAAGGACGGGCGGCGGCGCAGGCGCTGGGCTTGGCGGTAGATTTCGTCCATGCCGACGCCTTTCATTTAGAAAAGGCGCTGGGCGGGGCAACCTTTGACCTCGTCTGCTGCCATGCGGTGCTGGAATGGGTGGCAGATGGCGCAGCGCTGCTCGCGGCGTGCGCGGCGCGGGTCGAGGCAGGCGGGCATTTCTCGCTGATGTTTTACAACCGTCGCGCGCTGGTCTTCGCGCAGCACGTTTTCGGCAATTTTGACTATCTTGACCGCGGCCTGCGTCCCTACCGCAAAACGGCAAAACTCACCCCCGATTACCCGCGCGAACCGGAAGACGTCGCCGCCTGGCTCGACGACTTGGGATTCACGCACGTGCGCCGTTCCGCCATCCGCTGTTTCCATGACTACATGAAGCCGCACGACCGCGCCCGCCATGACGATGCCACGCTCGTCGCGCGCGAACTGGCGCTTTCCGGAAGCGAGGACTACTTGGCGGTGGCACGATACGTTCATGAATTGCGGCGGAAAACCTAAAAACATTACCAAACAAAAAACGAAGCAAAATCGGCACAAAAGTATCCATACATTTGCCGGAAAACGCATTTTTGACAACAAGAGATGACGTGCTTTATAGTTGCGGCGGTGCGCTGTAATGAACAAAACATTACCAAACGCGCTTGCCAAATACCCCGCCCCACACGGGCAATCCCGGACAAAAACAAGAGGAAAAGGACATGCAACGAACCCTGAAAACCATCCTGATAGCGAGCCTGCTCGCCGCCAGCACTGCCGCCACGGCACAACAAGGACTTACCGAACGCTGGCAAACCTTCGGCGCCGGCGCCCCCGGCAACGAATCCGTCAATCCCGGCTGGGCGGGCGTGATGTTTTACCGCACCGGCGGCGGTGGCGGCGCTGCCAACGTCTATGTCAATGGCGAATACCTGACCTCGCTGCTGCCGGGCGGCTACCGCTACGCCGAGCTTTGCCCCTACAACCAGCGCCTTGCCGCCGCCTACAGTGGCCGCGACCGCGCCTACAACATCAAGGCGAACGCCGGCGATTTCTACGACCTGCCGCAAGGCAACGTCAGCTTCTTCCGCGTCGTCGATGGTGGCGGCAGCCCGGTGTTGCAAGCCGTTGACCGCGCCACTGCCAGCAGCGAAATCAGCGGCCTGCGCGAGCAGACCCACACCCTGCCGCGCCTCGAACAAAACCGCAACTGCTCGCCCGAACTGGTGCAGCAGTACAACGTGGACGTTTCCGCACTCTTCAAATTCAACCGTTCCGACTACGCCAGCATCCTGCCCGACGGCAAGCGCCAGCTGCAAGAAATCGCCGCTGCCGCTGCGCAATACCGCGATGCCACCAGCGTCATTTACATCGACGGCTATGCCGACCCCGAAGGCAAACCGGCGTACAACAAGCGCCTCTCACAACGCCGCGCGCAAACCGTCAAGCGCGTCATGGTCGAAAACGGCTTCCCCGCTTCCATCCTCAAGGCACGCGGCCACGGCGAAAACGATCCCGTCGTCACCGGCTGCCGCAGCCGCAACCCGCGCAACAGCGCCGCGCGTAACGACTGCAACCAGCCCAACCGCCGCGTAGAAATCAAACTCTACGGCAAGAATATGCACTGATTGCCAACCGTCCCAAGCGCCCGCAACCAGGGCGCTTTTTTTCACCCACAACCCAGGAAAGCTCATGAGCCAAAAAAGCAAAGCCCCCCTCATCACCCTCATCATCAGCGCCGCAGTCGTCCTTATCCTCCTCATGACTACTGGCGGCAGCATGTACACCGTTGACCAGGGCGAGCGCGGCGTCGTCCTGCATTACGGCGAAATCAGCAAAGTCGCCGACCCGGGCCTGCACTTCAAATGGCCATACATTGACCGCGTGGTGCGCATCCCGACCCGCACCACCACCGGCACAATGAAGGACATCTTCGCCTACTCCAGCGACCAGCAGCCCGCGCAAATCGCGCTTTCCGTCACCTTTGCCGTCGCCGATGACGGCGTGGAAGCGCTCTACACCCAGTTCGGCAAAATCGACAACCTCTACGAACTCGCCATCGTCCCCATCGTCAAACAAGAAATCAAAACCGTCTTCGGCCAGTTCACCGCCATCCGCTCGGTGCAGCACCGCGAAGAGCTGAACAACAAAACGCGCGACGCCATCGTTACCGCGCTCGCCAAATACCCCTACCTGCGCATCGAAAGCGTGCAGATTGAAAACGTCGATTTCTCCGACGCCTACGAACAAACCATCGAAGACCGGATGAAGGCGGAAGTCGAAGTCGAGCGCTACAAACAAAACCTTGAACGCGAACGCATCGAAGCGCAAATTGCTGCCACCCGCGCCCAGGGGCAGGCGGACGCACAAATAAAGGCGGCAGAAGCCGAGGCAAAAGCGATTGAGCTACGCTCTAAAGCGGAAGCCGAATCCATCAATACCAAAGGCGAAGCGCTACGCAAGAACCCGGAAATCATCCGCCTGATGCAGATTGAGCGCTGGAACGGCATCCTGCCGCAAACCATGCTGCCGAACAGCGCCGTGCCGATGCTGGAACTGCCGGCAGCACCAAGCGGGCGGGCTGAAGCGCCTTAAAAGACAGGCGCCATAAGGCGCACCCTGTGGGGGGTTCTAAACGAAATATACATACACGAACCCCGCTACCCTGTATGTAAATCCTCACCCGCCCGCGCCTGCCGCGACCACGGCAAACGCGGGCATCCTTCAACCTCGCAACACAAGGAAAAAACGATGTACGAAAACATCCTCCTCCTCACCAGCGCGCAGCAAGTTCTCGCCCAACTGCCCGAACCGCCGCCCACCCCGCTGATTACCAGCGATGCCGTCGCTTTTGGCACGCTGATGGGCGTGCTCGGTCTTATCTTCTACACCAGCTCACGCAAGACCGGCTTTTGGGCGAAGTTCTACTCGCACATCCCGGCGCTGCTGCTCTGCTATTTCGTCCCCGGCCTGCTTAGCACCTTCCACATCATCGGCGAAGAAAGCGCGAGCCACATTTACCACATCGCCTCGCGCTATCTGCTGCCCGCCGCGCTGTTCCTGCTGACGCTGTCCATCGACATCCAAAAAATCATCGGCCTCGGCTGGAAGGCGCTGGCGATGTTCTTCGCCGCGACCATCGGCGTCATCCTCGGCGGGCCGTTTGCCGTTTGGCTCTTTAGCATCATCAACCCTGAATGGGTGGCGGGCGATTTGTGGAAGGGCTTTTCCACCGTCGCCGGTAGCTGGATTGGTGGCGGCGCCAACCAGACGGCGATGAAAGAGCTCTATCACGTCAATGACACCCTCTTTGGCACCATGGTCGTGGTCGATGTCGTCGTCGCCGAATTTTGGATGATTGGTCTGCTCTTTATGGCGAAAAAAGCCGACAGCGTGGACCGCTGGCTGAAGGCGGATACCAGCGCCATTGACACCCTGAAGCACACCGTCGAGAAATATACGCGCGAGAACGAACGCATCCCGACGCTCGCCGACTTGATGGTCATCCTCGGCATCAGCTTCGCCGTGGTTGGCGCCAGCCACCTGCTCGGCGAGCATATTGCCGCCTGGTTCAAGCAGTTCCCCTGGGCGAAAAGCTACAGCTTAAACAGCGCCTTCCTCTGGCTGGTGATGCTTGCCACCGTCTTCGGCATTCTCTTTTCCTTCACCCGCGCGCGTGAACTGGAACACGCCGGCGGCGCGCGCCTCGGCTCGGTCTTCATCTACATCCTCGTCGGCTCAATCGGCATGCAGATGGAACTGGACAAAATTTTCGACAACTTCGGCGTCATCATGGTTGGCGTGGTGTGGATGCTCTTCCATATCGCCTTTATCTTTATCGTCGCGAAAATCATCCGCGCGCCGAGTTTCTTCCTCGCCGTCGGCTCAAAAGCGAACATCGGCGGCGCTGCCTCTGCGCCGGTGGTTGCCGCTGCCTTCCACCCTTCGCTTGCCCCGGTCGGCGTGCTGCTTGCTATTTTGGGCTATGCCATCGGCACCGCCGGCGGCTATCTCACCGGCGAGATGATGCGCCTGGTGGTGGGCGGTTAAGCCAGCGCGCCAATAAAAAACGCCGACCATCGCGGTCGGCGTTTTTTGTTGGGCAGATTACGTCCGCTGCGCCTGCATCGCTGCGACAAACTGACCAAAAAGCACTTCGGCGTCGTGCGGGCCGGGGCTGGCTTCCGGGTGTCCCTGGAAGGCGAAGACGGGGCGGTCGGTGAAGGCAAGCCCTTGCAGCGAGCCGTCAAAGAGTGAGCGGTGGGTGGCGCGGACGTTGTCCGGCAGGGTCGCTTCATCGACGGCAAAGCCGTGGTTTTGCGAGGTAATCATCACCCGCCCCGTGGCGAGGTCTTGCACCGGGTGGTTGGCGCCGTGGTGGCCGAATTTCATTTTCACCGTTTGCGCGCCGCAGGCGAGGCCGAGCAACTGATGACCAAGGCAGATGCCAAACACCGGGATTTTGCGCGCGAGGAAGTCGCGGATAGTGGCGATTGCGCCCGTCATCGGTTCGGGGTCGCCGGGGCCGTTAGAGAGGAAAATGCCGTCCGGGGCGAGGGCAAGCGCTTCTTCCGCGCTGGTTGCCGCCGGGACGAGGGTTACGCGGCAGCCGCTGGCAACGAGCAGGCGCAGGATGTTTGCCTTGATGCCGTAGTCGTAGGCGACAACGTGCAGGGCGCCGTCGCTTTGCGTCGGGTAGCTGTCGCTCGTGGCGTCCCAGACGCCTTCCGTCCACGCTTGCGCGCTTTTGATGCCGATGCTGCTCGCCAGGTCTTGCCCGCTCATCGTTGGGTGGGCGCGGGCAGCGGCAATGGCGGCGGCTTCGTCAATCTCGCCCGCCATCAGGCAGGCGTTTTGCGCGCCGT
>CAUVOF010000033.1:0-20026 GCA_963553325.1 uncultured Cardiobacterium sp.
CGCGCAACTCACCAACGAGGATGATGTCCGGGTCTTCACGCAGCGCGGCGCGCAGTGCGTTGGAGAAGCTTTGCGTGTCGCGGTGCACTTCGCGTTGGTTTACCAGGCATTTTTTCGATTCATGCACGAATTCGATTGGGTCTTCGATGGTGAGGATGTGTTCGTGCTTGTTTTCGTTGATGTGGTTCAACATCGCTGCCAGCGTGGTCGATTTACCAGAACCGGTCGGGCCGGTAACGAGTACCAGACCGCGCGGCACGTCGATGATTTCCACGAATTTCTCCGGCGCTTTCAAATCTTCCAGCGAGAGCACGCGACTCGGAATCGTCCGGAATACCACGGCAAGACCGCGGTTTTGGTTGAAGACGTTTACCCGGAAACGGGCGATGCCTTTCACTTCCGTGGAAAAGTCCGCTTCCCAGTGTTCTTCGAAGTTCTTCACCTGGGTGTCGGTCATGATGGAATAAATCATGTCGCGCAGCTGCTGGCGGTCCAGCGGCGGCAGGTTGAGGCGCTTAATATCGCCATCGACACGAATCATCGGCGGCAGGTCGGCACTTAAGTGCAAGTCCGAGGCCTTTTGTTTGTCGGTAAAACGCAGCAGGTCGTCCAGTTTGGTTTCGTGCTTATCACTCATAACAGCATCCTTTTTCTTTCCTTACAAAAAATCAAGAATTGTATTTTACCGAAAAACCGCACAAAACAAAGCCAAAGTTCACGGCAGCGCCTCGGGCAAACATGATAAGATTCGCCGGATTTTCATCCCGCCCTCACCCAGGAAACCGCCCATGAGCACAACCATCGGATTTCTCGGCGCCGGCCACATGGGCGCCGCCATCATCAGCGGCCTGCTCGCAGACAAAGAAAACGGCTTCAACCCCAAACAAATCCACGCCACCTGCCGCACCCCGGCAAGCGCCGCCGCCCTCGAAAAAATCCACGGCATCAAAGCCCATACCGACAACCGCCAGCTGGTCAAAGACAGCGACTACCTCATCCTTGGCGTCAAGCCGACGCAAATGAAAGCCGTGCTGGACGAACTCGCCGGCTACGACTTGGACGACAAAATCATCATCACCCTCGCCGCTGGCATCCGCATTGAGCATTACCGTCGCATCTTGGGCGACGACGCCATCATCATCCGCGCCATGCCGAACATCGCCGCCTCGCATCAGGCATCATTAACCGGCATCTACAGCGACAACGAACTCGACCCCGAAGAAGAAGAGTTGATCGAAACCATCTTCGGCGCCATCGGCGAGACCGCCTGGCTGGATGACGAGACACAAATCGACGGCATCACCGCCCTTTCCGGCAGCGGCATCGCCTACTTCTTCCGCCTGATGCAAGCGATGCTGGACGCCGGCGAACGCTACGGCTTTGAGCGCGACGAACTCTACGACATCATCACCTGGACCGCGGTCGGCGCGGGAACACTCGCGCTGGACAACAACGCCACCCCGCCCGAATTCGCCGACTACTGCAAAAACATCGCCGTCCCTGGCGGCACCACCGAAGCGGCGCTGAACGTCTTTAGTGATGCCAACCTCGACCGCATCGTCGATGACGCCATGGCAGCAGTCGTCGCGCGCAGCCATGCCATCGCCGAAGAACTGACCCGCGATTGGTAACTTCCCCAAAAAACACAAACTAAAACACAAACTCACACATGCAATACCTCATCAGCCTCCTCGGCAAACTCGCCATTACCCTTTTTATCATCCGCTTCCATGCAAACCTCTACCGTCTCGGCTTCAACCCCGTCGTCCATAAACTGAACCAGCTCACCGACCCGCTCGTATTGCCGTTTCGCAAGCTGCTGCCGCCCTCGCGCTTTGATTTCGGCGCGGTCATCGTTGCCGCCATCATCGCGCTGTTGGTCGCTTTCATCCTCGCGCCCAGCGTCGTCGCCCTGCCAATCACCCTGTTAATCCTGATTGACGTTTGGATTAACACCGTTTTTTACGCCATCCTCATCACCGTCATCGGCTCCTGGCTACAAACCGACCCACGCCAGCCGGTGATGCAAATCGCCCTTGCCTGCTGCGAATGGCTAATGGCACCGCTGCGCCGCATCATCCCGCCGCTCGGCATGCTTGACTTCACCCCGATGGCGGCATTATTCATCCTCTACCTGGCGCAGCGTGGCATCGGCATGCTCGTTTTCGGCGGTGCGGGCTGAATCATGCCCGCCGCCCAATGGGAACAAGGCGACCTCATCCTCGCCGTCAAAATCACCGCCCGCGCCAGCCGCGACCAGTGCCAGGGCATCCATGACGAGCGCTACAAAATCGCCATCACCGCGCCGCCCGAAGACGGCAAAGCCAACAAACACCTCATCGCCTGGCTTGCCAAAACCTTCGCCGTCGCCAAAAAAAGCGTCACCCTGCAAAGCGGCGAATTCAGCCCCCTAAAAATCCTGCGCATCAGCGCGCCGCAACACCTGCCGCCGGAATGGCAACTGCCCGAACAACCATGAAATACCCCATCCATTACGACGTCCTCGTCGTCGGCGGTGGCCACGCCGGCGTCGAAGCCGCCTGCGCTGCCGCCCGCAGCGGCGCCCGCACCCTGCTGCTCACCCACAACATCGAAACCATCGGGCAAATGAGCTGCAACCCCGCCATTGGCGGCATCGGCAAAGGCCACCTCGTCAAAGAAATCGATGCCTTAGGCGGCATCATGGCACGAGCTGCCGATCGCGCCGGCATCCAGTGGCGTATCCTGAACCGTCGCAAAGGCCCCGCCGTGCGCGCCACCCGCGCCCAGGCCGACCGCAACCTCTACAAAAGCGCCGTGCGCGAAATGGTGGAGAACCAGCCCAACCTCGACATCTTCCAAGCGGCTGTTACCGACCTCATCATTGAGAACGGGCGCATATGCGGTGTGCGCACCCAACAACAAATTGACTACCGCGCCGAAGCGACCATCCTCACCACCGGCACCTTTCTCGGCGGCAAAATCCATATCGGCCTGAACAACTTCCCCGGTGGCCGTGCCGGCGATCCACCTGCGAACGAACTCGCCGCCCGCCTGCATGACCTGCCGTTCAACCTCGCGCGCATGAAAACCGGTACCCCGCCGCGTCTTGATGCGCGCACCGTCGATTACAGCCGCATGGAAGTCCAGCCCGGCGATACCCCAGTACCCGTCTTTTCCTACCTTGGCAGTGCCAGCGAACACCCGCGCCAAGTCAACTGCCACATTACCCGCACCAACGAACGCACCCACGACATCATCCGCGCCTACATCGACCAGGCGCCCATGTACGCTGGCGTCATCAAGGACGCCTACGGCCCGCGCTACTGCCCGTCCATCGAAGACAAAATCATGCGCTTCGCCGATAAAACCAGCCACCAAATCTTCATCGAACCCGAAAGCCTGACCACCGGCGAACTCTACCCGAACGGCGTCTCCACCAGCCTGCCCTTTGAGGCGCAAATTGCCTATATCAACAGCATCGCCGGCCTCGAACACGCGCGCATCACCCGCCCCGGCTACGCCATTGAATACGACTTCTTCGACCCGCAAGACCTCGAACACACCCTGGAAAGCCGCCACATCCAGAACCTCTACCTCGCCGGACAAATCAACGGCACCACCGGCTACGAAGAAGCGGGCGCCCAAGGCCTGCTTGCCGGTATCAACGCCGCCCTGCGCGTGCAGAACCGCGAACCCTGGTACCCCGAACGCGAAGAAGCCTACCTCGGCGTCCTCATCGACGACCTCATCACCCAGGGCACGCGCGAACCCTACCGCATGTTCACCAGCCGCGCCGAACACCGCCTGCTCTTGCGCGAAGACAACGCCGACGCCCGCCTGACCGCCATCGGTCACGAACTCGGCGTCGTCGATGAACAGCGCTACCGCGCGTTCTGCGAAAAAATGGAAGCGCTCGCCCGCGAACAAGAGCGCCTGCGCCACACCCTCATTCGCCAAGAACACCTGCCCGGCCTCACGCAAAACCTCGCCGCGAGCGAACTGCTCAAGCGCCCGGAAATCGACTACGCGACACTCGCCGCCCTGCCCGGCTTCGACGCACCGCCGCTAGACGAAGCGGTCATCGAACAAATCGACATCGCCGCCAAATACAGCGGCTACATCGAGCGCCAGCAGAATGAAGTCGCCAAACTCAAAGAAAACCGCGCGCACCGCCTGCCCGTGCCCTGCGACTACCGCGCCATTCACGGGCTCTCTGCCGAAGTCGCGGAAAAACTCGACAAAATCCAGCCGGAAAACCTCGACCAGGCGGCACGCATCCCCGGCGTTACCCCCGCCGCCCTCTCCATCCTGCTCATCCACCTGAAAAAACAAAAAAGCACCCCGCGCGACAAAACGCCGCAAGCATAACTTCCCCCAACCCGCTCACGACCATGCCCAAACACCACAACGACCCGAAAATTCCCCTTGCCAAGCAGCGTAACCACTGGCACGAACCGGTCTTCCCCCTCACCTACAGCGGTTACACCCCACCACCTGTTACCGCAGAAAGCGCGCAGACAGACGCAGACAGCGGCGCCGCGCAACCCCGTTCCCCATCCAAACCCAAAACCAAGGAACCCCGCATGGCACTCAGCAAATTCCTCTTTGGCGGCGGCAGCCGCCGCACCCCCGTCCTCGAATGGCAAAAACTGAAAAGCCGCAACAACAAACACACCCCGGAACTCTACCGCACCGCCGTCCCCGGCGGCTGGCTCATCAGCCAAAGCGAAACCGGCGGCCTCGTCTTCATCCCTGACCCCAACCACGAATGGGACGGCGATTCCCTGCCAACCTATAACGACAGCGACGAATAACCCCCAAAAACCTGTTTAAATTCCCCCTCCCCTGCAGGGCGAAGCCCGCAGCGGGGGAAGGCTGGGGTGGGGGTGGGCAATGTTACTTACGAGATAAGATTTCGATTTTTCAATTAGTCGCTGCCCTCACCTCAGCCCAATCTCTTGCTTCGCATAGTAAGAGAGAGCATCCCGACGGCTTGCGTCGCTTCGTCCACAACACCAAAAATAACTTTTCCACGATTTTTAATACCCCCGAAAACCCGCGCCCGCCGCGGGTTTTGCAACTGTCCCCCACCAACCCCCAAGCTAGCACCATGAACAAAACCCTCACCCTTGCCGCCCTCCTGCTCAGCGCTTGCGGCACGCCAAGCACCTTTTTAAGCGGCATCCCTGCCCTGCCCGACGGCGATGACGAATTTTGGGCGTACTACTGCGACGACGGCGCCAAGCTGCAAATCAACTACGCCAACATGGGCGGCGAATACAGCGCCACCCCCAAACTGAAAACGGGCAAACGTGTCCTGGCACGTCGCGGCGACTACGACTTCAGCGACGGCGAATACCGCTGGACGAGCGACGACGGCGGCCACCATTTCCGCCTGATGCGCGGCGAAGAAAGCCTTTACAGCCAATGCGGCGGGCGGCGCAAAATTGACAAAGACGCCATCCTCATCCGCTAAAAAACCACCATCGCCAAGCCGCAGAACTTTAGTTACAATCGACCACCCCCCTTTTTCCTTTTAGCCCTTCCCTGCGGAACAAAGCCCGCAGCGGGAGCGGGCATCTGTCGCCTCTGTGCGCCGCAAATACACGGAAAAAGGGAATAACACCCCGTTTATTTCATTTCCAGGAGAACCCCATGGCCCGCGTCACCATCGAAGACTGCCTCAAAAACGACAACAACCGCTTCCGTCTTGCCCTTGCCGCTTCCAAACGCGCCCGACAAATCGCAAACGGATTCCAACCGCTTGTTGCCGCCGAAAACGACAAAGTAACGGTCATTGCCCTGCGCGAAATCGCCGAAGGCAAAACCACCATCAACGACCTGCTGCGCGGCGGCAAAATCCCCGAACCCGCACCCGTTGTCGAAACCAGTACCGCCGAAGAAGTGAGTCTGGAGGAAATGCAACATGACCATGCCCCTAGCCCTTGAATACCAGCCATTCGCCGCCTTTAGCGGCGCAGCAATGCTCCAGGCTGCCTATAACGAACTCGCCGTCGAACTGAAAAAATACCTAGACCCCGAAGACATCGAAAAAGTCCTGCGCTGCGCCATCTACGGCGCAGCCGCGCATGAAGGCCAAATGCGCAAGTCCGGCGAGCCCTATTTCGTTCACCCCATCGCTGTCTGCCATATCCTCGCCCGCCAGCGCTTTGACCTGCCCGTGCTGCAAGCCGGACTGCTGCACGACGTCCTCGAAGACACCGTCATCAAAAAAACCGAAATGGCGGCGGAATTTGGCGAAGAAGTTACCCGCTTGGTCGATGGCGTCAGCAAACTCGACCGCCTGAAAAAAACCGCGCCGCAGGCCGCAGTCGCCGAGAGTTTTCGCAAAATGATCCTGGCAACCGCTGATGACCCGCGCGTCCTTATCATCAAACTCGCCGACCGCCTGCATAACATGCAGACCTTGGGCGTGATGCGCCGCGAAAAACAGTACCGCATCGCCAACGAAACGATGAAAGTCTATGCGCCGATAGCCGGTCGCCTCGGTCTCTACTACTTCAGCATCCAGCTGCAAGACCTCGCCTTTTCCTACCTTAATCCGTGGCGCTTCGCCGTCTTACAAAAACGCTATCTCGAGCGCTTTTCCCGTAACGACGTCCTCAATCGCGTCAAAAAAGAACTACAACCGCGCCTGCAAGAGTTCGGCATCAAGGCCAGCATCAACAAGCGGCAGCGCCACCTCTGGGGCGTCTATCAGCGGATGCAGCGCAAACAGGGCGGCGACAACATCCCAATCCCGATGACAGACGGCGAATACAGGCACATCCAAAGCTTTGAAAAAGCCCTGCGCACCATCCCCATCCGCATCATTACCGACAACGAGGACAGCTGCTACCGCATCCTCGGCCACCTGCACGCGCTTTACCGCCCGGTACACGGCAAATTTGAAGACTACATTGCCGCACCAAAAAGCAACGGCTACCGTTCACTACACAGCAGCGTCCTCATGCCGGGCGGCATCATGCTCAACGTGCAAATCCGCACACGCGACATGCACACGCTTGCCGAAGCGGGCATCATCGCCGTCTGGCACCAGCACGCCAAACAGCGCGCCGTACAATTCGAAGAACACAGCATCGAAGCCGAAAAACAGATGCGCCAATGGCTCTCGCGGCTTACCGAAGTACAAACCATCACCGACGACCCGCTGCAGTTCTACGAAACCATCAAAAACGAACTCGTCTCCAACGACATCTCCGTTTACACCCCGCAGGGCGAAGTCATTGATTTGCCACACGGCGCTACCCCGGTCGATTTCGCCTATAGAATCCACCGCGAAGTCGGCAACCACTGCGTCGGCGCCATCGTCAACGGTCAGCCCTACCCCATCTACAAACCGCTGGAAATGGCGCAAATGGTGGAAATCATCACCCAAGAAGACGCGCACCCGCACGCTGGCTGGTTGCAGTTTGTCGTCACCAAGCGCGCCCGCGATACCATCAACAAATACCTGAAAGACCTTGCGCGCAAAGACGCGCGCGCCCTCGGCGAACGCCTGCTCGGCAACGCCCTGCGCCGCCGTGGCCACACCTTCGACAGCGTCGGCAAGACGCGCTGGCAACACTACCTGCAAGAAAGCGGCTTTAGCGAACGCAGCGCCCTGCTCGCCGAAATCGGCCAGGGGCTGCGCCAGGCCGAACTCGTTGCCACCAGCCTGCTCGAATGCGACGGCGAAACCGCCCCACCCGCCCGCGACGACGACACCACCCGCCAACTCGAAGTGCACAGCGCCTTTGAAAGCGGCATCAGCCTCGCCGAATGCTGCCACCCACTGCCGGAAGAAGCCATCATCGGCCAAGTCGTCCCCGGCATCGGCATCCACATCCACCGCCGCGAATGCCCGCTGCGCGGCATCGTTGGCGGCGAAGAATGGATAGACGCCACCTGGGCGCAAGAACGCAAAGGCCTCTTCCCGACCGTCCTCGAAATCCAAGCACGCGAACATCCGCGCCTCTTGGCCAACGTCTCCGGCCTAATCGCCGACGCCGATGCCAACATCACCGACTTCCAGATGAACCATGCCGCACACGATGACCAACAGCGAATCCTTACCGTCTGGGCAGAAGTGCGCGACAGCAATCACCTGACGCAGCTCACCCGGCAGCTGCGCTCGCTGGAAGGCGTTACCCACATCCGCCGGGTAGAAAGGAGCCAAGCATGAGCAAACAAGTCATCCACACCGACAAAGCCCCCGCCGCCATCGGTCCGTACTCGCAGGCAGTGCGCACCGGCAACCTCGTCTTCCTCTCCGGACAAATACCGATTAACCCGGAAACGATGGAGATGGAGCACGACTTCGCCGTGCAGGTCGAGCGCGTCTTCACCAACCTGCAAGCGGTGTGCGAAGCCGCCGGCGGCGACTTCAGCAACATCGTCAAACTCAACATCTTCCTCACCGACATGGAGCGCTTCGCCGAAGTAAACGAAATCATGAAACGCTACTTCAGCGCGCCCTTCCCGGCACGCGCCGCCATTGCGGTGCGCGCCCTGCCGCGTGATGCGCAGATAGAAATCGAAGGCGTAATGGCGCTGTAACCGCCTGCTTAACATGAAAGACCGGCCTTGATGGCCGGTCTTTTTTACGTTGCCTTCAGCGTCGCGCTTTGTATCGCCATCTACCGAAAGCTTCATACGGTGTTGCGCCGCCTGACCGGGCTCCTAGAAAATGGCGCAGCCATTTTCTAGGGAAACCCGCGCCGTACAAATGCGTACTGCCTTCGGCGGTGTGCCTTGTACAGAACTTTGTGAGTATCGCTATATTACGGAACGTAGCAGGTCGGGCGCTTTATTTGCAGGTCAGTGAGACGACGCTACCGCTGCCGCTGAAGACGGCGTTGCATTGTTTGCCGTCGCCGTCCGGGTAGTACTGCTGGCACCAGCCAGGATCGATGCTCTGGCCGTTGATGGTGCAGTTGCTGACGAAGCTGCCGTTGCCGTTCATGCTAAGGCTGCCGCTGATGCGGTTGAATCCCGGTTTGGCGCGGCTTTTTGGTGCAGCCGCCGCTGGCGCGGGGATGGTGGTCGGTGCGGCGGCGGGGGTGATAAGGCGCGGGCTGTTGTCGTTCAGCGCAAGGCGTGGTGCGGGTTGCGCGGCAACCGGCGCGCTGACGGCAGGACGCAGGGCGACGTTACTGCCGCTGCTCTGCACGGCGGCGGGGGCTTGTGCCTGGGCGATTTGTTGTGCGCGTTGCGTCGCTTCGGCGCGGAAGCGGGCGCGTTCGGCTTCTGCTTGTTCGCGCGCGGCGCTTTCGCTGGCAAGGCGCGCCCGTGCCGCTTCTGCCTGCTGGCGCGCGCTTTGTTCGGCGGCAAGGCGGGCGGCGCTTTGGCGTTCGGCGGTTTGTTGTTCGAATTCGTTGTTCATTTGTGAGGCGGCAGCGGCGCGGCGGCGTGCTTCTTGTTGTGCCAGCGCGGCTTGGCGCTGTGCTTCGGCGCGGCGCTGGTTTTCTTGGCGGGTCAGCACCGCCTGGCGCTCGGCTTCGGCGGCGCGTTGTAGGTTGGCGGTGGCGCGGTTGGCGGCTTCGCGGTCAATGGCAACTGGTGGCGGTGCCAATGGCACGGCGGGCTGCTCGCGCTCGCTGTCGCGGCGGCGGGCAATCGCTTCGGCTTGTTGTTGTTCGATGGCTTCGGTGGCGCGCTGTTCGGCGTCGCGGCTGTTGTCGTTTTCCGGCGCGGCAATGGTCGCTGGTGGTCGTTTGGTGGCGGCGGTTTCTTTGGTTTTGTTGGTTTTTTCGCCGCCCATCAGCTGGGCGAGAAGCTGGCTGTCGAGCGGGTTGTCGTTGCTGCCTAGTTTGTGTTTTTGTCGGTATTCCTGGATGGCGTTTTTGCTTTTGGCGCCGATGATGCCTTTGCTGCCGCCGGTGTCATAGCCTTGCGCGCGCAGTTTTTGTTGCAGTTTTTTATTGACTTGGGTGTTGAAGCCGGGCAGCCAACTGGCGTCGGTTTTGCCGTTCACGGCGAGGCCGTTCGCTTTTTGGTAGGCCTTGATGGCGTTGGTGGTGGCGGCGTTTTGTTTGCCGTTGGCGGTGCCGGCGTTGTAACCAAGGAAGTTCAGCCCGGTTTGCAGGGTTTTGGTGTAAGCGCTGCTGTGCTGGTCTTTTTGTGCGTGTTTGTTTTGTACTAGCCAGTCGGCGACGTTTTTGTGGCCGCTCAGGGTCGCCAAATCGTAGGGGGTGAGGCCGCTGGTGTCGGTGATGTTCAGCGGGCATTTTTGTTCGCGGTATTTTTTCAGCGCGTCCAGTCTGCCTTCACGCGCGGCGCTCAAGGCGGCAAGGCGCTGGTCGCCGCAGTTGTTGTTTTTTTTGTCCGCAGGTTTGGCGGCGGCGGTGGTTTTGTTTTTGTCCGTGGTTTTTTTGTCAGCGGGTTTGGCGGTGGTGGTTTTGTTGTTGGCCGCGGTTTTTTTGTCAGCGGGTTTGGCAGCGGTTTTGTTGTTAGCTGCGGTTTTTTTGTCGGCAGGTTTGGCGGCGGTTTTGTTGTTGGCCGCGGTTTTTTTGTCAGCGGGTTTGGCGGCGGCGGTTTTGTTGGCGGCTGCGGTTTTTTTGTCAGCCGGTTTGGTAGCGGCGGTTTTTTTGTCGGCCGGTTTGGCGGCAGCGGTTTTTTTATCGGCAGGCTTAGCGGCGGGTTTAGCCGGGGCGGTGG
The DNA here is from genome assembly GCA_963553325.1 of uncultured Cardiobacterium sp. GTDB lineage: Bacteria > Pseudomonadota > Gammaproteobacteria > Cardiobacteriales > Cardiobacteriaceae > Cardiobacterium. The sequence continues at coordinate 10,642 of CAUVOF010000033.1, forward strand.
CTTTTTTCGCGGGCGCCGCTTTGGCCGGGGCGCTTTTCGCGGGCGCTGCTTTGGCAGGTGCGGCTTGTGTTGGTGGCAGGGCGATGAGCAGGGCGGCGAGGATGAGGCCGCGTAGGGTGAAGCGGGGGTTGGTCATGGTGTGGTTGCCTCGTGTTGTTGTGTGGCGAGTTGTGGGTGACGTAGCAGGAATGCCTGCACGGCGAGCAGGGTGTTGGCGTTGTCAAGTTTGCCCTGTGCCAGCCATTCTAGCGCGGTGCGATAGGACAAACGGTGTACGGCGATGTCTTCGCCTTCGTCGAGCAGGCCGGTGTAGGGGGTGATTTGTCTGCTGTCGATTTCAGCAAGGTAGAGGTGGGTGCGGCCAGCGCTGCCACCGGGGCTGCCGAAGTAGGTGCAGAGGTGTTCGAGGTGGCGGGCGGGTGTGCCAATTTCTTCTGTGAGTTCGCGCTGGATGCTTTCTTCCGGCGAGGCGTCGTCCGCGTCCATGAAGCCGGCGACGATTTCGTATTGCCAGGGGTTGGCGCCGGCGACCATCGCGCCGATGCGGTATTGTTCGACCAGGATGAGTTCTTCGCGCGCCGGGTCGTAGGGCAAGGCGGCGACGACGTGGTGCGTGCCGCCGAGGCATTCGCGTTCGACGTTTTCTATCATGCCGCCGCGGAAGCTTTCGTAGCTGACGGTGTAGCGGCGCACACGGAAGAAGTGGCGGTAGGTTTCTTCGCTGTGGTGGGTGTGGTGTTGGTAGTTCATGGGGTTAGTAGCGCGGCGTGCTGCCGATGTAGCTGTAGGGGTTGGCGGTTTGGCTGCCCTGGCGGGTTTCAAAGTGCAGCGTCGGGGTGTTTTGCGGGCCGATGCCCATGCTGGCAATTTGCTGGCCGCGTTGCACGCGCTGTTTTTCTTTGACGTGGATGTCGTCAAGGTAGGCGTAAGCGGCAAAGACGCTGCCGTGGCGGATGACCACGGTGCGGCCAAGCCCAGCGAGGCCGCTGCCAACGTAAACGACTTCGCCGTCGGCGGCGGCGTTGATGGGCTGCCCCTGGCTGCCGCCGATTTTCAGGTTTTTGCCGCCGGGAACGTTGGGGTTGTAGGCGCTGATGACGCGGCCACGGGTTGGCCAGCTCCAGCCGGGTTGGCCGGCGCTGCTGACTTGCGGGATATTGGCGGCTGGGCGGCGGGCAGTGCCACGCGGCGGGGCGGTGTGCAGGCGTTGTCCGACGGTGATGTGGTTGGGGTCGCTGATGCCGTTCCAGTTGGCAAATTCGTGTATATCCACGCCGTAACGCCAGGCGATGCCAAAGAGGGTGTCGCCGGGCTGGACGATGTAGTCGCTGCCGGGTCGCAGCGCGCCCCATTGGCCGTGCCGTTGTTGCGCGATGTCTGCGTGGTAGCCGCTGCTACAGGCGGCGAGGATGAGGGCGCAGAGGGTAAGCGGCAGCGCGTGTTTCATCGGTAGTCCTCCAGCCAGGCGGCAACGTCAGCGATTTGCCGCTGCGCGGTGAGGTCAAATTGTAGCGGGGTAACGGAGATGTAGCCGTTTTCGACGGCGTGGAAATCGCTTTGTTCGTCGCCCGCGCGCCGGCTGCCAGCGGCGCCAATCCAAAAGAGGGTTTTGCCGCGCGGGTTTTTGGTTTCTTGTAATGGCCCCGCCGGGTGGCGCGTGCCGAGGCTGGTGGCGCGGCAGCCTTTGATGTCTTTGTAGGGCAGGTCGGGGATGTTGATGTTGAGGAAGAGGTTTTGCGGCAGGGGATTGGCGGCAAGGTGGCGGTAGAGGTCGATAACGCTTTTGACGGCGCTGTCCAAGTGCTGCGGCTGCTGCGCGGCGACGGAGACGGCAATGGCGGGCAAGCCGAGGTTGTGGCCTTCAAAGGCGGCGGCAACGGTGCCGGAGTAGAGGACGTCTTCGCCCATGTTGGCGCCGTGGTTGATGCCGGAGACGACCATGTCGGGCAGGCTGTCGAGGTAACCGGTCAGCGCGAGGTGGACGCAGTCCGACGGCGTGCCATCGACGCTCCAGACGCCCGCGCCTTGGTCGGTAACCGAGAGCGGGCGTTTGAGGGTGAGCGAGTGGCTCGCGCCGCTGCAATCGCGGTCGGGGGCGATGACGGCAAGGCGTGCCGCTTCGCTGGCAAGAGCAGTTGCCAATTGGCGTAAGCCGGGCGAGAGGTAGCCGTCGTCGTTGGACAGGAGGAGAAACATGGGCGTGTTCCTGGCTGGAAAAGGGCGGCAGTTTATACTGCCGCCCGCGTTTTTTTCAATGCGTTATGTCGTAGCGCGAAAGCGGATTTGTCCTGCGCTTTTGCCGCTTGGACGCGCTTATTTGAACGCCTTGATGCCGGCGGCAAAGATGTTCTGCGCGCGGAAATCCGGGTAATTCTGCTGGCCGTGCTGCTGGTGGCGTTCGCTGTGTCCCATTTTGCCGAGGATGCGGCCGCAGGGGCTGATGATGCCTTCCACCGCGTGCAGTGAGCCGTTCGGGTTGTGTTTCGGGCTCATGCTCGGCGCGAGGTCTTCCGGCGCGGCGTACTGGAAGGCGATTTGCCCGTTCTTTATTAAGGTCTTCAAGACGGCATCGGATGCGGTGAAGCGCCCTTCGCCGTGCGAGAAGTTGACGCTGTGCGCTTCGCCTATTTGGAAGTCGGCAAGCCACGGGCTGTGGTTGTTGGCGACAACTGTCGTGGCGATGCGCGCGATGTGGCGGCCGATGCGGTTGTGCGTCAAGGTCGCATCGCCCGGCGCGGGCGCGGCGATTTTGCCGTTGGGCAAGAGGCCGCTTTTGACGAGCGCCTGGAAGCCGTTGCAGATGCCAAGGATGAGGCCGTCGCGCGCGAGCAGGTCGGCGATGGCGTCGGCGACGCGCGGGTTGGCAAGCACGTTTGCCATGTATTTGCCGGAGCCGTCCGGTTCGTCGCCCGCGCTGAAGCCGCCGGCGAGGACGAGGATTTGGCTGTTTTTCAGGTTATCGGCAAACGCTTGCAGGCTGGCGTCAAGCGCGTCGCGGTGCTGGTTGCAGATGACGGTCTCGATGACTTCGCCGCCGTTTTTGCGGAAGGCGCGCGCGGTGTCGAGTTCGCTGTTGGTGCCGGGGAAGACGGGCAGGCAGACGCGCGGCGTGGCGATGCCGCTGACGCTGCGCGCCAGGCGTTGTACGTCTTTGGCGGTCGCGAGCGGCACGCGCGTGGTCTCGCCGACGCTTTCGTAGAGCGGGTAAACGCTGGCGAGTGTGGCGCTGGCGATGGCGTAGAGGTCTTTGAGGGCGACCGCTTGGCCGTTGATTTCGAGTTTGCCGCTGTCGGTGGTGAAGCCGAGGTGTTGCAGGTTATCGGCGATGCCGAGGCCACCGTCGCTGCTGATGAGGTAACCGCCGTATTCGGGGGCAAAGCCGTCTTCGAGTTGGTCGATGTGGACGCCGATGCCGTTGCCGATGGCACTTTCGTAGAGCGCTTGCAGGATGCCGCCGTGGCGCACAGCGCGGATGCTTTTGACGTTGCCTTCGGCAATCGCCTCAAACAGGAAGCGGTTATTGGCGGCAAATGCCTGAAGGTCGGGGCGGCCGAGCGCGTCTTGCGGGCAGCGCAGCCAGTAGAGTTGGTGGCCTTTGTCTTTGTATTCGGGGCTGATGACGCGACGCACATCGACCGGGGCGACGGCGAAGGCAATCAAGGTCGGCGGCACGTGCAGGTTGTGGTAGCTGCCGCTCATGCTGTCTTTGCCGCCAATCGCCGCGCGGTTAAGCGCAGATAAGGCGTGATGCGCGCCGAGCAGGGCGGCGTAGGGCTGTCCCCAGTTGTCGGGCTCGTTGCCCATGCGGCGGAAGTATTCTTGCAGCGAGTAGTGCGCGGCTTCGGCGTTGCCGCCGCAGGCAACGAGGCGGGCGGTGGCATCGACTACTGCGAGCAGACCGCCGTGGTAAGGCGACCAGGCGCTGACGGCGGGGTTGTAGCCGTGCGCGAGGATGGATGCGGTGTGGGTTTTGCCTTCGGTCGGCAGTTGGTACACGCTGGCTTCTGCCGGGGTGCGCTGCTGGCGGCCGCCGTAGGGGACGAGGACGCAGGCGGCGCCAACGCTGTGGTCGAAGCGGTCGCCGAGGCCTTTTTGTTCGGCATGGGCGAGGGTAGCGAGTTGCGCTTTGAGCGCCTCTACCCAGTTTTTTTCACTGGCAACGGCAAGCGGGCTGACGCTGTCGTCCGGTTCGGCAATGCGCACGCCGTGCTGCGCGCTCGCCGCGCCGTTGCTGTCGAGGAAATCGCGTTTTAAGCGAACGATGGTGTCGCCCTGCCAGTGCATGGTCAGCGTTGCGTCAGCGGTGACGGTCGCCACATGGCTGGCGGTCAGGTTTTCCGCCGCCGCGAGTGCCTGCATCGCGGCGAGGTCTTGCGGGGCGATGACCACCGCCATCCGTTCCTGAGATTCGCTGATGGCAAGCTCGGTGCCGGAAAGGCCTTGGTATTTGACCGGGACGGCGTCGAGGTTGATGTCGAGACCATCCGCCAGTTCGCCGATGGCAACGGCAACGCCGCCCGCGCCGAAGTCGTTGCAGCGCTTGATGCAGCGCGAGAAGTTGGGGTTGCGGAAGAGGCGTTGCAGTTTGCGCTCTTCCGGCGGGTTGCCTTTTTGTACTTCGGCGGCGGATTCTTGCAGCGAGCCGCCGTGCTGCGCGCGTGAGGAGCCGGTCGCCCCGCCGCAGCCGTCGCGTCCGGTCGCGCCGCCGATGAGCAGCACGAGATCGCCCGCTGCCGGTTCTTCGCGGCGCACGTTTTCGGCGGGAACGGCGGCAACCACCGCGCCCACTTCCATGTGTTTCGCCTTAAAGCCTTCGTGGTAATACTCGACGATTTGCCCGGTGGCGAGGCCGATTTGGTTGCCGTAGGAGGACGCGCCCGCTGCCGCGCCTTCGGCGATGACCGCCTGCGGTAGTTTGCCGGGCAGGGTGGTGGCGTAGGGCTCGCGCGGGTCGGCGCTGCCGGAGATGCGCAGTGCCTGATAGACGTAGGCGCGGCCGGAGAGTGGGTCGCGGATGGCGCCGCCGATGCAGGTCGCCGCCCCGCCGTAGGGTTCGATTTCGGTCGGATGGTTGTGCGTTTCGTTTTTGAATTGCAGCAGCCACGGGCGCGTTTTGCCGTCTTCATCGACGTCGATGTAAACGGAGCAGGCGTTTACTTCGGCAGAGATTTCCACGTCTTGCAGGCCGCCCTGCGCGCGCTGGTATTTGGCGTCGATGGTCGCCAAATCCATCAAGGTATAAGGACGGGCGGCGGCGCGCTCGCCGTAAACCGCCTGCCGCTGCGCTTCGTAGTTGGCGAAATCGGCGGCGAGTGCCGCGCCAAAATCCGTCTGCGGGAATTCGATGTCGTGCAGGGCGGTGGCAAACGTCGTGTGGCGGCAGTGGTCCGACCAGTAGGTGTCAAGCACGCGGATTTCCGTCTCGCTTGGCTCGCGCTGTTCTTGCTGGAAGTATTTTTGTACGAGCTGCAAATCGGCAAGCGTCATGGCGAGGCCTTGTGCGGCGTGCCAGGCGGCAAGACCGTCGCCGTCGAGCGCGTTGAAGCCGTCATAACGCGGCACCGGTGCGGCGGGCTGATGCGGCGGCAGCGCCGTTTCGGCAAGGTTTTTTTCGCGGCTTTCGATGGGGTTAATCAAGTGCTGGCGCAGCTTGGCGCGCGCGGCGTCGTCCAGCTCGCCCTCAAACAGCCACGCCTGTGCGCTGGTAACGACGGTCGGCGCGAAGGCATCATCCAGCAGGCGCAGGCACTGCATGGCGGAATCGGCGCGCTGGTCGAACTGCCCCGGCAGCGGCTCAATGACGAGGGTGAAATCCGCCTTGGGCAACGCCTCGCGCACCTCATCGCTCACCGGGTCGCTGAAAACGCGGCTGACCGCGAGCGGCAACAGCGCCTCCGGGCAGTCGTAGAGGTCGTACACAGCAAGCCGCCGTACCCGCTGCAAACCGGCGAGGTCGAGGCGGGTTTTCAGGCGTTCGGTGAGGGCGTAATCGTCGGCAAATTCGGGGCGTTTTTCGATAAAAAGGCGCTGGTGCATGGCGGTTTCCAAATGTAGAAAAGATGACGCGGATTTTAGCATGCGACAGCGAGCGAGCGGCGCAGTAGGTGGTTTACGGCGAAATGACATCCGGGGCTGTCGCCGCGTTTTCCGCTGTTTATTGGGTGGGAAAATGCCTTATGATGCGCGGCGGTTTATTTCCGTTAATTTTTGGGGAGTTTGTATGTTTTCTGAAGCGACGAAATTGAAAGTGCAGCGCTTTGGCCGCTTTTTGTCCAATATGGTGATGCCCAATATTGGCGCGTTTATCGCCTGGGGCTTTATTACCGCGCTGTTTATCCCGACGGGCTGGCTGCCGAATGAGGCGCTCGGCAAGCTGGTTGAACCGATGCTTAATTATTTACTGCCGCTGCTGATTGGTTATAGCGGCGGCAAACTCGCCGGCGGCGACCGCGGTGCGGTGGTCGGCGCGATTACTACGATGGGCGTCATTGTTGGCACCGATATTCCGATGTTCCTCGGCGCGATGATTGTCGGCCCGCTCGGCGGCTGGGTCATTCGCGAGTTTGACCGCGCCATTGACGGCAAGGTGAAAAGCGGCTTTGAGATGTTGGTAAATAATTTTTCCGCCGGCATCATCGGCATGCTGCTCGCCATCGTTGCTTTTTATGCCATCGGCCCGGCGGTGAAGGGGCTGTCAGCGGCGCTCGCCGCTGGCGTGGATTTCCTCATCAATCATCATTTGTTGCCGCTGACGTCGATTTTCGTTGAGCCGGCGAAGATTTTGTTCCTGAACAACGCCATCAACCACGGCATTTTCTCGCCGCTCGGCATTGAGCAATCGCGGGAAGTTGGCCGCTCGGTCTTCTTCTTGATTGAAGCTAACCCCGGCCCCGGCCTCGGCGTGCTGCTTGCTTATATGCTGCTCGGCAAAGGCTCTGCGCGGCAAACCGCTGGCGGTGCCGCCATCATTCATTTCTTCGGCGGCATTCACGAGATTTATTTCCCCTATGTGCTGATGAATCCGCGCCTGCTGCTGGCGGTGATTGCCGGCGGCATGACTGGCGTCTTTACCCTGGTCTTTATGCACGGCGGCTTGATTTCACCTGCCTCGCCGGGTTCGATTTTTGCCGTGCTGGCGATGACGCCGAAGGGCGGTTATGCGGCGGTGCTTTGCTCAGTTGCCGCCAGTTGCGCGGTGTCGTTTGCCGTTGCCAGCGTTTTTGTGCGCAGCATGCCCGCTTCCGGCGACGAGGAACTTTCTGCCGCGCGCGACAAGATGCAGTCGCTCAAGCTCGCCAGCGGCACCGACGCGCACCAGTTTGACGACGTGAAAACCGTGTACGTCGCCTGCGATGCGGGCATGGGCTCCAGCGCCACCGGTGCCAGCATTCTGCGCAAAAAAGTACAGGAAGCGGGATTAGATATCGCGGTGAAAAACTGCGCCATCAACGACTTGCCGGAAGACGCGCGCCTGGTCATCACCCACCAGGATTTGACCGCACGCGCCCAGGCCTATCGCCCGGATGCGCTGCATTTCTCGCTGCAAAATTTCCTTGACCGTGCTTTCTACGACCAAATCGTCGCCAAGTTGAAAGCCGGTCATCAGCCGGCGCAGGCAGAGACGAAGGCGAAGGGCGGCAGCGCGCCGCGTTACACCTTCGGCATTGAGCAGGTGTTCCTCGGTCGTCGCGCGCTCAGCAAAGAAGAAGCCATCCGCTTCGCCGGGCGCAAGTTGGTCGAAGGCGGCTTCGTTACCCCGGATTATGTTGAAGCGATGATTACCCGCGAAAACGACAGTTCCACTTACCTCGGCGAAGGCATCGCCATCCCGCACGGCACGCTGGTCGCCAAAGACGCGGTGCTGAAAACCGGCATCGTTTTCTGCCAGTACCCGGAAGGCGTCAGCTTTTCCAACGACCCGAACGAAAAAGCCTATCTCGTCATCGGTATCGCCGCGCAAAACAACGAACACATCGGCGTCATCGCTGCGCTCACCAACGCGCTTGACAGCGAGGACGACATCGCCATGCTGAAAAACACCAGCGACCCGCAGGCGGTGCTGGACATCCTGAGCCGTTAAAGAGGAGGCATCATGAAAGCGCTACACTTCGGCGGCGGCAACATCGGCCGCGGCTTCATCGGCAAAATCCTGGCCGAGGCAGGCAACGAAGTCGTCTTTGCCGACATCAACATGACCGTCATCGACCGCCTAAACCGCGACCACGCCTACACCGTGCACGTCGTCGGCGAAGGCGTTGACCAGCAAGAAACCGTGCAGAACGTGCGCGGCATTAGTTCCGGCGATGAAGCCGCCGTCGCCGCCGAAATCAGCGATGCGACGTTGGTAACCACCGCCGTCGGCCCGCCCGTGCTGGAAATCCTCGCCCCTCTGCTCGCCCGCACCCTCGCCGCGCGTTACCGCGCAGGCGGCGCACCGCTCAACATCATCGCCTGCGAAAACATGGTGCGCGGCAGCAGCTTCCTTAAAGAAAAAGTATTGGCAGCCGCTGGCAACGATGCCGCGCTGATTGACGCCAACACCGGTTTCGTCGATTGTGCCGTTGACCGCATCGTGCCGCCGGTGCGTGGCGGCAGCGACGACCCGCTTGCTGTAACCGTGGAAGTGTTCAGCGAATGGATAGTCGATAGCACCCAGTTCAAAGGCGCCATCCCCGCCATTGCCGGGATGATTGCCACCGACAAACTGATGGCGTTTATCGAGCGCAAACTGTTCACCCTCAACACCGGCCACACCGCACTCGCCTACCTCGGCCACATCGCCGGCAAAAAAACCGTGGGCGAGGCGATGCAGGACGACGCCATCCGCCAGGCAGCCGAGGCGGTGATGAAAGAAAGCGGCGCGGTACTCATCCGCCGTTACGGTTTTGACCCCGCCGCGCACCGCGCCTACATCGACAAAATCCTCAAGCGCTTCGCCAACCCTTACCTGCACGACGACATCGACCGCGTCGCCCGCCAGCCGCTGCGCAAACTGGGCGCGCAGGAGCGCTTCATCAAGCCGCTAAACGGCATGCTCGAATACGAATTGCCGCATGAGGCGACCGTGCGCGCCATCGCCGCTACCCTGCATTACCACAACGCCGACGACCCGCAGGCGGTGGAAATGCAGTATTACCTGCACGCGCATGGCATCGCTGCGACACTCGCCAAATACAGCGACTTCAACGATACGGCCGTTGTTGTCGAAATCGAAGCGGCGTATCAAGCGCTATAACGTGGATTTCGCAGACAAAAATATCCGCCCCCGTGGCGGATATTTTTTGCCGCGAAAAGTCGCGAAAAAAACCTGAAAAAAGGCTTGCCGCGCCGGAAAAAATCACTATAATGCGCGCTTCTTCCACCGGCGGGTGCTTAGCTCAATTGG
>CAUVOF010000034.1:0-19905 GCA_963553325.1 uncultured Cardiobacterium sp.
CCGTTTTTCGTTTTTTCAAGTACTTAGGTGAATTGTAAACAGCCCCTAGGGTGGGCGGCGTATTGTATCGATGTGTTGGTATGGGTGCGGTCGTGTTTTTACATACACGATAGTCGCTACCCTGTATGTAAATTTAGGGAAGGGTTGTCTGCAATTCAGCCGTGCGATTGTGTAGGTCGGGCATTTATGCCCGACCTACTGCTGTTATTCCTCTGCCGCAGCCTGTTTTTCGCCCATCGCCGCGCCGAATTTTTCAAACATTTCGTTCATGTATTCGGCGTCGCCGTAGTCGGGCATGCGCACGCCGTCGGGCAGGTTTTGTAAGGCGGGCAGGGCGTTTACTTGTGCGAGCGCGTCGCCGATGGTGGCGCCGTTTGTTAGGTCGGCTTCTACGGCGATGCGGCGTTCGCGGTCAAAGCGTTCCAGGCTCGCCGCGCCTTCGCCGAATTCCAGGCGGGCGACGTTTTCCAGGGCGACGGTGCCGCCGTTGCCGCTGGCGATTTGCAGGCGGCGCAGGGTGGCGAGGTCGTTGCGCGCCTGTTCGGCGAGGACGACACGGATGGGTACTTGTCGGTCGGGGAAGGTGAAGCGGGCGGCGTTGGCGTCGGTGTCGCCGACGGTGGCGATGCGCAGCAGATTGCCCACCGCTTGCGGGGTTACCCCCATTTTTGCCGCTTCGTCGGCAAGCAGTTTGACTTGCAGCTCGGATTTGATGAGCGGCGCGTTGATTTGCACGTTTTTCACGCTCGGCAGTCCCTGCATTTGGCTTTTTAAGGTTTGCGCGGTTTGTGTCAGCAGTTGCGGGTTGTTGCCGGTGAGCAGGATGGATATGTCGCGCTGCGCCATTTCGTTGCGGAAGGCGAAGCGGATGTCGCTAAATTGGGCGAGCGCGTCGCGGGATTTGTCTTCAAAGGCTTTTTGGCTGACGCTGCGCTGGTCGTGCGGTTTCAAGCGGATGAGGATTTCGCCTTTCGCCACTTCGCCGCCGCTGCCGGCGGTGGTGAAGACGTGCGCCACTTCGTTGTATTGGCGCAGGGTTTGTTCGATTTTGCGCATGTAGGCGTCGGTTTGTTGCAGGGTGCTGGATGGCGGCAGTTGTACGTCGATTTGGCTCATGCCGACGTCGCCTTTGGGCATGAAGCCGGTGGGCAGCAGCGGGAACAGCATCATCGAGCCGGCAAGCAGCGCCGTGGCAAGACGGGCAACCAAGAGCGAGGCGAGGACGGCAGCGGATACGGTGATACCGAATTGGCTGAAATACATCCCCACGGTTCCGCTGATAAAGCTCACCGGCAGGAAGACGGCAACGGTGGTGGCGGTAATGGCGACAACGGCAAAGCCGATGGCGTCCGAGGCGTCCAGGGCAGCCTGAAAGGGGCGTTTGCCCATGTGCAGGTGCTGTTCGATGTTTTCGATTTCGACGATGGCGTCGTCCACCAAGATGCCGATGACCAGGGTGATGGCAAGCAGGGATATGCTGTTTAGGGTGTAGCCCAGCCAGTGCATCACGGCAAAGGCGGGCAGGATGGAAAGCACCAGCGCCACGGCGGAAACCACGGTGGCGCGCCAGTTGCGCAGGAAGAGGAATACCACCAGCACGGTGAGCGCCGCCCCTTCGAGCAGGGTGTCCATCGCCACGGTGTAGTTTTCGCGGGTGGCATCGACGCTGTTATAGACCTCGCGGATTTGGATGTTCGGATAGGCATCTTGCAGCTGCGCCAAGGTGTCCTGCACGTTTTGCGCGACCACGGTATCGCTTGAGCCTTTGGCACGAAAGACGTTGAACCCCAGCACTTCACGCCCGTTCAGGCGGGTGAGGCTGCGCACTTCGGCATGGCTGTCGGTAATATCTGCCAGCTCTGCCAGTTGCACCTTGCGGCTGTCGGGCAGGGCAATCGGCAATTCTGCCAACGCGCGCAAATCGGCGCGGCTGCCCAAAACGCGCACGGATTGCTTTAGTTATTGAGCTGCGTTCTGCCGGCGGGAATATTGGCGTTGGTTTGTGCGAGCTGCTGGCTGACCTGTTCGGCGGTGATGCCCAGGGCGTTCAAACGTTCGGGCTTGAGCGCCACGCGGATTTCCTGCTTCTCGCCGCCCAAGCGCTTCACCTGCTGCACGCCCGCTTGCGCAAGCAGCTTGCGGCTGACGGTTTCGTCGATAAAAAAGGACTATTCCGTCTGGTTCATGTCGGGCGACTGCACCGCGTAATACGCGAGCGCGCCGCCTTCAATATCCACCCGCTCTACCACGGGATTGTTGATGCCCTGCGGCAGTTCGTCGCGGATTTGCGTGATGGTATTGCGCACATCGTTCACCGCGCGGTCGCTATCGACGCCAAGCTGGAATTCCACCATGGTGCTGGAACTGCCCTCGGTAATGGTGGACGTGATATGGCGCACGCCAGTCATGCCCGAAATCGCGCTTTCCACGCGGCGCGTTACCGAATTTTCTAGCTCTTCCGGCGATGCCCCCGCCTGACTGACGGACACGCTGACAATCGGAAAACTGACATTGGGGTTGGCATTAATCGGCAGCTTCTGAAAAGACGAAATCCCCGCGACCGTCAGCACAAAAAACAAGACGATGGTCGGAATCGGGCGGCGAATCGCCCAAGAAGAAAGTTTCAACGACATGGGTTTTCCTTATTCCTGCACGAGTTGCGGCGCAACGCGGTCGCCTGCGCCGACAAAATCTGCTGACCCTGCAAAGCGGGGGTAATCGCGATTTCATCCCGCGCCACCCAGTTACCGCCCAGCCGCAAAACCGGGCTGAACGCAAAAACAGATTGCCGACGAATGGCTTATCCCCAAACAAACCGTGTTCAACATCTGCAAAGACTACAAAGAAAAAGGCTGGATTACCTTTAGCGAAAGCGTGACCGACAAACGCGAACGCATCATGCACCTTACCGAAAGCGGCAAAGCGCAAGCGCTGCCCGTGTGGCAGGCAACACGGCAACTGAGCGAGAAAACCTTTGCCCAATTCGGCGCAGAAAAAAGCGCGCAGCTCTTTGCGCTGATGACGGAATTTTCCGAAATCTGCCAATGGCAGATAGCGCGAACCGAGGTGGATACAGAATAGGAACAGCAAAAGGCCGCCTGAAAAAGACGGTCTTTTCAAGCAAAAATCTGTTTACGCCGCCAAAATGGATTGAGCAGCGGTACTTGCAGTGCCAAAGAAACCCACCTCACGCTGGACAATGGGGCAGCAGGAAAATTCAACTTCGCCAATAAAGCCCAGCGCTTCCTTGCTCATGCCGAGCTGTTCGGCATTACTTTGCGGGGGGGCGTTTACATACACGTTTCCCGCTACCCTGTACAGACCGGAGACATAGGTAACACATGTGCGCAGACATGGGTGACACATGTGCGGGGACATAGGTAACACTTTTACCGTCCCAAACGACGGAGAAAACCTATGACCTGGAGAACCTCTACCGTGACCCAACAACGCAGCGAATTCCTCGCCCTGGCACGCCTGCCGGACAGCAACATCAGCGAGCTTTGCCGCCGCTTCGGCATTAGCCGCAAAACCGCCTACAAATGGCTTAAACGCGACAGCGTCGAAGACCGACCACGCCGTCCGAAAAACAGCCCCAAACGCAGCGATACGGCGCTTGAAACGCAAGTGCTTGCCGTGCGCGATGCCCATCCTGCCTGGGGCGGGCGCAAAATCGCCCACCTGCTCAAGCGCGACCAAGAAATCCACATCGCCCCCAGCACCGTCACCAACATCCTGCACCGCCACGGGCGTATCAGCGCCGAGGCGAGCGAGGCGGCGACGCCGTGGCAGCGCTTCGAGCATCCCTACCCCAATGCCCTGTGGCAGATGGACTTCAAAGGACACGTCGGGATGAACAACGGCGGGCGCTGCCACCCATTGACCATCCTGGACGACCACTCGCGCTACAACATCCTGCTGCTGGCGCTGGCCAACGAGCGCGGGGAAGGCGTGCAGGCGGCGCTGGTGCAAGCATTTACACAATATGGCCTGCCGGAGCGCATCAACATCGACAACGGCGCGCCTTGGGCCAGACGAGGCGGCCTGACGCAGCTGGCGGTCTGGCTGATACGCCTGGGCATCCGCCTGAGCTTCAGCCGCCCTTACCACCCGCAGACCAACGGCAAAGACGAGCGCTTCCACCGCAGCCTCAAGGCAGAAGTGTTTGCGGTGCACACCCTCGGCGACCTGCAACACGCCCAGCAACTTCTTGATAACTGGCGACATTGCTACAACCACGAGCGCCCGCACGAAGCGCTCGACATGGACACCCCGGTAAGCCGCTACCGCATCAGCCCGCGGACGATGCCGACCGTGCTGCCACCGATTGAATACCCCAGCGGTGATTTAGTGCAAACGGTACATCCCGGCGGCTGGATTTTGCTGCAAGAACAAAAGGTTTACGTCGGCACGGCGCTGGTCGGATTACCGGTCGCATGCCGGCCGAAGCAGGGTAGCGAAGGGGCGTATGACCTGTACTTTTGCCACCAAAAAATAGGCGAAACCACCCCGCCAAATCCCCCGACAAACGAAGGCTGATAGACTATACCCGACTGTTACCCATGTCCGCGCACATGTGTTACCTATGTCCCCGTACACCTGTTACCCATGTGTCCGGTCTGTACACTACCCTGTATGTAAACAGCCCCTTGCAGACACACTGACAAATATGCACATCGAAATCATCGCCGTTGGCCAAAAAATGCCGGATTGGGTCAATCGAGGCTATGCCGACTACGCCGGGCGCTTAAGCGGCGATCTCACCCTCGGCCTCACGGAAATCCCTCTACAAAAGCGCAGCAGCGCCAGCCAGCTTGCGGCGGCACAAAACAAAGAAGCGGCGCAAATCAAAAGCGTGCTGCAAACCTGCGACCACATCGTTACCCTCGACATCCCCGGCCGCGTGCATAGCAGCGCAAGCCTTGCCGCCCGCCTGCAACATTGGCAGGCGCAGCATCGCCGCCTCGCCCTGGTCATTGGCGGCCCGGAAGGCATCGCGGCGGACATCAAGGCACTCGCCGGCGAAAGCTGGTCGCTGGGCGCGCTCACCCTGCCGCATCCGCTGGTGCGCATCATCGTCGCCGAAGCGCTGTACCGCGCCTGGAGCATCAACCACAACCATCCCTATCATCGTGCCTAGCTGCCAGCACATTCGCAGCCGCATCATGAACTCACCCAACTAGCGAGAAACTCATGCTACTTCCTCGACAACATTCCGCCGGTTACCTGGTCAATCACGCCGCCCGCCAGTTTGGCGTCCTTCTTGCCGAACGGCTAAAACCGCTTGGCCTTGCCCCGGCGCAAAATGCCGTGCTGCTGGTGCTTTGGCAGGAAGACGGCTTAAGTCAGCGCGAATTGGTCGAAATCCTGGACGTGCGCCAGGCAACGGTCGCCAAAACGCTGGACCGCATGGAGCGCGATGGCCTGATTGCACGCGCACCGCACCCGAACGACGCGCGCAGCAAGCTGATTTGCCTGACGGAAAAAGCGCGCGCGCTGGAAGGGGCGGTTACCGGCATCGCCCGCAGCGTCAATAACGAAGTGCTGGCGGTCTTGAACGAGGAAGAACGCGGCCAGTTTTTGGAAATGCTGAACCGCATCATCGAACACCAACGCAGCCTGACCGGCGACTGCGTGGCAGTGGCGGACGAGGAATAAAGTGATAAACACGAACCCCGCTACCGCGTATGTAAACGACCAATCAGCCGCCAAAAAAACATGGCGCCATTTGCCGCATAGCGCAAACGTTGGCGCCTCATCTTCGGCAGTAAAGCGAAAACAAAGCCCCGCACATTGGCGGGGCTTTTTTGCATATTTTGCCGGCTTGCGAGCAGATTTATGCCCGACATTGCGAATGGGATTTGTCGGGCATAAATGCCCGACCTACAAAGGATAGCAATCCACCCGCTTTACCGGGCGGGGTACGCTCAAAAGATGGTTACCTTTTGGCTGCCAACGGTAAAACCATGTTGGTCTTCGTTGCGGCAGGTGAGGCTGTCGGCTTGGCGTTCGCATTGCCACGCCTCGCCGTGGATGCTTTGTCCATCGGCGAATTCGGCGGGCGCGTCGCCCATATCGGTATCGCCGCGGCATTCCCAGCGGATATCCGCTTCGCCACCCGGCGCGGGCAGGATGAGGGTGGCGACCCATGCCACGCCGCAATCGGCGGGGCGTTTTTGCGCCAGTTTGCCGCTCACGGCAACGTCTATTTGGCAACGCACGCCCTGATAGGGCGGCTCGACTAAATCCGGTTTCTGCACGTCGCCGCCGCAGTAGGCGAGGAAGTCGCCGTTCCGCCCCTGACCGGGCAGGTTGAAACGCTGGCTGAAGATGCCGTCGCTGCTGGCGGTGCTATTTTTTTTCGCCTGGACGGTGGTTAGGGTATCGCTGCCAGCGTTCGCCGCATCCGGTGCGGTTCCCTGTTGTTGCGCGGCGATGGTGCGCTGTATGTCGCCGGCAGTCAAGACAGCGGCGCTTGTCCCGTCTGTCGCCGCAAGCGGGGGAACGGTTTGCGCCTGCGCGGTGATGGCGATACAGGTGGCAAGGAGCAGGATTTTTCTCATGGTAGTCTCCGGTGAGTGGAAAGGTTAAGCGCGCTACTCGGCGCGAATCTGCTGTAAAAACCGCTTGGTGCGTTCGTGCTGCGGGTGGTGGAAAAGCGCGTCCGGGCTGCCTTGTTCGACGATGACGCCGCCGTCCATCATCACCACCACGTCCGCTACTTCCAGCGCGAATTTCACTTCGTGGGTAACGACAATCATCGTCCAGCCTTCGCGCGCCAGTTCTTGAATGGTGCCGAGCACTTCCTGCACCAGTTCGGGGTCAAGCGCCGAGGTCGGTTCGTCAAAGAGCATCAGCTCCGGGCGGATGGCAAGGGCGCGGGCGATGCCGACGCGCTGTTGTTGGCCGCCGGAGAGTTGGTAGGGGTAGTGGTCGCCTCTATCGGCAAGCCCGACTTTTTCCAGTAAATATTGGGCATCGTCGCGCGCTTCGTTGACGCTTCTGCCCTGGACGATGACCGGCCCTTCCATGATGTTTTCCCGTGCGGTTTTGTGCGGAAAGAGGTTGTAATGCTGGAAGACCATGCCGCTCTTGCGGCGCAGGGCGAGGATGTCTTTTTTCCCTGGTTTTTGCGCGAAGTCGATGGTAAGCGGTGCCGCGCCGTCGAAGGCGATGGTGCCCGCTTCCGGCATTTCCAGCGCGTTTAAGCAGCGGAGGAAGGTGGTTTTGCCGCTGCCGGAAGGCCCGAGGATGACGACGACGCTGCCTTTGGCAACGTCGAGGTCGATGCCGTGCAGGATGGTGTGGTTGCCGAAGGTTTTGCGGATGTTGCGGATGGTGAGCATGGTTATTTGGCGGTGTAGCGGTCAAGGTGGCGTTCGAGGCGGCTTTGCGCCAGTGCGAGGATGAAGCAGAAAACCCAGTAAATCAGCGCCGCTTCGATATAGACCGGCAGGAAGTCGTAGCGGCGGTTGGCGATTTGCTGCGCCTCGCGGAAGAGTTCGGTGATGGTGACGGTCGAGGCGAGCGAGGTTTCTTTGAATAGCCCGATGAAGCTGTTGGACAAGGGCGGCACCGAGACGCGCAACGCCTGCGGCAGGATGATGCGGCGGAAGGTTTGCAGGTAGGTCATGCCGATGGTGTAGCCCGCTTCCCATTGCCCGCGCGGTACGGAGAGGATGGCAGCGCGCACGGTTTCCGAGGCGTAGGCGCCGACGTTGAGCGAGAAACCGATGATGGCGGTCGGCATCGGCTCGAGGGTGATGCCGATGGCGGGCAGGCCGTAGAAGACAATCATCAGTTGTACCAGCATCGGCGTGCCGCGAATAGCGGAGACGTAGGCGTGGACGAAGGCAAGCAGCAGGCGATGCGCGATGCCAGTCGCCGGCACAACGCGCACCAGGGCGACGAGCAGCGCGATAATCAAGCCGATGATGAAGGAAACCACCGCGAGTGGGATGGAATAGAGCACGGCGGCGATGAGCATCGGGCGGAAGGCGCTATTGACCAAATCGACGCGCGCCTCGCTCATAAAGGGCAGACTGCCGAGCAGGTTGCGCCAGCCGAGGATAAACACGCCCGCCGCCAGCAGGGCGACGGCGAGCGCGGCGATGATGCGGGTGCGGTTACTTGGCGTCGCGGACACTGACATCAGCTCCGAAAAATTGTTCACTCAGGCGCTTCAGCGTGCCGTCTGCCTGTAGCTCTTTCAGCGCGGCATCTATTGGCGCGAGCGCCGCTTCGTTTTCTTTGGCGACAATCAGCCCGCTTGGCTCCCACTCGCTGCGCGGCGCTTCCCAGGCAACTTTCAGCCCGGAATCCGGGGTGCGCTTCAGGTAATCGAGCATGGAAAGTGAGTCGTGCAGGGTGAAATCGGCGCGCCCCTGCTGTACCAGGGTCAGCGCCTGCGGCAGGCTTTCCGCCGGCACCAGTTCTGCGCCCGCCGCCTCGGCGCGGTAGGCGTGGTTGCTGTTGAGCGTTTGCGCCGCTTTCAGCCCTTTGAGGTCGGCGATGTCATGCACGCGCTCGTCGTCTTTGCGGGTCAGCACCATCGCGCCCGTCCAGCTGTAGGGAATGGCGCCGGCAAAGGCAGCGCGACGCTCCGGCGTGCCGAGCGTTACTTGGTTGGCAACGGCATCGAAGCGCCCGGATTTCAGCCCGGCAAGCATGCCGTCCCACAGCGTTTCTTGAAAATCGACTTTGACGCCGAGCTTGTCGGCAATGGCGCGCGTTACTTCGATGTCGTAGCCGGTGAGCTTGCCGCTTTCGTCGTGGTAGTTAAACGGCGGGTAGGCGCCGTCGGTGCCGACGATGATGGTGCCGTGGTTTTGGATGCGTTCCAAAAGCGATTCGGCGGCGTGCGCGGTGCAGGAAACGGCCGCGAGGGCGGCGAGGAGGAGGGGTTTTAGCATGTAAAGTTCCTTTGAGGTGATGGATTTATTCCGCGATAAAGAACGGGATGCAGGCGATGCTGATGCCGAGGATAAGCGCGAGGAGGAGCGCCGCATCACCGCCAGCAACGCGGTAGGGCAACTGCGGATGGCGGCGGCGGGCGCGCCATGTCAGCCCGACCGGCAGGACGACGGCGAAGAAGGCGAGCATCTGCCCGGCGTAGCCGAGGGCGGCGCGGAAGTTGAGGAAATAGGCGCAGAAAAGCGGCGGGATGAAGGTCAGTGCGCCGAGCAAGGCGCGGCCTGCCTTGATGTTCAGCCCTTTGCGCAGCATGTCTTCGATGCAGTCAAAGAGGCCGAGAGCGACGCCGAGGAATGAGGTGATGAGCGCCAGCACGGAAAAGATTTGCACCGCAGCGGTGATGCTGTCGCTGCCGGTGATGCGGCGGCAGGCTTCTATCAGGCCGTCCAGGCTGTTTTTTTCGGCGAGGATGCGGGTAAATTCGCTTTGTGCGAGGACGCCGTGGGTGGATAGCTGCCAAAGGATGTAGCAAACAAGGGTTATCGCCGAGCCGGTAAGGATGGCAAAGCGCAGCGCGCGCACGTTGCCGTCGAGGTATTTGTTGAGCGAGGGAATCGAGCCGTGAAAGCCAAAGGCGGTGAAAAATACCGGGCTGGCGGAGACGAGCAGCAGACCGTCCAACGGCATTGCCATCAGGTTGGGCAGGGTAATTTTCGGGAACATCACCCCGAGTACGGCCAACAGCGCCAGCAGCATGGTGAAGAAAAGCACGCGGTTGAAGCCGTCCACCATTTTGGTGCTGGTGATGACAAACGCGCCAAAAAAGGCGGTAAAGAGGGCGACGCAGAGTTTTTCCGTTACCGTGGGCGAAAGTCCGGCAATGCTGCCGCTTGCGCCGACGATGCCTGCATCTTGCGCCGCTTTTAAGAGGATTTCACCGCCGCCGGAGACGTAGGCGGCAAGCAGGGCATAGAGGAAAACGAACATGACCGTGGTCGCAAACACCCGCCCGGCGTTGCCGAAATACAGCGCCGCCAGCGTGCCAATGCCGGAGTCGCTTTCGGTGGTCTGGTAAACCTCAACAAACAGCAGCGCGCTATAAGTCAAAAGCAGCCACAAGGCCAGCAGCAAGACGACGGTAAAAGGAAAGCCGATACCGGCGGAAGTAAGCGGCATGGCGAGCATGCCCGCGCCAATCATCGTGCCGGAAACCAGCAGAGTCGTGCCCAGAGTTTTGTTCATCATGATGAAATCCCCAATTGCAAACAGCGGAAAAGCCCGCGTTCGCCATTCTACGGAAAAGGGCGTTGCCGAAACAACGCCCTGCGGTGGTGAATAACGCTCAAGCGAGCGGCTCAAAGCGCGCGGTGAAGAAGCGTAGCAGCTTCGGTTCATAGACCATCTTCATGCCCTTGATATTGTCGCGATGTCTGAACAGGGCAATCACCCCGTCGGCGACGATGTCGAGATGCGCGTAGGTGTAAACGCGGCGCGGAATGGTGAGGCGCACCAGTTCCAGCTTCGGCTTGTGGTTCTCGCCGGTTGCCTTGTCGCGCCCGGCGGAAACAATGCCGCGTTCCATACTGCGCACCCCGGATTCAATATAAAGCTGCGCCGCCAGCGTTTGCGCCGGAAATTCTTCCTGCGGGATATGCGGGAAGAAGGCGCGCGCGTCGAGGAACACCGCATGCCCGCCGACCGGTTTGACAATCGGCACGCCCGCTTCTTCCAGCTTCTGCGCAAGGTAATAGCATTGCGCGACGCGGTGCTGGATATAGTGGAAATCGACCGATTCAGTAATGCCGCGCGCCATCGCTTCCATATCGCGTCCGGCGAGGCCGCCATAAGACGGCATCCCTTCATACAACACGACCAGTTCGCGCGCCTGCTGGAACAGCTCGTCGTCGTTCATGCAGAGGAAACCGCCGATATTGACCAGGCAGTCCTTCTTGCCGGACATGGTGCAGCCGTCGGCATAGCTCATCATTTCTTTGAGAATCTCGCGGATGGTCATGTCCTTGCATTCCGCCTCGCGTTCCTTAATGAAGTAAGCGTTTTCCACGCAGCGGGTGGCATCAAACATCACCTTGATGCCGTGCTTGCTGCACAGCTCATGCACCGCGCGCAGGTTCGCCATGCTGACCGGTTGGCCACCGGCGAGGTTCACCGTAACCGCAACGCAGACATAAGGGATTTTGTCCGCGCCGACCTCGTCAATCAGCGCCTGCAATTTCCGCAAATCCACATTGCCCTTGAATGGCAAATCTGCCTGGGAATCGTGCGCCTCGTCGATGATGATGTCGCGGAAAGTCGCGCCGTTACGCTCTTGGTGCGCGCGGGTGGTGGTGAAATACATATTGCCCGGCACATAGTCGCCCGGCTTAATCATGATGGAAGAGAGCAGGTTTTCCGCGCCGCGCCCCTGGTGCGTCGGCACGATGTGCTTGAAGCCGTAGTATTCGCGCACCACCGCTTCCAAATGGTGGAAATTGCGGCTGCCGGCATAAGCTTCATCGCCAATCATCAACCCCGCCCATTGCTGGTCGCTCATCGCGTTGGTGCCGCTGTCGGTCAAAAGGTCGATGTAAACGTCCTTGGAGTCCAGCAGGAAAGTGTTGTAACCCGCTTTCTTCATATATTCCTCGCGCTGCTGACGGTCGGTCATGGCGATGGGCTCAACCGATTTAATCTTGAACGGCTCGGCTGGGTACTTTTTCGGGTAGTAATTACTCATGGCTAAACTCCTGGAAGGTTTACAAAAACCGCCTCACGCCTTAAAAGAGGCGGGGAAATGCCGCCCTGAAAAAATCAAGGTAAACGGCACGGCGGGCAAATCTTATGCCGCCCCCGCGCAGAAATCAACAAATAACAACCCAATAACCACAGAAATTCACGCTTAAAAAACGTGAGAAGCTGTGTTTGTGCGGCACTGCCGGTAAATCGCTATACATACACGAACCCCGCTACCCTGTATGTAAACAGCCCCATTTCCCGGATTGATTCACCCCGCCATAAATAAAACCAAACCCCGCTTTTCTGGCAACGCGCGGCAAAGCGTACTACCATGCGCACTTCATTCACCCACAAGAGGAAACACACCATGACAACACTCTACACCGCACACGCACACGTTACTGGCGGCCGCGACGGCAGCGCCAAAACCGACGACGGCAAGCTCGACGTCAAACTCGCCCTGCCGAAAGAATTGGACGGTAACGGCGCAGGCACCAACCCGGAGCAGCTTTTCGCCGCCGGTTACGCCGCCTGCTTCCTTGGCGCAATGCGTCTGGTTGCCGGCAACGACAAAGTTGCCCTGCCGCAAGGCGTTGCCATTGATGCCGACGTCAGCCTTGGCAAAGACGCGCAAGACAACTTCCAACTCGGCGTCATCTTCAACATCGCCCTGCCCGGCATGGACAAAGGCGCTGCCGATGCGCTGGTCGCCAAGGCGCACCAAGTCTGCCCGTATTCCCGCGCAACCCGCGGCAATATTGACGTAACCTTGAATGTGAACGTCTAAAACACAACAGCACAAACGAAAAAGCGGGGTATTGCCCCGCTTTTTTATCGCCACAAAATCAGAACAAGCCGTTGATGTTGCCGTCTTTATCGATATCGATGTTCGCTTACTACTTAATGGCACTGCCTAATTTACCGGCGGTTATGAAAAAAAATGATGAGCCTGTGCCACATTGGAATTTCCCCCGGAATGCAGCCTTTGCGACCATACCCAATAGCAGACACATTGCCCATTAAAACAGATAGGATCCTTAAAAGGAGCAATTTATGACTAAATATAAAAACAGACAAACTAATGAAAGTATCGAAGGATATACAAAGGTAGATAAAATTATAGAAGTCTTGGCTATACTGACGATGTTATATTGTTTTTACATCATGATAACTGTCAGTATAGCCAGCGAAACCAAAACCGATGAAAACTACGGCGAACCCAGGTCTATTGTTGCAACCGAGAAACAGAAAATAGAAATAATCCCCTCAGTTGGGCCGACTACGTTAAGCCTAACTCCTCGTGGAAAGCAGTATGCTTTCGCGTTGATTTATAACAATGAAACTTTAGAATGCCATTGTGTTCCATATATATGGTGTAACGACAAGGCAGTTGAAAAAGGAAAATTTTATCTCAAATCGGCGACTATACGTATTGCCAATGGCAGGATAAAACAAAGGGCAATTAAAGGCTATAGATATTGCGAGGTTGTCGAATGGGAATACCTCGACCCTAGCGATGAGACGTTCTATTCCCAATTCAAAAAAGAGGGAAACGTTTACCCTTGGCAATATAACCTTTGAATCTCACATTATTAAGTATGCAGCATGCATTATTTCAAACCAGTAGTCATATGGTTTAGGTAGCTGGTGCTTAATAAAAGTATTGCCAAATACCGTATCATATAGAACATTTGTGCGAGTATCTTTAGCTAGATAAAAGACAGTTTTACAACTTAACTAGGAGTGATTTATGTCTAAATATAAAAATAGGCAAACAAGAGATTCTGATCTCACTATTACACCAGGACAAAAAGTAACAGAAGTTTTAGGTATATTAGCAATTCTATATATTATTTATATCTTAATTACCAATGAGATAGCTAGCAAAACCAAAACCGATGAAAATTACGGCGAGCCCAGAACTATTGTTGCAACCGAGAAACAGAAAATAGAAATAATCCCCTCAGTTGGGCCGACTACGTTAAGCCTAACTCCTCGTGGAAAGCAGTATGCTTTCGCGTTGATTTATAACAATGAAACTTTAGAATGCCATTGTGTTCCATATATATGGTGTAACGACAAGGCAGTTGAAAAAGGAAAATTTTATCTCAAATCGGCAACCATACACATTGCCAATGGGCGGATAAAGCAGAGGGCGGTTAAAGGCTACAGATATTGCAGGGTTACTGCGTGGAAATATCTTGAAGCTGATGATGAAAAATTTTTTTCACAATTTAAACAAGAACAAGGGGTAACTTATACTTGGTAGTACTTAATATAGTCAAAGGTGAGCTAAAAACTTTTTTCTTGGATTAGTAATCGCATTGACTACTAATTGTTATAACAAAATATTAGGTATTATTGAATATAAACCTAATGTAGATAAATTGATCCTGTGAACTAAAATTATTTTATAATTTAACAAGGAGTAACTTATGGCATCTATCACTTTAATTTTTAAGAATAGCTGGGAATTCTCAAAATGGGCTACAGAAAGAGGCATAGACTTTCTTTCAAATAGCAATATTGGCGCTAATTCTAGTGCAATAAACAATGAATTATCCAGTGGAAAAAGTTTATTATTTGCTGACAAAGGAACTTTTGGCAATTGGGCAAGTATGAAGCTCACATATGGGTCGGGTATTGCGCAAAGCATAAATAGCATGGTTGACGCACAGCAAGCGTGGCATCACTATAAAGGTAATGCTACCACCGCCGCAAATAGTGGTGCACTTTCTGCAATGTTTGGGATGGTTCAGGTTACGCTTTCAGGCTTATCCAGGGCAAAAGATGATAACCAATTCACCCAACCGGTTGCCGATGCAGAATTGGGGGAAGTCTGCACAGCATTGGCATCAGGTCTGGCAGCTATCCCGGGCGCACAACCGCTTGCTGCTTTGGCAGCTATTGGCGGATTGGCTTATACCGCGATTAATATATTGACGGGAAAGTCAATGACTCTGGAAGAACTATTCTTTGGCTACCATCATGATGTAATTTGGGCATTCTTTGAACCGGGGATGCTGGCGCCACGAGATCCCAATGTTCCCATTTTTCACGAAAAAACAAAATATGATGCTCTTGTCAAGAATGCAGGAGGCGCAAATATGGCAAAATGGATTTTTGAAGGCTATTTGGGGGAAGGCACAGGAACAGAAATCAATAATAAAAATTATCAAGACATACTAAGTCTTCTATATAATGGAAAATTAAGAGATAAAGATGATAACCCGATAGAAATGGGCGGGTTTAAAATTACCATGCTAAATGACAGTCCCCGCTATATTTTGAACAAGCTGTATCACAGCAAAAATAGTGGGGATATTTCCACCGCCAAGGCCATTATTTATGCGCTGGAAAAGTTGAACCCGCTGGCGGTGTCCTATCCTACCAAGGAGTTGAAAGCCGCTTATGACAGCATCAACCCGGATGATTATTCGGATGAATGGGTTCAGGCAAGGGCATGGATGCTGCTTGAGTCTTTGGCAGAAAATTTCAAGGTTAATAACGACTATACAATCAGGACGCTCAATTCCATCCGGCAAGAATTTGGTATTCATGAAAATGACAAGGTCTCTTTTGAAACAGGAGACAAGGAAACCAGCTTTTCCCGTGGCACGGAAGGCGAAGGTCATCGCGTCATCTTCAATAGTGGCAAGCAGAATGTGGAAGGTGGCGCGCAAAATGACATGATTTTTGGCAGCCCGAAACGTGATGTTTTGGTTGGCAATGGCGGTGATGACATACTGGTGGCATTTGGTGGCAATGACACGCTCAAAGGGGGCAGCGGCAAAAATACCCTAAAGGGTGGCGATGGCATGGATACTTATGTCTTCGATACGTCTGCCAAATTTGATGACACGATCATTGATAGCGATGGCCGTGGCATTATCAAGATAGATGGCAGGAATCTGGCAGAACAGCCTTTTACCAGAGAGGCTGGTGTCCCTAATGCCTGGTTCGTTTATATCAACGGCAACAAATGGGATGTTCTTTTGACGGAAGATGGCGATCTGATATTCAATGAGCCCATCTTTGACAATCATTTTGTCATTCATGGCTGGGCGAAAATGGAAAATGGCCGCATGGGTATTGTCCTGCCGGAATACAATGAGCGTGAGCCGGAAGAAGGCAAGCGCGCTGAAGGCGACTGGCATACGGAAATTATCAACAAGGACAATCATCCGGATTTGGACAAGTGGAACCACGGTGAATATTATCCCCGCTGGCATGACCGCAATCCCAATGGCGCAATCAATAACGGCATTGCCGAACAAGACTTTGCGGACGTTATCAACTACAGAAATAGCAAAGAGAGCTGGCGGATTTTGGGCAAGGGCGGCAATGATGCCCTCGGCGGCAGTCCGAATAATGACCGTATTTATGGCGGTGAGGGTAATGATTTGATTGCCGGTGGCGGTGGCTCCGACATTATTGATGGCGGTCGCGGTAATGATTTTATTTATGCCAATTCAGATTTGACCGCACGGGAGCGCAGACGTCCGGATGAGCTTTGGAAAATGCCGGAGGATGGTAAATCGGTAATTCAGGCAGGAACGACCTGGGGCGTCTATAAAAACAAAGATGGCTTCGCGACAACCGATGGCATTTCTCCTACCAAAGAAGATGATGCCAAAACCGGCGGGGATTATCTCTATGGCGCTGATGGTAACGACGAAATTGTCGGCAGCAATCTTAATGATTTTATTTATGGCGACAAGGAGCATAGGGAAGAACGGGATGGTAACAGCAGTTATGATGGTATTGGCCGTGGCAAGGACAAAATTTATGGCATGGGAGGAGATGACTATATTGAAGGCAATGGAGAGGATGATTTTATCAATGGCGATGGGCTGACCAAGCCGGGACACTTAAACAGCGTAAGTGCTGATAAACATGGTCGCGATACCATCAGCGGCGGCTACGGGAAAGACACGATTATCGGTGGTGGCAATAATGATACGATTCACGGCGATAAAGGCGATGACTTTTTGTTTGGCGACCAGCTTAGCGACTCTTCCATTTCATCCGACGACCAGCTTCCTCGCGAGTTTCAGGGTGAAGACAAAATTTTTGGCGATGATGGTGATGATGTCATGATGGGCGGTGGCAATAATGACAAATTGTATGGTGGTTCCGGTAATGACACTATTTGGGGAGATTATAATCATCCGGATGACGCGCGAAATTTTTTTGGCAATGACAAGATATGGGGTAATGAAGGCGAAGACGAACTCTATGGCGGTTACGGGGTAGATTACCTGTATGGCGGCGCGGACAAGGATACGCTGCGCGGTGGTGCGCATGGAGATTTTCTTTATGGCGATGACGGCAATGACTTTATGTTTGGCGATGGCGATCATTGCCCCGCAGATATGGAGGGCGCGGATACTATGGAAGGTGGTAAAGGCGATGATGTTATGTTCGGTAATGGTGGCGATGGCGATATGTTATTGGGTGGAGACGGCAATGACGAACTCTACGGCTATGACAACGATTTGCCGGAAAACAATTACATGAAACCTGATGGGGTAAATTTTTTGTCCGGTGATAGGGGAGACGATAGAATTTTTGGTGCTGGCAATACGGATTATATGCACGGTGGCGATGGCAAGGATTTGCTCGTTGGCAATGCCGGAACGGATTACCTGTATGGCGAAGAAGGCAATGACCGCCTTTATGGTGATAACGGTCAATCCACCTGGGAAAATCCCTATGTACTTACCGGCGATGACTTCCTTTCTGGCGGTGCCGGCAACGATTATCTTGATGGTGGTAACGGTATTGATACGGTGCATGGTGATGAAGGTGATGACACCGTACTTGGCTATTTCGGCAATGATTTTGTTTATGGTGATGATGGTAACGACAAGGTTGCCGGGGGCGCTGGTGATGATTATGTCTATGGCGGCGACGGTAATGACCGGTTATGGGGCGATTGGCCGCTAGACACGCAAGATGCTGACCCCAATGCTGATGGTACGGATCATCTTTTTGGTGGCCGCGGCGATGACCAGATAGACGGCGGTTATGGTGATGACGAGCTGCATGGCGATGAGGGCAATGACATTCTTTACGCCAATGCGGGGAATGACACTCTGCTGGGTGGCGAAGGAAATGATGAATTGTATGGTGTCAGTGGCACCAACCGGCTCTTTGGTGACGAAGGGAATGATATTCTGCGCAGTGGTACCGGCAATGATTATTTGAATGGTGGCATGGGCAATGATATTTATTATTTCAAGCGTGATTTTGGCCATGACATTATTGACAATAATGACCGGATTAAAGACCACGTTGATTATATCCAGTTTGATGCACACAACCGGAACGAAATTGAATTTATCCGCGAGAATGATGATTTGATTATCCGCACATTGGAAGGCGATAACCAGATTACGGTACTCAAGCATTTTTCTGAAGCAGAGCCGTGGCATTTTATTAATGGCATTCTTTTTGCGGATGGTTCTGTGCTGGATCGTCACGATTTCTTCCGGCATGAACCGCCGCCCGCCCCCAATCACCCGCCAGAGGTGGCACAGCCTTTGGCCAATCTGGCAGTCAAAGCGGATAGTGATATTGGCGGACAAATTACGCTCGATGCCATCAGCGACCCGGATGGCGAGACGCTTGTGTATCAATTGACGCTGTCAGATGGCATTGCGCTGCCGGAGTGGTTGCAATTCGATGCGCAGACCGGCGCGATTAGTGGTCATGCGCCTACGGACAGCAGTCTGCTTCATTTACGTCTGACCGGGACGGATCATACCGGGGCAAGCGCCTTTACGGATTTCACCTTGCAGGTCAATGCCGCACCGAAAGTGGCGCATTCGCTTGAGCCTCATCGCGCTGTGGAGGGGCAGAATTTCAGCTTTCAATTGCCATCTGATACGTTTGTTGACCCGGAAAGTGATCCGCTCAATTTGCAGTTGTTGCAGGGCAATGGCGAAGCATTGCCCGATTGGCTGCATTTTGATGCGGCAAGCGGCACGGTTTCCGGTAATGCGCTGGTGGGATCGCCGGATTTATCGCTGTCGCTGATTGCCACTGACCCGCTTGGCAATCAGGCACACGCGAATTTTTCGCTGGCTTTGACTGAACCGCCACAATCGGTAAAAACGTCATGGCGCGGCGGCACGGTGCATGGCAAGGATGGCGATGATCAGCTCATTGGCAGCAATTTTAATGATCGCCTATTTGGCGAGGACGGCAATGATTATTTGAAGGCTAAATTCGGCAATGATGTGCTGGATGGTGGCAGGGGCGATGATCGTATGGAAGGCGATTGGGGCAATGATGAATATCGCTATCGCGCAGGCGATGGTCATGACACGATTCATGACAGTCATGGCAAGGATACGCTGATTCTGGATGGTATTCGTCAGGGCGATACGCATTTTCTGCTGCGTGGCAATGATTTGGTATTGGAGTTCAAACATGACGGCGGCTCGATTGTGAT
The DNA here is from genome assembly GCA_963553325.1 of uncultured Cardiobacterium sp. GTDB lineage: Bacteria > Pseudomonadota > Gammaproteobacteria > Cardiobacteriales > Cardiobacteriaceae > Cardiobacterium. The sequence continues at coordinate 19,106 of CAUVOF010000034.1, forward strand.
TGAAAACCACACGGGTCATGGTTGCATCGAGCATTTCCGTTTTGCCGATGTGAATCTGGATCATCATGCGGTGGATGATTTGCTGCGGCAGCTGGGGAATCATCAGCACGGTGTAATGTAATGGTGTTTTTTATGCCATGCTCGCCACCGATAATATCAGCTCACATAGACAATCTGCAAAATACAGGTTCTTAAAAAAACGCGCCCGCAGGCGCGTTTTTTTATTGTAGCAAAATTCAGAACAAACCGTTGATGTTGCCGTCTTTATCGACGTCGATGTTCGCTTACTACTTGATGGCACTGCCTAATTTACCGGCTGTTATGAAAAAAAATGATGAGCCTGTGCCACATTGGAATTTCCCCCGGAATGCAGCCTTTGCGACCATACCCAATAGCAGACACATTGCCCATTAAAACAGATAGGATCCTTAAAAGGAGCAATTTATGACTAAATATAAAAAAAGACAAACTAATGAAAGCATCGAAGGATATACAAAGGTAGATAAAATTATAGAGATTTCAGGTGTATTAGCAATTCTGTATATTATTTATATCTTAATTACCAATGAGATAGCCAGTGAAACCAAAACCGATGAAAACTACGGCGAGCCCAAGTCTATTGTTGCAACCGAGAAACAGAAAATAGAAATAATTCCCTCAGTTGGGCCAACTATGGTAAGTCGAATTTCTTATGGAGAGCAATATGCTTTCGCATTAATCTATAACAATGAAACTTTTGAATGTCGGTGGTGTCCTAAAATGTATGCTGGTAAACGACGGGCAAACAAAAAGCAACGGAA
>CAUVOF010000035.1:0-19598 GCA_963553325.1 uncultured Cardiobacterium sp.
CCCACATATAGATGGAAATCAGCGCCCAGAAGTGGACGATGGAGAGGCGGTAGGAATAAATCGGGCGCCCTGCTTGCTTCGGCACGAAGTAATACATCATGCCGAGGAAGGCGGCGGTGAGGAAGAAACCGACGGCGTTGTGGCCGTACCACCACTGCGCCATTGCATCGACCGCGCCAGCATAAACGGGATAGGAATGTAGCCAGTCAATCGGCAGGGCGAGGTTGTTGAAGATATGCAGCACGGCAACAGCGATGATGTAGGCGCCGTAGAACCACAGGCCAACGTAAATGTGTTTTTCACGACGTTTGCCGATGGTGAAGAAGAAGACGTAGCCGTAGGCAATCCAAACAATGGCAAGCGCGACATCGAGCACCCAGGGCAGTTCCGCGTATTCCTTGCTTTGCGAATAGCCGAGGACGTAGCTCAGCACGCCCAGCACCAGGACGACTTGATAGCCGTAGAAGGTGAAGGCGGCGACTTTGTCAGAGATGAGGCGAACGCTGCATACCCGCTGCAGGACGTAATACGAGGTGGCAAAGAGGGCGTTACCGCCAAAGGCGAAGATGACGCCGCTGGTATGCACCGGGCGCAGGCGGCCATAGGAAAGGAAATCGATGCCGCCAAAGAGCGTTGGCCAACGCAATTGCGCGGCAATAATCACGCCGACCAGCATGCCGACGATGCCAAAGACAATCGCCGCCCAGGTGAATTGTTTGACGACGCGATAGTTATAGGGAGTATCCGCATTCATCAGCATTACCTCATGATTGGTTTATTTATTTGATTCTTTATTCCGGTCATTGCCGGATAGCGGCAGAATAGCACTCGAATTAATGCCTCGCAATTATTAAGGCAGCAAGTTTTTCTGCATAACCCACGGTTATAAAAGGAAATAAGACTAATACGGTTCTTGTTTGACAATTGTGTCTGCGTTAATTGGAATTAAAAAATGATTGGCTATTTTCTGAATACGGCAAGGAATATTGTTAATGATTTTCAGCGATAAAAAATCCGCCACAGGGGCGGATAAAAATAGAAGAATGGATTATTGCTGTGTTGCCGGCTTGTTTGCGTGTTTTTGTAACCAATCGCGGTAAGGTTCGCCGTCCAGCCACAGGCTTTCGGCAACGATGACGCCATCTTTGACGCGCACGCCAAGGCTTGCCGCCACTTGTGGCCGCTCACCGTCGCTACGCCAGCGCAGGGTGTCATCGACGGCAATGGCATCGTCTTCTGGCAGGTAGAAGCGGGTAAGCGGGATGTCGATGCGGATTTTTTCGCCGGCTTTGGCGTTTGCCGGGATTTTCCAGGCGAAGGCGCTGTCTTGCGGCTCGCGGCTCAAGCGGGTGATGTGGGCGAGGCCGTCCGGGTCGGCACCGAGGACGGCGTAGAGGGTATCGCCTGCCGCCATGCCATCCGGCAGGTTGTGTTCGCGCGTGCTTTCGGAAAAAGAGAGAGCGAGGTAACGGCCGCGCATCACGTCGTAAGGGTCCACCGGTTGCAGGGCGAGGCGCAGCGATACGCCATCGCGCAGCAGGGCTTCACCGCGCAGGATTTGCGCAATAGGCACCGTCCATTGCAGGGCGAAAAGAAGCAGCAGCAGAAGTAGAGTAACGCGCTTCATGATTTGTCTCCGGTTGTGGTTGCCACCGCTTGCGGGCGGCGGGCAAGGCGCAGGTTGAGGATGAAGAACGCCGCGCCGGCGAGGATGAAGACGGTTCCTTTTAGCCATAGCGGCAATTCGTCGGCAACAAAGCGGGCAAAGAGCGCCATCAGCACCCAAATCAGCGCAGCATTGACGGCAAACAAGCTATGTTCCAGCGCCAGCCGCGCCTGCCACAAGCCAAGGATGACGACAAACAGCGTTGGCAACCACGGCCACGTCTGGCCGAACAGTTCGCGTTGTCCGCCGAGGAAATAGAGCAGCACACCGCTTGCGGCAAAGGCGACGTCCCAGCAATTGAGGCGCTGCCAGCGACAGGCGGCAAAGAGCAGCAAGGCGGCGCTGACCACACTAAGCGGGTTCAAGGTAAAAATGTAGTGCAGGCTGTTGGTGACGAGGTTATGGTCGGCGCGCAACAAATCGGGGAAGAGCAAGAACAGGGCGAGGACAAGCTGGAAGACAATCGCCAGCACATTGCGACCGCCAAGCGTGCGCGTGGCGAGATACCAAGCGGCAAGGCAGAGCCAAACAGGCAAGAAAAAGGCGTCCGTATTTCCCAGGCACAGCGCCAAAGCGAACGTCAGGCCATTAGCGACGGCAAAGGTGCGCCAGGTATGGCATTGCCGCTGATAGGTCTCGCCGCGTTGCCGTTGCCACAAAAGCAATGCCAGCACCGCCAGCATATAAGCGGGATATTCCCAAGGGGAAAAAGGTAGATAGCGCGGCGAGATAACCTCGTTAGCGAGGTTATTCAACCCAAAAACATGCACGAGGAAGGCGACGAAAAAGGCGGCCGCCCAGGTGCGCAGCAAAAACAGCAGCGGCAAGGTCAGGACAATCCAAGTACGAAGAAAATCGGGCAGGCTGCCTTCTATATGATAGGTCTGCGCAATCAGGGCAATCGCCGCCCCCACCGCCAGCGCCAGTACCAGCGCGCTGCATTCACGCCAAACGGTGCTTGCCGGCCGCACCCACAAGCTATAAAGCAATGCCAACTGCGCCAGGGCGAGCGGTGTCAGCGATAACACCACCCGCGTCTCGCGCGAAAGTTCCGCCCAGTTAGCGGCAAACAGGGCAATCACCCCGGCGCTGACGCACAGCATCGCAAACAGCGACAACACCAGCTGCCACCACGCACCGCTATGCGGTTTGGCGATAGCGTATTGCTGGCGTAGCAGCGTCGCCTGTTCGGGGGAAATCCAATTTTTCTGCTCCCACAGGGGCAATTCTGCGAGCAAATCGCGGGAAAAAGCCGCGCGTTGATTCATAACCATCTCCTCTCGTAACGATTTGCCGCGCATGATACGCAAAAGGCAAGAGGCGAAAAATAAAAATCCCGTTCATCTTGGTAAATCGCTTACAATTTATGCGGTTTCTCGGCACGCGGGAAATTCTTTGTTTATCCAAATATAAAAGGTGTCTCACATGAAAAAACTGATGCAAACATCTCTTGCCGCCATGCTCCTCGCCGGCATCGCCCTCACCGCCAGCGCACAAGAACTTGGCATGGGGCAGAAATCCATGGCACTTGGTCAGAAAATCGGTCAGGAAGTCATGGAAGAAGTCAAAGCAGCGGGCAAACCCACCCCTGAAGCGGTTGGCAAAAAAATGGTTGAAAAACTGCGCGCCAACCTGGAAGAGATGAAAAAAGCGGGCGTAGAAGATTGCACCACCCTTTACGGCGCGGATAAAGCCAGCAATTGCCAATGCGTTACCGACAAAACGGATTACGAAGCGATGTTCAGCCTGATGGAAAAACAAATGGCAAACCCGCAAACGCAACATACCGACGCCATCAATGCGCTGAAAAGCCAAGCCGAAGAAAATTACAAAGCCTGTGAACTGGATATAAAAGTCGTCCAGGAAGCTGCCGAAAAAGCGATGAAAGCAGCGACAGAGAAAAAAGGCTAAAACGCCCCCTCGAAAAAACCCCGCCAAGCGGGGTTTTTTCATCCATATATAGCGATACACCGAAAGTTTCAGACAAGGCGCGACGCCGAAGACAGTACGTATTTGTACGGCGCGGGTTTCCCTAGAAAATGGCTTCGCCATTTTCTAGGGCGTGTTGACAATTCATTGTGAATGCCGTCGCTGCGCGATTTTTTCACACCCCCACCCCGACCCGCCCCCGCTTCGCAGCGGGCGAGGGTATTCAATTGTCAACAGCCCCTAGGGTGCCCGGTCAGGCGGCGCAACACCGTATGAAGCTTTCGGTGGATTGCTATACTTACCAAAAATTCTGTATATCGCCGCAAAAAAACTCCCTACAATCTGCGCCGTTTCCTCCACGGAACAACACCATTCCCTTCCTCCGACAAAAAAGGAATCTTCTATGAAAAAACTGCTGCAAAAAACCCTTGCCGTTGCCCTCTTCGCCGGTATTAGCCTGAGCGCTTCTGCGCAAATGGAAGGCGAAAAATCCAACGCTCTGGCAGAAAAAATTGCCACCGAAGCCTTGACCGAATTGATGGCAAACACCCCGGCAGGCAAAGAGCCGACAGAAAAAGACATCGTCGAAGTCCTGCTGAAAAAAATGCGCGGTCATGTGGCCGAATTTAAGGAAGCGGGCGTAGAAGACTGCCTCAAAACCCACGGTAGCGACAAAAAAGACGCCTGCCAGTGTGTCGTCGATAAAACCGACCTGGAAGCGATGTTTAGCCTGATGGAAAAACAACTGGCAGACCCGAAAGCCGACCTGACCGAAGAAGGCAAAAAAATGCAGGCGCAAACCGAGGAAAACTACAAAGCCTGCGGTTTGGATATAAATTTAGAAAAAGAAGCCGCGGCGAAGAAAGAAGCGGCGAGGAAAGAGAAAAAATAACCCTTCCCGCAAAAAGAGAAACCCCCGCTTTGGCGGGGTTTTTCTTTTATAGCGATAGAAGGCGGGCAGGCAAGAGTCGTTTGTGCATCATTTCAGTCGGAATATGAGCGACAAACGGATTTGTGCCGCACCGATGCGGCGCAAAAGTTTTTGTGCATCAGATTTGGCAGGAAATGAGGCACAAAAAAATTTGTGCATCAGATTTGGTGAGAAATGATGCACAAGAGAAGGTTTCGTTGGGTTGTGGCTGCGCCTAACCCGATCTACGAGCGGGGCATTCAGATAAGGGTGAAATGCCCCTCTTCCAGCGCGACGTTCACTTTGGCGAAGGCGACGGCGGTGTAGGCGGTGCCACTGCCGTCGGCGTCGTGGTAGAGGGTGTCGCCTTTTTGGTAAACGCGCGTTTCATGGGTAACGGTCTCGCCGTCGGCGGCGAACCAGTTGCCGTGCAGGTGGCCAAACACCGCCTGCTTCAGCGCGATTTTGTCGCCTTCGCTCGCATTGAAGTCGGTGATGGTGTCGATGTTTTTGCCGTCCAAGAGGCTGGCGAAGGTGAAGGTGTCCGCGCCCGCGCCGCCGCTAAGCGTGTCTGCGCCGTAGCTGCCGTCAAGGTGGTCGTTGCCGGCGCCGCCGCTCAAGACGTTGGCGCCGATGTTGCCGTAGAGGTGGTTGTCGCCCGCGTTGCCCGTGCCGTTGTTGTTGGCGATGCCGAGCAGGTAGAGGGTGGTCTCGTTGGTGGCGAGGGTGTAGTCGCCGATGCTGTAGGCGGTGTCGCCCTGCTGGTACACGCCGTCTGTGTCGTGCTGGATGCCGTTGCCGTGCGTGCTGACGTGCGAGTTGCCGCTTTCGTGGGCGCGGATGGCTTCGCGGCCGTCGGCGCCGAGCCAGGTGTTGTTGTTCAGGGTGGCATCGAGGTCGCCGTCGATGTTGCGGTTGCCGTGCTGGCCTTTGCTGCTGTCCGCGCCGAGGTAGATGATGGGCGCGGTGGCAAAGGTCGGCGCGGGCGCGAGGATGTTGCCTTCGATGGTGATGTTTTGCAGCGCGCCAAAGCCGCCGCCGTGGCGGATTTCGTCGATGTCGGCGTCTTTGAGGTTGGGGTCTTGCATGTTGTTACCGTAGGCGGATTTTTCTTCGCCCGCCCCCGCTTTGTCCCAGACGCTTTCTGCGCCAATGGCAGCGCGGCTGACGCGGCCGCTGGCGATGTTGTCGCGGAAGGTGGTGCCGCTGGAATCGGTGGCGGTGTAGAGGAAGTTGTTGGTCGCTTCGTGCGCGACTTCGATGCGGTTTGCCTGGAAGGTGTTGTCGTGGCTGTCTTGGTAGGCTTGTAACATCGCCTGTCCGGCGGCGCGACTGCTGCTGATGTGGTTGTCGCTGACGGTGTTGTTGTTGGAACCGTAGGCGATGTGCACCGCGCTTGATTCGGCGTCGGTGAGGATGTTGTCGGCGACGCGGTTGCCGCTGCTGCGGTCTTGCAGCGAGATGTTGCGCTCGTTGTGGTGCAGGTGGTTGCCGCGGATTTCGCTGTCGCTGACGGTAGAGAGGCTGATGCCGTAGTAGGTGCCGCTCACCTGGTTGCCGCGGATGCTGATGTTTTTGATGCTGCGGCTGGGGTCGGCTTCCGCAATGCTGCCGTCTTCGATGTATTGCCGCCAGACGGGCGCTTTGGCATCGGGACGGGTGCCGGGCAGTTGCGCGCCGTTGAAGGCGATGCCGACGGTGTCGCTTGTCGTGCCGTAGCTCTCGGCTTTGGCGTCGATGCGGTTGTGCTCGACGCGGACGTCGTGGGTATCGCCGCTGCCGCTATAGACGGTGATGCCGTAGGCGGCTTTGCCGGGCAGGGCGGCGAGGTTGTGGATGTGGTTGTCGTGGATGCGGTAGTGCTGCAGGTCGTGGCCGAGGATGCCATGCACGCCGGGGGCGGCCGCCATGTTGAGGGTGAGACCGCTGATTTCGCCGTGGCTCGCGCCGTTTAGCAGTTTGAGCGCGGATTCTTGCACGCTGTCATAGACGTCAATGGTGCTGCCGTTGCCGTGCAGGTGCGGCACGCCGTCGGCAAGCGCCACTTGTTTGCCGAGGGTGAAGTGTTTGTTGGCGGGCAGTTCGATACCAAGGTGCAGGGTTTTTGCCGCTTCCGCTGCAGCGTTGAGCGCGGGGGCGATGTCCGGCGCTGTTTCGTGGAAGGTGGCGGTCGGGATGTGGTCCTTAAAGGTAAACGCCCAGCCTGTCGGCGCGCCTGTGCTGTAGCCGCTGCCGCCTTTTTGTAGAAGCGCGTGGTGTTCGCCGTCGCTGATGACGAGGTGTTGCAGGCTGTCATCGGCGGCGATGGCTTGTTTCGCCTCTGCCAGGTCGGCGACGATTTTGTAGCGCGCGCCCGGCGGCAGGTTGTCTTGGGCGAATTGCTCGGCGGCGCTGCCCGGTGTTGGTGCGGGGGTGGCGCCGCTGACTTTGATGTCGCTGTCTATCCACAGGCGGTTGCCGTTTTTGCTGTATGCGAGGTACTGCTCGCCGCCGTCTGTCTGGCTGTCGCCGGTTTTTTGCCAGCCGTCGCCAAGGGTAACGCTGTCGGCGTCTGTGCCTTTGATGCGGATGTTGAGGCCGCGGCTGCTGTCCAGGGTGTCTTCGCGCAGTAGGCGGACGTGCTGGCTGCCGTTGCCGCCGAGGTCTAGCACCGCGCCGCTGTGGATTTGTTCGAAGTCAATCCAGGTGTCTTGTTTGAGTGCGGCAAAGTCGTTGGCGGCGCGGTTTTGCAGGTTTTGCGCGAGGGCAGGGTCATCAACGGCGCGCACTTTTTCGATGAGGGTGCTGATTTGTTCGGCGTAGAAGTTGGCGATGCTGCTGTCGTCGATGCTTTTTGCGTCTTCGCCCCAAATCGAGAGCGCCGCGCCTTTGAGGCGTTTGTCATCGACGGCGTTGTTGGTGTTTTTTTCGTCCCAGATGCCGAGGCGCCAGTCGCGCAGGATGAGGCGGGCGTCGTAGTTGTTGGTGGTGGAGTCGCCGCCGTTTTTGCCTTCTTGCGGTGCGGCGTAGAGGTAGCCGGCGTTGTAGTTCAGCACGTTAAAGCCCGCGTCGAGCAGGTCGCCAACGCTGGCACGCAGTGCGCGGTTGGCGGCACCGACGCTGCCGCTTTGTCGGCCGTCATGGCTCCAGTAGGTGATTTCGATGTTGTGGTCGAGGCTTGTGAGGTTGTCTTTGATGACGCCGTCGTTCCAGATGCGGGTTTTCAGGCCGAGTTTGGCGAGATACGTCGCCATTTGGTTGATGTAGCTGACGTATTCGTGGTTGTTGTCTTTTGAGTAGCCGAATTCGTCGCCGCCCATGTGGAAATGGCGGGCGCTGTCGCCAAAGGCGCTGGCGATTTCTTTCACCAGTGCCTGCACGAAGGCGATGCTTTCCGGCTTGGTGATGTCGATTTCGCGCGCGGCAGGGTCGGAATTGGCCGCTTGCAGCGCTTTGACGTATGCCGCGCCTTTTTCCAGCTCCAGCAGGCGGTAGATAGCATTCATGTGGCTTGGGGTATCAAGCTCCGGCATGAGCTCAACGCCTTTTGTCTTGGCGTATTGCGCCAGTTCGTTGATTTGCGCAAAGGTGAGGAAGGGCTGCCCGGTTTTCGAGTTGATGTAGTTGCCGGTGCTGTCGCGCGTGGCGTCCTGCGCACGCTGGCCAAGAATGGCGCTTTCCAGCGCGTAGTTCTGGTGGTCAGAGAGGTGCAGGTGCAGGTAGGTGCCGCCCGCTTTGGCGATGGTGTCGATGAATTGTTTGATGACGTCTGCGCTGTAGAAATGGCGGGCGATGTCGAGGTTTAGGCCGCTTTCGCGCGCACCCAGTGGCTGCGGTGCAGGGGTGGCGACGTTTTCGATGGTGATGTTGAGCGTCGCCGCCGCGGGCGTCTGCGGGGTACCGCTCTTGATGGTATCCACCGCCGGTTTGGCGCTGCCGTCGTGTTTCCAGAAGCCGTAGTAGGCTTCGCGGTCGGCGGCGTCAAGCAGGTCGGGGCGGTTGTTGTGGTCGGCGTCGATGTTGGCGTCGGGGATGCCGTCGCCGTTGGTGTCAATATTGACATCGACAATGCCGTCGCCGTTGTCGTCGCGGTTGACGATGCCCTGCACGTAGGCGGCGCGGTCGTTCTGCGCCTGGTAGAGAATCATCGGCCCGCTGTAGTCGGCTTTTTGTTGCCATTCGAGAAGGGTTTTGAGGACGTTTGCCTGATAGGTTTCTGCCAGTCCTGCGAACATCGCATCCCAGCCGACTTCGCTCGGCCAGATGGTTTTGCCGCCGTCGCCATGCGCCTGCATAATTTGCATCAGGGTTTTTTCACCCGCGCCGGGGGCGACGATGTCGCCGTTCATCTGCGCCCAGCCGTTGTCTTTGTAGTCTTTGGCGAGGATGCCGTAGGGGTGGTGCGAGAGCGCGTCGAAGTAGCCCTGCGCGCCCGCTTTGTACATGCGCTCCAGGAATTCTTGCGGGTTGATGTAGCTGCCATCGGCACGGGTGTCGCCGACGGTCATGCCGCCGGCAAGGACGTTCGCTTCCGCATCGGCCGCGTGCGCCGCTTCATACACCAGCTTGAGCAGGCGGGTGTAATGCTCCGGGTTTGGATTGGGGTTCGCCCAAGTGTCACGCCAAAATTGGTTGCCCGGCTCGTTCCAAAACTCAAAATCGTGGATGCCTTGCGCGCTGTAGCGTTTGACCACTTCGCCGAAGAAGCGGGCGAAATCGGCGTCGTGCTGCGCTTTGGGCGCGAAACTGCTCGCGTAGTCCGCCGCTTTTTGCTGGTCGGCGGCGCTTTGTTCGCCGAGGTCGCTCGCCCAGTTCGGCGTGCCCATCACCTGCATCAGCACTTTCATGCCGTATTTGTGCGCGAGTTTGACTGCGGCGTCGATGTTGTCCCAGTTCCAGCTGTCGCCGTCTTTGGGCTGGACGCGGTTCCAGCCGGCGGTGATGCGTACCCATTTGACGCCGAGTGCGGCGGCGCGCGCGTAGCTTTCTTCGATGGCGGCGCTGTCATCGCCCGCCCAACGCGGGTTGAAGGGCTGCACGCCAACGCCGTTGGTGCCACGGAAGGATTCGCGGCCGATGACGAAATCTACCGTCGCGCGCTGGTTGTCCGGGCTGGCGTGTTCTTTCGGGTCGTAGCTGTAGGAAAGTGTGCCGCTGGCGGCGTCGTAGCCGGTCAGCGTCAGCGTGCCTTTGTCGTCGTCAATGACGGTGCGCGGCGCACTGGCAAGCTCGGCGAGTTTGCTGGCGTTAAGCGTGGTGGTGCCAACGGTGAGCGCCTCGCCTGCGCCTACTTTGCCGACAACGATGCTGCCCTGCGTCGCCCCGTCGGTCTCGCGCACGGTGAGTTTGTTGTCTGTCGGCGGGGTCGGCTGTGATGAGCCGGCGATGTCCAGCGTTGGGCTTTCCGGGTTTTCCGGGTATTGGTCGCCGTCGGTGTATTGGGCGCGCACGCTGATTTTGTGGCCGGCGTCTGCCGCTTGCAGGGTGTAGCTGCCTCTGTTCGCGCCGCTGATGTCTTTGCCGTCGCGCAGCCATTGGTATTGCACTTTGTTCGGGTCAAAGCCGTTGTCGTCTTTGACTTCGGCATAGAGTTCGCTGCCGACTTTGGCCTCGCCACGGATATTGACGATGCCAAGACGGTTCGGCTGTGGCTGCGGCGGTGGTTTGCTGCCGACGATGTCCGTCTCGCCGCTTAACAGGTTTTCTTCGTGCTGGGCGCGGTCGGTGTAGCTGGCGCGCACGCTGATGCGGTGGCCGACGTCATCGCCGCGCAGCACGTAGGTTTTGTCGTGCGCGCCGTCTATCGCCGTACCGTCGCGCAGCCACTGGTAGGCGACGCCGTTCGGCACGCCGTCGTCATCGCTCACGGTCGCGGTGAGCGAGAGGTCTTCCCGCGCCTCGCCACTGATGCTGACGCTGCCGGGGCGGTTGGCGGGCGAGGCGTGGCCTTCGTCGTGGATGGTGGTGGTGACGCTGTCTTTGCCCGCTTCAATCTGCCCACCCTGGGCGTTGCTGATTTTGACGGTGTAGTTTTCGTCGCCTTCTTGTTTGCCGTCGGCAACGGCATCGATGGTAAAGGTCGCGCTGTTTTGTCCTTTCGGGATGGTGATGCGCTGCGTCGTGGTTTTGATGTCGCCATCGTCAGTGGTGCCGTGCTGGATGGTGACATCGACGGTGATGTCGCGCTCGGCGTTGCGCGTCATCGCCATTTGTTTGACGAATTCGCGGAAGTTGTCCGCCATTTCATGCCCCGGCCACGGGGTGAAGGCGGAAAACACCGGGTTACCGCCGAAGTTCGCCCAGGTGAGCATATAGGCGAGTTTGGATGCGTCCGGGTCGGCCTTGATGGCCTCCAGCACATCGGTGTACCAAGTGAGGTCTGTGTTGCCGTCCGGCTTGAGCATTTTGTAGCCCTCGCGGCCAAACTCTGTCAGCGCCGCGATTTTGCCGCGTGCCTCTGCCATGCGCGAGAGCATCGCCAAATCCTTGACCAACTCACCCGCCCATTTGTCCTTGGCGCGCAGGCTGTTGTCGGTGTCGTACCAGTCGTAACCCAGCACATCAACGACGTCATCGCCGGGATAGATTTGCTGGTAGCGGCTTTCTTCGCCGGCAAAGTGGCCGTTCGGCGCGAAGGCAGTGAGCATCTGCCCGTCCAGCCCGTGTTCTTTCAGGTATTTGACGACGTAGCGGAACAGCTCCTTGTAGGTCTCAATGCCGCTGCGCTCGTAATGCCACCACATCCAGCCGCCGTTTGCCTCGTGCAGCGGGCGGAAGATGAAGGGGATTTTCGTGCCGTCATCGCGCACCGCATGCTTGCCCATCTCGACCACCGCATCCAGCCAGCCGTTCAACTCGGCATTTTGGTCGCCGCCAGGCAGCAAGCGCTTCAAATCTACCTTGCTGCGGTCGGTCTCACCGCCCGGCATGCTCCAATGCGCGGAAATGCTGGCAATGCCGCCAACGCTGTCGATTTTGCGGATGGCTTCCGCCAGGTGCTTGCCGTTTTCCTCGGTCGAGAGGGTGCCAAGACGCGGCGGCTCCATCATGTCCAGCCCGATAACGCCCGGATAGTGCCCCGCCAGGGCATAAACGTCCGAATGATGCCCTTCGCCATTTTGCGGCGAGAAGGAAATATCCAGTCCGCGCTGCTGACCAAAAAGGATGTCCTGCTGGTTTTTCAGGTTGTGCAGCAGCTCGGCGGCGGAATTCGCCTGCGGCAGGGCGCGGTTATCGAGGCTGACGGTATAAGTCGCCTTGCCGCCTTCGCTGACTTCTTGGGAACCGGTGAGGGTGATGCCGGGGGTGTTTGGCTGTGGCGGTTGCGGATTCGGTGGCGTTACGTCCTCGCTAACGGCGGCGGTTTCCGTACTCTTTGGATTTTCCGCGTGCTTGGCATTGTCTTCGTAAGTCGCCTGCACGCTGATTTTTGCGCCTTTGTGCGCGGCGGTGAGGGTCAGCGTTTGCGCGGTCGCGCCGCTAATCGCCTTGCCGTCGGCGAACCATTGGTACTGTACTTTGCTGGCATCCACACCGTTGGCGTCTTTGACGGTGGCGGTGAGGGTTTGTCCGACTTTTGCCTCGCCGCTGATTTCGACTGTGCCGGGGTTATTCGGTGTCGGTTGCGGTGGTTGTGGATTCGGTGGCGTTACGTCCTCGCTAACTGCCGCAGTTTCTGTGCTGGTCGGTGTTTCGTGGTTGCTGGCGTTGTCGTCGTAGGTTGCTTGCACGCTGATTTTCGCGCCTTTGTGTGCGGAGGTGAGGGTCAGCGTTTGCGCGTTTGCGCTAGCGATAGCCTTGCCGTCAGCGAACCATTGGTATTGCACTTTGCTCGCGTCAAAGTCGTCCGCGTCTTTGACGGTAGCGGTCAGCGTCTGCCCGACTTTTGCTTCGCCTTCGATTGCAACGGTGCCGGGTTGGTTCGGTGTCGGTTGCGGTGGCTGCGGATTTGGTGGCGTTACGTCTTCTGTAACCGCAGCGGTTTTTGCGCTCTCGACGCTTTCCGCGTTGCCTTTGCCGTCGCTGTATTCGGCGCGGACGGTGATGGTTTTCCCTTTGTCGGCGGCTTTCACGATGTAGCGACTGCCCTGCCCTATTTCTTCGCCGTTCGCGAACCAGCGGTAAGTGATGCTGCCAAGTCCGTCTTCGTCTTTCAGGTCATTCGTGGCAATGAGGGTTTTGCCGACTTTCGCTTCGCCGCCGATTTTGACGCTGCCTGTTGGTGCGTGGTTGCCGCCCGGTTGTGGGTTGGGGTTCGGATTGGGTTGCGGATTTGGATTCGGTTGCGGATTCGGTTGCGGATTCGGTTGCGGATTCGGGTTGGGTTGTGGGTTGGGTTGTGGGTTGGGTTGTGGGTTGGGTTGTGGGTTGGGTTGTGGGTTCGGATTGGGCTGCGGGTTCGGGTTGGGCTGTGGGTTCGGGTTGGGTTGCGGGTTCGGATTGGGTTGTGGGTTCGGATTGGGTTGTGGGTTCGGATTGGGTTGTGGGTTCGGATTGGGCTGCGGATTCGGATTGGGCTGCGGATTCGGGTTGGGTTGCGGATTGGGTTGTGGATTCGGGTTGGGTTGTGGATTCGGGTTGGGTTGTGGGTTTGTCCCATCCGGCGCATTCACCGGCGGCGGGTAAAGCGGGTAGCTGTTGCCCGGCGATGGTTGGTTGAGCGGGGGCGGCGTGTGGTCGTCCGGCGCGGGGGCGGGGGGGTGGTTATCCGGGGTGTGGGGGGGCGGGTTGTCGCTGTCGTGGTGTTTGTCGCGGGCGGCAATGGCGACGCCGCCAGCAACCAGCGCCAGCGCGCCAATGGTGGCAATGGCGGCGCTGCTATCCGCGCCCGTTTCGCTGGCGACGGTATCGGCAAGCAGGTGTTCCGGGGCGGGGGTGTAGCTGACGAGGCTGCCATCGGGCTGCACGCCATACAGCGCGCCGGCGCCGCGCGCGAAGTAGTCTTCGATGACAAGGCTGCGACCGTCGCTGAAGCGGACGAGCAAGTCTTCGCCCTGGCGGACGGTTTGCGGCACGCTGTTGGCGCCACTGAATTGGTAGGTAACGCCGTTTTCGGCGGCGATGTGCAGCGGCGCGTCTGTGTTTTCAAGGGTATAGCTGGCAATGGCGATACCGTCGGCGCGGTAGAGGGTGAGTTGTATTTGTGGATTCATCATGGTGGCGGTGAAGTTGGCGATAGTTGATTACAAGCACAATGTTAGCCAATTCCCGCCACCGGCGGGAAATATGCGCCAGTTGCGGCGGTTTCAGGCAGCGCAACGCCGTATGAGGCTTTTGGTGGATTGGTTTACATACAGGGTAGCGGGGTTCGTGTATGTAAACGGCGGGACAAAAAAACCGGGCGACTGCCCGGTTCGTTTAGTAAACATCGCGCTGATAGCGCTTTTCCTGCCGCAGTTCGTCGAGGTAATCGGCGGCGGCGTCCGCGTCCATGCTGCCTTCGCTGGCGATGATGTCAAGCAGCGCCTGCTCAACGTCTTTCGCCATGCGCGCCGCGTCGCCGCAGACGTACAGATGCGCGCCCGCCTGCAGCCATTGCCACACCGTCGCCGCTTCTTCGCGCAGTTTGTCCTGCACGTACACTTTTTCCGCTTGGTCGCGCGACCAGGCGAGGCTGTAGCGCTGCAAAAAGCCGTCTTTCGCCCAGCCCTGCCATTCGCTCTGGTAGAGGAAGTCTTCGGTGAAATGCGGGTTGCCGAAGACCAGCCAGTTCTGCCCGCCTGCCCCGGCGGCGACGCGCGCCTGCATGAAGGCACGGAAGGGGGCGATGCCGGTGCCGTTGCCAATCATGATGACGGCGGCGTTGTCGTCGGCGGGTAGGCGGAAGTTCGGGTTGGGTTCGACGAAAACGCGCAGCGCGCCATCTTCCGGCAGGCGCTCACCGAGGTAGCCTGAAGCCGCGCCGCTGTAGGTTTTGCCGTCGTGTTCGTAGCGCAGCACGCCGACGGTGAGATGCACTTCTTCGCCCACTTCTTCCGGCGCCGATGCTATTGAGTAGAGGCGCGGCGTCAGCGGGCGCAACAGCGCCAGCAGTTGTTCTGCGGTAATGGCGGCTGGGTAGCGGGCAACGATGGCGTCAATCGGCGTGCTCGCGGCGTACTGCGCGGCGCTGCTGGCGGCGATGGCGTCGTTCAGTTCGGCGTTTTCTGCCAACGCGGCGTAGCCCTGCACGAACTGCGGCGTGTTTTGCGAGATTTCGCGCTCGTGAATGAGGGTGTCGCGCAGGGTTTTGTCGCCGACGGGCGTCGCGCCGTCCAGTTGCAAGGCGGCGAGGATGGCATCGACGCGCGCCGGGTCGTTTTCGCACCAAACGCCAAGCGCATCGCCCGCCTGATAGGCAAGGCCGGAACCAGCGAGGTCGAGCTCGATGTGGCGCACGTCTTTGGTCGAATTGCGTCCGGTGATTTTTTGCCGCGCCAAGAGCGGCGCGCTAAAAGGGTGGTCGCGGTCGTAGGTAGCAGCGGGTGCGGGCGCGGCGGCGCTTGTGCTGCCACTCGCCGCCGGTTGTAGCGCGCCGATGAGCGGCACGATGCGCGCAATCCAGGCGGCGGCGGTGGCGGCGTATTCGACGTCGCAGTCTTCGCGCGGCGCGAGGCGTTCGCCGCCCAATTCGGCGAGGCGCGCGTCGAAGTCTTTGCCCGCCTGACAGAAATCAGGGTAGCTGCTGTCGCCGAGGCCGCAGACGGCAAAGCGCAACGCGGGCAGTTGCGGTGCTTTTTTGCCAAAAAGCAGACGGTGCAGGCTGACCGCTTCTTCCGGCGGCTCGCCCTCGCCCTGGGTGGAAGTGACGAGCAGCAGCACTTGTTCGTCGGCGATGGTTTTCGGCTTGTAATCGGCGGCGCTGATGAGCTTGGCATTGATGCCTTGCTGCGCCAAGGCAGCGTGCAGGTCGCTGGCGACTTCGCGCGCGTGGCCGGTCTGTGAGGCGGAAAGCACGGTAACGGCAAGCGGCGCGGCGGCTGGTGCAACGGCTTCGCTTGCCGTGTTGCTGCCTGTGGCGGTGGGCAAGGCAGCACCATCCGCCCGCGCCCAGCAGTAGCCGGAAAGCCAGGCGAGTTGCAACGGCGAGAGGGAATCGAGCGCGGCGGTGAGGTCGGCCGGGATGGGGGTCATGATGAGGGTTCCTTTTTTATGTTGGTCAGGTGAAATGTGGGGTTAATTTGTAAAACGCCCTTCGTTTGCGTAGAACACGAAAGGCCAAAAAATAGCGGTAACACCCCCTCCCCCGGTGGGGGAGGGTTGGGGTGGGGTTACTGGTGGCTGCCTCGGTGCTTTTGGCGGAAACCGTGCAGGCTTTATTTGTTCAACGCCTCCAGTTTTTGCCAAATGGCGGTAAGCACCGCTTCTGTCTGCTGCAACACTTCGTTGTTCCAAAAGCGCAGCACGGTAAAGCCTGCCGCCTCCAGGTCGCGCGTTCGCGCCTCGTCGTAGGCGACTTGTTCGGCGTGCTGCCCGCCGTCGATTTCTATCACCAGCTTTGCTTCTAGACAGATGAAATCGAGGACGTACCCGCCAAATGGCTGCTGACGGCGGAATTTGTAACCGCCGAGCCGCTTGCCACGCAGCCGCTGCCAAAGGGTGCGTTCGGCAGGCGTCATGTTTTGCTGCAATTGTCGCCCGTTGGCGGTGATTTGCGGGTCGCAGTAGGTAAAGATGCGGTCGGACATGATTGAGATGCGTGATGTTGTCTATTTAGCAGCGAGGTTACCACGGCGAACCCCACCCGGAGCGCGCTAAAAAACTGGCGTTTTTTTGCGCGCTCCTGCCCTCCCCCACTGGGGGAGGGCGACGTCTGCGATATTTATGCCGCCCGCTCTGCCAGCGCGCCAAACCACGCCAGTTGCGTGTGCAGTGCCACCGTTTCGCCGATAACCAGCAGTGCCGGTGTTGGTGCTTCATGGGCGAGTTCGGCAAGGCGTACCAGTGTGCCGACGTGCACCGTCTGCTCGGCGCGCGTGCCGTGGCTGATGACTGCCACCGGCGTCTCGGCGGCGCGGCCGTGCGCGAGCAGTTGCCGTTGCAGGGTTTTGGCGGTGAGTGTACCCATGTAAACCACCAGCGTATGCCGCCGTTGCGCCAACGTTGGCCAATGCAAGGCGCGGTCGCCTTTGCCGTGGCCGGTGATGAAGGTAACGGCTTGGGCGTGGTCGCGGTGGGTGAGCGGGATGCCGGCGTAGGCGGTCGCACCAAGCGCGGCGGTGATGCCAGGGATGACGCGGCAGGGAATGCCCGCCGCCTGCAATGCCTGCGCTTCTTCGCCGCCGCGGCCGAAGACGAAGGGGTCGCCGCCTTTCAGGCGCACCACCCGCTGCCCGGCGCGCGCGTGGCGAATGAGCAGGTCGTGAATCTCGCTTTGCGCCACCTGTGCCGCCCCGGCGCGCTTGCCGACGCTGATTTGCGTCGCGTCCTTGCGCACTTGCGCGCGGATTTCTTCAGAAACCAGCGCGTCGTAGAAAACGATGTCCGCCGCCTGCAAGGCTTGCAGGGCGTGGATGGTGAGCAGTCCGGCGTCGCCCGGCCCGGCGCCGACCAGCGTTACTTCGCCACGCGCCGGCGGTTGTGCCGCCAGCTGGCGCGCCAGTTCCGCTTCCGCCTCTTGCAGGCGGTTTTGCGCGACCAGGGTGTCGAAGCGGCTGGCAAAGAGGCGTTCCCAAAAGCGGCGCCGCCCTTCCATGCCGCGAATGCCCGCCTTGACCCGCGCCCGCCAGCGCCCGGCGATGCTCGCCAGCGCGCCGAGATGACGCGGCAACAGCAGTTCGATTTGCTGCCGCCAATGGCGGGCGAGTACCGGCGCGGTGCCGGCGCTGGATATGGCGATTTGCAGCGGCGCGCGGTCAATCACGGCGGGGACGATATACGAGCAGCAATGCGGCGTATCAACCACATTGCAGAATTTGCCCGCCGCCTCGGCGGCTGCGAAGACGCGCGCGTTCAACTCGCTATCGTTGGTGGCGGCGACGACGAGAAAGACGCCGTCCAATTGCGCGGCGCTAAATTCCGCGCCGAGATGTGCGATGCGCCCAGCCGCTAGCCAGTCCTGAAAAACGGGCGAGAGTTCGCGCGCCACCACGCGCAGCTGCGCCCCGGCGCGCAAGAGGTCTTCGGCTTTGCGCGCGGCAACGTGTCCGGCGCCGACCAGCAGCACCGGACGGTCGCGCAGGTCGGCAAAGAGGGGAAAATGACGGCTCATGATGCAATCTCCTGATAATAAAGCACCGCATGATAGGGAGGCCGCCCACGCCTGTGAAATGCGCTTTTGCTCTGCCGTTATGCGTTTTTGGCATGAGCGGGGCGCGTTGCCGCGCGCCGCGCCTTGCCCTACATTACCGGGCGGCAACGGCAGCGCGCGTTGCTTTTTTGTCTACCACATCACCATGGAATTTTTATGCAAGATATCCCCACTCGTCTTTGGTACCGCCATCCCTGCGTCATCCGCAACAGCAACTGGCGCATTTTCGTAGGGCTCGCCCTGACCGTCCTTGTCCTCAATATCTTTTTGCCGATAGATATGAAAAAGAGCGACCATCCCGGCTTTTTCATGCTGTTCATGCTGTCCCTTTGCCTGCTGTTCCTCATGCCCATCGTGCCGCCGCTCGTGCGCAATCTGTACCACACTTTCCGCCAACCGCATGAGCCGCTGGTGCGCCTCGATGGCGACGGTCTGCACTTCACCCTGTCCCGGCGCGACAGGACGCTTGCCAATATTCCGTCCTTCCATGGCGCGTTTTTCGGCAGTGGCGCGACGAATTGCCACATTGCTTGGGATGATTTGCACGGCATCGCCGTTTTTCCCTACAGCGCGCTTAACAATGAATATCTCGGCCTCGCCAGTATCTACCCGATGCGCAAAATCTACACCTCGCTGCTGGGCGACCACGCCACCGCCTATGCCGTTGCCAGTTGCAGCAAGGCGGTGCTTAAGGACAAGGCGTTGCCGCCGGATGATGCGCTGCCGCCACTGCGCGTGCGCCCGCTTGGCTGGGCGCTGCTCGCGCTGAATGTTGCCTTTGCCGCGCTGTGGTTTGCGCTGTGGCAACTCAGCAGCCACGGCGTGATTGCTGACCCGTTCAGCGGTTTTGCCTGGCCGTACACCAGCGCCCTTGCCGTGATGACGGTGCTAAATGGCATCGTGCGCTTGTCGCCGTGGCAGTGGCAGGCGGATTTTCAGGAGGATGATGCGATGAAGACGCTGCAGCGTGTTGTTTGCTTGTAGTGCGGTGTCGCCGTTTTACGGCGAATTTACAATGCAAGTGCAACAGCTACAAAAAAGACACCCATAAGCGATACTGCAAAAAATATCAAAACATTGCAGGAGACCGAATATGGATGCCTACCATCATATTACGCCAACTGAACGAGGTCGCATAATGACACTGTTCGAGCAAGGCCATAGCCCCGCCGCTATTGCCGCCGAGTTGAATCGCCACAGAAGCACCATCTTGCGCGAACTCAAGCGCAACCGCGATGGCGAAAGCTACAACGCCGACAAGGCGCAGGAAAAATACGACAACAGGCGCCAGACCTGTCGCCGCAAGCGCAAGCTCGATGATCCGGAACTTTTCGCCCTGGTCAAAGAGCGGTTTCTGAGATGGCACTGGTCGCCGGAGCAGATTCAGCACCGCTTGCGCCACGAAAAGAGCCCGCACACCATCAGCTACTCGACTATCTACCGCGCCATCTACGCCGGGCGTTTCAATGACCCCAACTGGGTGATAAGCGGCAAGAAAAGGCTGCGCCACCGTGGCAAGAAGCGGCGGCGCAAGGGCGACCCGACGCGCGATCACTTCCCGGTCGTGCATGCGTTGTCGGAGCGTCCGCCAGAGGCGCAGGCGCGGGCGCGCATTGGCGACTGGGAAGCCGATACCGTTGCAGGCGTGGTGGGCGGTGCGGTGTTTCTCACACTGGTTGACCGGATGAGTCGCTACCTGATTTGCGTCCGGCTGGAGAAGAAAACGGCGGACGGCGTGAATGCGGCGATGATTGAAGCCTTGCGCAAGCAGGTGGTGCTCAGCATCACGCCAGACCGGGGCAAGGAATTTGCGCGGCACGCGGTGGTGGCAGAGGCGTTGGGGGTAAAAATATACATCCCGCCGCCGTACCAGCCGTGGCAACGCG
>CAUVOF010000036.1:0-19469 GCA_963553325.1 uncultured Cardiobacterium sp.
CTTGAAAAAGGCGACTGCCTTTTTCAAGGGGATCCCCGCCCCTCCCCCGCTGCGGGCTTCGCCCTGCGGGGAAGGGGGTTGTCCAATTGTAAACAGCCCCTAGCGTTCCAATTTTTTGAGTAACCGCCCCATGTCCTTACAAACCATTCTCTTTGATTTCGACGGCACGCTTGCCGATAGCGGGCAATGCGCCGTCATCGCCACACAGCAGGCTTTCCGCAACCACCAGCTACCTGCGCCGCCTGCCGCCGCTATCGTGCAGCAAATGGGCATTCCGATTGAGCGCTGCTTCCGCAGCCTCGGTGCGGCTGACCTCGACGATATCGCCTTCGCCGCGCTGCTTGCCACGTTCCGCCAGCATTACGCCGCAGCTGCTGCCAGTCACATCCACCTCTATCCCGGCATCGCCGACTTGCTCGCCGCGCTCAAGGCGCAGGGGCGGTCATGCGGCATCATCAGCAGCAAAAAGGCGGCGGTTTTGCGCGATAACTGCGCGCAGCTTGGTATCGCCGCGCAGTTTGACGTTTTTGTCGGCTCGGATGATGTGCGCCACTACAAACCGCACCCGGAAGGCATCGAGCGCGCCCTCGCCGTGTTGGCTTGTCCTGCCGGACGCGCGATATACGTTGGCGATGCGGTAAGCGATATTGCGGCGGGTCGTGCCGCCGGTGTGCAGACTTGCGCCGTTACGTGGGGCGCGCATGACGCCGCCGCGCTTGCCGCCGCTGCGCCGGATTTTTTGCTGACAGACGTTGCTGATTTGCAGCGTTTGTTGTTGGGCTGAATGTAAAAAAGCCCGCACTTGGCGGGCTGTGGCTGGCTCTAGCCGCGCAATGCCGCGAGGATGGCATCGACGGTTGCTTTGGCGTCACCGAAGCACATCACGCTGTTTTCGTTGAAGAACAGCGGGTTCTGCACGCCGGCGTAGCCGGTGTTCATTGAGCGTTTGAAGACGACGACGTTCGCCGCTTTCCACACTTCCAAAACCGGCATGCCGGCAATCGGCGAGTTCGGGTCGGTTTGCGCGGCGGGGTTTACGGTGTCGTTCGCGCCGATGACCAGCACCACGTCGGTTTCCGGGAAGTCTTCGTTGATTTCGTCCATTTCCAGCACAATGTCGTAGGGCACTTTCGCCTCGGCGAGCAGCACGTTCATGTGGCCGGGCAGGCGACCGGCGACGGGGTGGATGCCAAAGCGCACGTTCACGCCCTGTTTGCGCAAGAGTTCGGTGATTTCTGCCACCGGGTATTGGGCTTGCGCGACGGCCATGCCGTAGCCGGGGGTGATGATGACGCTGTGCGCGTTTTTCAGCATATCGGCGACATCTGCCGGTTGCAGTTCGCGGTATTCGCCGACTTCGCCGCTATCCGCTGCTGCCGAGCCGTCGGTGCCGAAGCCGCCGGCGATGACGGAGATGAAGGAGCGGTTCATCGCTTTACACATGATGTAGGAGAGGATGGCACCGCTGGAGCCGACCAGTGCACCGGTGACGATGAGCAGGTCGTTCGAGAGCATGAAGCCCGCCGCTGCGGCTGCCCAGCCGGAGTAGGAGTTGAGCATGGAGACGACTACCGGCATGTCCGCACCGCCGATGGAGGCGACGAGGTGCCAGCCGAAGGCGAGCGCAATCAGCGTCATGATGGTGAGCGCGGTGATGGCTATGCCGCTGTTTGCGCCGTGGCTGATGACGGCGGCGGCTTCGGGTTTGCCGTTTACCATGCGATAGAGGGTTTCGGTGACTTCTTGCGCGTGGCTGTTTTGCAGGAAGACGATGAGCAGGACGAGCGAGGCGGCGAGCGCGGCGAGGTTCAGCGTGTGTTTGTGCGGCAGTTGCAGCGGTTTACTGCTGATTTTGCCGTTGAGTTTGCCGAAGGCAACGAGCGAGCCGGTGAAGGTCACGGCGCCGATGAAGATGCCGATGAAGACTTCAACGAGGTGGATGGTGTGCATTTCGGGGGCGACGTCGCCGGGAGCGGCGTAGCTGCTGATGCCGACCAGGACGGCGGCGAGGCCGACGAAGCTGTGCAGGAGCGCGATCAGCTCCGGCATTTGTGTCATTTCGACTTTGCGCGCTTTGTGAACGCCGATGGCGGCGCCGATGAGCATGGCGACGATGATGTAGCCGAAGCCTTTGGTGCCGTCGGCATAGATGGTGGCGATGAGCGCGATGGCCATGCCGATGATGCCGTATAGGTTGCCGTTTTTCGCGCTTTCCTGTCGCGAGAGGCCGGCGAGCGAGAAGATGAAGAAGATGGCGGCGACGATGTAGGCCGCTGTAACGAGTCCGTGGTTCATGGGGTTCTCTCTTTAAGGTTGGGGGAAGTGGATGGGGTTAAGGGCAGCCGTTTATGGTTTGTCTGCCTGGATAAATTCGTGACTTTTCAACACACCGTTTTTGTCAAAGAAGAAAACAGCGCCCTGATTTGCCGCACCGGTACAGGCATAGCCATCATCGCCCGCATCGTTGGTGATGTCGTCGGTGCAGCCCATGTTGCTGGTGGATACGCGAATTTGGCATTTGAGCGTTTGTCCGTCTTCGATGAGTAATGCGCCATTGGCATCAGTCTTGGGTGCGGGGCAGTTTTCACCCCACGGTGATGCCGGGACGCATCCCGTTAAACTCGCCAACAATGCGGCCTGTAGAAGAATTTTCATGTAAAGACTCTCCGGTTTGCAAATTTCAGGTCAGTAAAAAGAGCAGCAGCGCCAGGATGCCGAGCAGGATAAACGACAGGCGGATGAGGCGGTCGGCGCGGGTGAGGATGTCTGCCAGTTCGCTGGTGTGGCGACGGCTTTCGCTAACCGCCTGCCAGTAGGCTTCGCTGCCGGCGCGATAGACGTCGCCCGCGCTGTATTGTGCTTCGATGAACGGGCTGAAACGGGCGGCGTCGATGTCTGTTTCCGCCCGCATATCGCGGCGGATGGCGGTCATCAGCGACAGCATTGCCCACAGTATCAGCGTCATCAGCACGCTGCTGACGCCATAGGCTGCCCATTCTGCCCAGGCAAAGCCTTCCGTCGCCCCTTGTGGCGCGAGCATGACGCGCACCACGAGAAAGGAAAAGATGGTGAACAGCAGCGCGGTAAACGACACCATTTTTGCGGCCTTGTCGCTGGCCGCCTTATGGCGCTCGATTTCGCGCTGGTATTCAGTTCGCGCGATTTCAAAGAGGATTTTCGCTTTTTCGTGCGGGGTGTTGTACATGGGGCGTTAAGGGGATTTCTGACTGAATCGGGCGTTCGCTTACATACGGGGTAGCGGGGTTCGTGTATGTAAATGACATCCTACGCTTTGCGGCGGGATTTTTTAGCGCTGCCGGGGCTGATTTCCTGGACGCTTTCGGCGTCGCCGTTGGCGTCAAACTGGATGATTCTCACGAGGTTGCCCTGTTCGTCGTAATCTCGCTCTTCGCCGCAGGCTTCGCCGTTGCAGTAGGTCATGTCGCTTCGCAGCGTGCCGTTTGGGTGGAAGTGCTGCACCGAGCCGTGTATTTCGTCGTTTTGGAAATACATGACGCTTTCAATGCCGCCGTCCGGGTAGAAAAAGCTGCTTTTGCCTTCCCGCTTGCCGTTCTGGTAGGTGGCGATGATTTTGGGGATGCCGTCGGGGTAGCTTTCGACCATGAGGTCGTCAAATTCGCCGGCGGCGTTGGTGCTGTACGAGCTGCCCATGCGTCCGGGGCGGGTGTCGGCGCAAAGCTCGCCGCCTTCTGCACGGGCGGTGCAGTGGTGGGTCGGCGGCGGCGGCGGTGGGATGTACATCGGCGCGGGCTCTACGTAGGTGTTGTTGTAATAGAGCCTTTGGTACGACTCGTCCGCATCTAATCGCGAGTTATAGATGCCGTCTGCGCCGAGATAGCCGCATTGTCCCGAGCCTTCTGCGGGGTTGCAGGCAAAGGCGGCGGGGCTGGCGAGCAGGAGGAGTAGTGTCAGGGTTTTGGTTTGTTTGGTCATGGGGTTTCTTTGTGGTTTGAAGTGGGGGTGATTTTATAGGCAAACGTCACTCCAGTCCTCCGATAAATTCGTTGTTTTTCAATGCGTCAATTACGCCGCGTATCAGATAGGATTGGGCGAAATTCGGCGTATAGATGCGGGCGCTGTTTTCAATCGGCATCACGAATTTTTGCTCCAGCAGTTTTTTTATTTGATAGGTGCGCTGGTTGCTGTTGCTTTGCGGGAACAGCGTCTGTAAATCGCCCGCCTTAAATTCGCCCTGCTCGCAGGCAAGCTGCAATATTTTCGCTTCGTCGGCGGTAATGTGTGCTTTTTGCAGGGAAAACTGGATGGCGGGAAGCAATATCTGCCGGTTCAAAAACGCACGGTCGGTGAGCTTGTCCACTTTTTGCAGTTCGCGAGAAATGCCTGATAGGACATAGGTGCACCACGCTTCCAGGCCTTGTGGCGTGCCGCTGTCTGCCACCGAGAGCATTTCGTAATAGTGGTTGCGGTCGCTGCAAAACACGGCGGTCGGGTTCAGTACGCGCCCGCCCGTTTTGACGTTAAAGCCGTATTTGACCAGCAGGGCATAGGTGAGTAGCCGCACGGTTCTGCCGTTTCCGTTACCGAAAGGGTGTATCCAGCCGAAGCGGTGGTGTGCCAGCGCGATTTTCATCAAGTCGTATTTGGGCTTGTCGGGCTGGTTGATAAACGCCACCAGCTCCTGCATGTAATCCGCTACGCGGATGGCTTCGGGCGGCAGGTGGCTGGATTGGGCGATGGCCACCTTGTGCTGTCGGTACTGCCCCGGGGTTTTGTCGCCTTCGCGTTTCAGGCCGTTTACTGTCAGGCTGTGCAACTCGCGAATGAAATGCTCGCTGATTGGCTCGCCCTCGCCCAAGGTTTCGTCGATATAGCGCATGGCGGTTTCGATGTTGCGGATTTCTGCCAACTGCTCCGAAGGCTGCGGGGCGTTTTCAAGCTGGCTTTCCACGTAATCCGCCAAGGTGGTGTGGTTGCCCTCGATTCTCGCCGAGCCGATACTTTCCAGCATGTGAAAGATGGTTTTCAGCTGCATGAATATCTGCGGATGTACATCTCCGCCAAGACGCAGCGTGCGCAGTTTTTCCAGCTCGGTCAGTACGTCGATCAGGTCTGAATCAAAGCTGGGGTTGAGCAGCGCCAGCGGAAAATCGTTAAAGGTCGGTTCCATTATCTTGAATAGGTGTCGGGCGTAAAACTGAATTTCTTATAAAAATATCTTTTGTATCAATGGGATTTATAGGGTTCTTGTCCTAGATATACTGGGCTTTGTAGTTGGATTATCTTGAATTACGCCCCGATGGGAAGGGGCGTTTTTGCGCTGTAAATACGAAAGGCGGAGCAAGCCCCGCCTTGCACGCTATCCATCTATATGTTTCTTTTTAGCGGGCAGCCAGTTGTTGCAGCCAGGCGAGGTAATCCGCCGCGCTTTGTTCGACCCGCGCCAACGCGGCATCGTCATAACCCGCGTTGCTGTCAATACCGTAGAAGGCAAAGGGCGGGCGATAGTCGGCGCCGACGTATTGCATGGTGAGGGCAAACGGGCGCAGCGCTTCTGCCAGCGTGCAACCAATCGCGCCTCCCGGCGTGTAATCCGCGGCGGGCGTGCCTGCCGAGACGGCGAGCGCGATGGGTTTGCCGCGCAGTTGTTTGCCTTGCGAGCCGTATGCCCAGCCGTAGGTGAAGACGTCGTCCAGCCACTGTTTGAGCAGTGGCGGACAGTTGAACCAATACACTGGAAACTGCAACACGAGTTGGCCATGCGCATCCACCCGCGCCTGCTCGGCGGCAACGTCGATTTTGCCGTTGCGGTAGTGCGCGTAGAGGTCGTGCACAGTGAAGCGCTCGGGATGCTTTTGCAGTTCGCCAATCCAGCGGCGGTTCACCGTGGATTGTGCGAGGTCGGGATGGGCAACAACAATCAGCGTTTTCACGATGTCAGCCCTTCCTGAACATATTGAGCATGCGCCGCGTCACGTAGAAACCGCCGAAGATGTTGATGCTGGCGAGCAGCACCGCGACGAAGGCGAGCGCCGAGACGAAGCCGTTGCCGTGGCCGATTTGCAAGAGCGCGCCGACGACGATGATGCCGGAAATGGCGTTGGTGACTGACATCAGCGGCGTGTGCAGCGAGTGGCTGACGTTCCAGACGACGTAGTAGCCAATGACACACGCCAGTACGAAAACGATGAAGTGGTTGAGGAAGGCGGCAGGCGCTGTCGCCCCGACCCAGAGGATGAGCGCGGCGCCGATGGCGGCAGGCGCGAGGCGTTTCCACAGCGGCGCGGGTTTGGCTTCTTCTTTGACGACTTCGACCGCTTTTGCCTGCTGCGGTGCGGCGGATACTTGTATCGCCGGCGGCGGGAAGGTGATTTCGCCGTCGCGCGTTACCGTCATGTTGCGGATGATGACGTCGTCGAAGTCGAGGGTGATTTCGCCGTCTTTGTTCGGCGAGAGCAGCTTGGCGAGGTTGACGAGGTTGGTCGCGTAGAGCTGTGAGGATTGCCCGGCGAGGCGGTTTGCCATGTCGGTGTAGCCGATGATTTTGACGCCGTTGTCGGTGATAAACAGCTCGCCCGGTTTGGTGACCTCGCAGTTGCCGCCGGTCGCTGCCGCCAGGTCAACGATGACTGAACCCGGCTTCATGCTGGCGACCATTTCGGCGGTAATCAGCTTTGGCGCCGGTTTGCCGGGGATGGCAGCGGTGGTGATGATGATATCGACCTCTTTCGCCTGCTCGGCAAAGAGTTTCATCTCGGCGGCGATAAATTCTTCGCTCATTACTTTGGCGTAGCCGTCGCCGCTGCCGCCGGATTCTTGCGGGAAATCGAGTTTGAGGAATTTGCCGCCCATCGATTCAATCTGTTCGGCGACTTCGAGGCGGGTATCAAACGCCTTGACGACGGCACCGAGCGCGCTTGCCGTACCGATGGCAGCCAAGCCGGCAACACCTGCGCCGATGATGAGGACTTGCGCCGGCGGCACTTTACCGGCGGCAGTGATTTGTCCGGTGAAGAAGCGACCAAAAGCGTTCGCCGCTTCAATGACGGCGCGGTAGCCGCTGATGTTTGCCATCGAGGAAAGCGCGTCCAGCGCCTGCGCGCGCGAGATGCGCGGCACCATGTCCATCGCCAGCACGTTCACCTTTTTCGCCGCCAGCTCTTTCACCAGTTCCGGGTTTTGTGCCGGCCAGAGGAAGCTGACCAGCGTTTGCCCAGCGGCAAGGCGGGCGGTCTCGGCAGCGTTCGGCGCGTTTACTTTATAAATGAGCGGGCATTGCCAGACGGTCGCGGCGTCAGCCAAGGTCGCGCCTGCCGCCTCGTAAGCCGCATCGGCAAAGCTCGCGCCCTGCCCGGCACCGCGCTCAACCACCACGGCAAAGCCCAGTTTTTGCAACTGGGCAACGGTTGCGGGCGTGCAGGCAACGCGGGTTTCGCCAGCGAGGGATTCCTTCGGGATAGCAATTTTCATCGTCTTGTCCTTTTTCATGGGTAAGAGGAAGCCCCGACGGGCGCCGGGGCGGGCGTGGCTATGATACAGGAAAGGCGCTGGCTGCGGGCGGCGGGCGATTTATAGCAATCCACACAAAGCCCTGTACGGCGTTGCGCCGCCTGACCGGGCACCCTAGAAAATGGCGAAGCCATTTTCTAGGGAAACCCGCGCCGTACAATGCGTACTGCCTTCGGCGGCGCGCCTTGTACAGAACTCTGTGTGTATCGCTATACATACAGGGTAGCGGGGTTCGTGTATGTAAAACGGGCGCGGCTGTTATTTGCCGATACAGAAGGAAGAGAAGATATGACCGAGCAGGTCGTCGCTGCTGATTGCGCCGGTGATGCTGCCCAGTGCGTCGTGCGCGAGGCGCAGGTCTTCGGCGATGAGTTCGCCGTTTTGCGTTGCCTGCAGTTGTGCGAGGGCGTGTTGGTAGTGGTCTTCTGCCTGTTGCAGCGCGCGCAGGTGGCGTTCGCGCGCGATGTACGGGCTTTCTTCGCGGCTGTCGCGGCCGACGCGGCGGGCGATTTCATCACGCAGGGCGTCGATACCTGTGCCAGTTTTCGCCGAGATCCACAGGCCGTCTGTGTGTTGTGCCTGTACAGCGGGCGGGGTTTGGTCGGCTTTGTTGTAGGCGAGGAGCTGCGGGATGTTGGCGGGCAGTTCGTCGTCAGCGGCGCCGTCAAGGGCGCTGCCGTCACGTAGTAGCAGGATGAGGTCGGCTTGGCTGAGCGCGTGGCGGGTGCGGCGGATGCCTTCTTGTTCGACGAGGTCGCTTGCTTCGCGCAGGCCGGCGGTGTCGAGGATATTGACCGGCATGCCGTGGATGAGGATGGTTTCGCGCACGATGTCGCGCGTCGTCCCCGCTTGGGCGGTAACGATGGCGCGTTCTTCGCCGACCAGCGCGTTCAGCAGGCTGGATTTGCCGGCGTTCGGTTTGCCGGCGATGACGAGGTTGATGCCGTCGTTCATCAGTTGTCCTTGCTGGCTGCGCGCGCGCAGGGTGCGCAGGCGTTCGCCCCAGGCGCGCAGGCGCGCTGCGATGTCGCCTTCTTGCAGGTAGTCGATTTCTTCTTCGGGGAAATCGAGCGCCGCTTCGATGTAGATGCGCAGCGCGAGCAATTCGGCGGCAAGCGCCTCGCTTTCGCGGGAGAATTCGCCTTGCAGCGAGCGGTTCGCTGCTTTTACTGCCGCTTGTGAGCGGGCGTTGATGAGGTCGGCGATGGCTTCTGCCTGGGCGAGGTCGATTTTGCCGTTGAGGTAGGCGCGGCGGCTGTATTCGCCCGGCTCTGCCAGGCGCGCGCCGGCGTCGAGTACGGTGGCAAGCACCGCTTGGGTGACGGCGATGCCGCCGTGTCCCTGGATTTCAAGGATGTCTTCGCCGGTGTAGGAATGCGGTGCCGGGTAGTAGAGGAGCAGCGCCTGGTCGAGGGTGTCGCCGGCGGCGTCGTGGATGTGGGCGAGGGTGGCGCGGCGCGGTGGCGGGGTAATGCCGCTGATGCGTACGGCGATGGCAAGCGCTGCGCTGCCGCTGATGCGGATTATGGAAACGCCGCCCGTTCCGGGCGGCGTTGCGATGGCGGCTATGGTGTCGCGCGCGCGCATCAGGCTTTGTTTCCTTTGGCGTGGTGGTGATGTTGCCCCGGTTGGCGTTCGCCGTAGCGCTTGTTCATGATGTATTGCTGCACGATGCCGAAGGCGTTGCTCACCGTCCAGTAGAGGACGAGGCCGGAGGGGAACCACATGAACATCACGCCGAAGACGATGGGCAGCATCATCATTACTTTCGCCTGCGTCGGGTCCGGTGGCGGCGGGTTGAGTTTTTGCTGGAGGAACATCAGCGCGGCGTTGATGATGGGTAGGATGAAGTAGGGGTCCATCGCCGAGAGGTCTTGTATCCAGCCAATCCACGGCGCGTGGCGCAGTTCGACGGATTCGACCAGCACCCAGTAGAAGGCGATGAAGAAGGGGATTTGTAGCAGCATCGGCAGGCAGCCGCTTGCCGGGTTCACTTTTTCGTCTTTGTAGAGTTTCATCATTGCCATGCTCGCTGCCTGGCGGTCGTCGCCGTAGCGCTCTTTGATGCGCTGCATTTCCGGACCGAGGCGGCGCATTTTCGCCATGGATTTGTAGGCCCAGGCGGACGGGGTGAAGAAGATCAGCTTGATGAGCAAGGTGGTGATGATGATGGCCCAGCCCCAGTTATGCAGGATGCCGTGGATGAAGTTGATGATGTAGAACATCGGCTGGCCAATCATGAAGAGGAAGCCGTAATCGACGGTTTTGTCGAGGTTCGGCGCGACCGCTTTCAGGTCTTTTTGGATTTTCGGGCCGATGTAGATTTGGCTGCTGAAGCTGGTGCTGGCGCCGGGGGCGACTTCGTTCGTTGCACCAACGATGCCGGCGAAGTTGTCGCCGCTGGTCGCATTGGTGTTGGTGTAGAAGGATTGTGGCTGTCCTTGCGGCGGTACGATGGCGCCGAGGAAGTAGTGCTGAATCATCGCTACCCAGCCGGTTTGGCTGTCGGTTTTGAAGGTGCTGCCCAGTTTGATTTTTTCGTAGGGGTCGGCGTCGTAAGACATGACCGCGCCGGTATAGGTGGCGACTTGGCCGAGTCCTTTGGACGGCAGCGGCTGGCCGAAAACCCATTGTTGGTAGGTGTTACCGCGCCAGGTTTTGTCGCTGTCGTTTTGTACTTTTTGTTCGAGGCTGAAGTCGTAGGCGCCGCGCTTGAAGGTGTAGGTTTTGGTAACACTGATGCCGTCTTGCTGCCAGGTAAGCGGCACGGCGAGGCTGTCCTGCCCGTCGGCGAGGCTGTAGTTGCTGGCGCTGGTGCTGAAGGTGTCGTGGTGGGTCGGTGCTTTGCTGTCGTCCGCGCTGGTCAGGCCGCTTTGCAAGAGGAATCTGCCGGGGTTGTCCTGGTGCAGCAGGGCGAGTGCTTTGCCGCCGTTTTTGTTTTCGGGATAGGCGGGCAACTCGGCACGGATAATGGTGCCGCCTTTGCTGGCGATGTCGAGTTCGAGGACGTCGGTTTTGACGTGGATGATGGCGCCGCTGTCGGCGGTCTCGGCGCGGTTGTCGCCGGGAACGTCATTTTGCTGCGCGCTGCTGGCGGCAGGGACGTCGCTGCCGGGGGCAGCGTTGGGGATGTCTGCGGCGGCAGGCGCGCTGGCAACGGTGGGTTGTACGGGCGGGCGGTTCACTTCTACCCAACGCTGCCAGAGGAGATAGGTGATAAATGCGGCTGCGATGTATAAAAGCAGTTTAGGGTTGTTTTTCATGCTTCACCAAAAAGGTTTCGGGAACGGGGTCGTAGCCGCCCTTGCACCAGGGGCCACAGCGGAGGATGCGCCACACGGTGAGGATGGAGCCGCGCAGTGCCCCGTGTTTTTCGATTGCTTCTTCGCCGTAGTGTGAGCAGGTCGGCGCGAAGCGGCATTGTTGGCCGATGATTGGGCTTAGGGTTTTGCGGTAGAGGCGGATGGCGCCAATCAGCAGACGTTTCATGGAAAGAGCCGCTGCCAGTGGCGGGCGAGGATGCGGGCAATGGCAGCGTTGTCGTGTTCTTCGGCGGCGTGGCGGGCGATGACGATGATGTCCAGCGCTTCTTTTTCGCGCGCGGGCAACTGGCGGAAGCTCTCGCGGATGAGGCGCTTGATGCGGTTGCGCTCATGCGCGCGGCGGATTTGTTTTTTCGCGATGACCAGCCCCAGCCGTGCCGTGCCGCCTTGCAGACGACAACGCCCCAGAACGGTAAAGCAGCGGTCGCTGCTTTTGCGTTCGGGGGCGTGAAAGACCTGGTCGTAGTCGGCGCGCTGCGTCAGTCTCGCCGTGCGGGGGAAAGACGTGTTCACGCCACGGCGGCCGTGGTCAGACGGTCAAACGGTGGCGTCCCTTGGCGCGACGGCGTTTCAGCACTTGGCGGCCGTTTTTGGTTGCCATGCGGGCGCGGAAGCCGTGGGTACGCTTGCGGGAGAGGTTGCTCGGTTGGAAGGTTCTTTTAGACATTTTTATGCTCCTGGGGAAAATTCAAAGCGCGCAATCATACGGATAGCCCCCGATGTTGTCAATTTTCGCCAGCGCTGCGACCGCTGTCTGGCAGCGGTTTTTTTGTGTTTTAGTTTGTTGATTTTGTGGCGGTTATGCGGTTTTAGTTTTTGCTGCGCCGGTTGACGCTGCAATGTAGGCGGCCGCTGGCGAGGCGGACGCTGATTTTTTCGCCGGGTTGGACGGCGTCGCTGCGCGCGATGGTTTTGCCGGCGCTGTCATATGCCAGTGCGTAGCCGCGTTGCAGGATATTGAGCGGGCTGAGGTGGTGCAGGTGCTGCATCAGGGCGTGCAGTCGCGTTTGTTCGTCCTGGCAGCGGCGGCGGACGGCGGCGTGCAGGCGTTCGCCCAGTTGGTCGGCGCGTTGTTGTGCGGTGTGGATTTGTCGTTGCGGGTTTTGTTGTTGTAGGCGGTGGGCGAGGTGTTCTTGGCGTTGCTGGGCGTTTTGTAAGCGGCGAAGGGTTGCTTGTTGCAGGCGCTCGCTTTGGCGCTGCAGGTGGGTGATGACACCGCCGAGGTCGGGACAGCTTTGTGCGGCGGCAGCGGTTGGCGTTGGCGCGCGCAGGTCAGCGGCGAAGTCGGCAAGGGTAACGTCGGTTTCGTGGCCGACACCGCTGATGATGGGGATGCGGCTTGCGGCGATGGCGCGGATGAGGTCGGGGTCGTTGTATGCCCACAGGTCTTCAAGACTGCCGCCGCCGCGGATGAGCAGCAGGGTGTCGCATTCGCCGCGACGGTTGGCGGTCTCGATTTGTGCGATGAGCTGCGCCGGTGCTTGTTCGCCCTGGACGAGTGAGGGGTAGAGGATGACGCGGATGAGCGGGTTGCGGCGGCGCAGGGTGGTCAAGGCGTCGTGGATGGCGGCGCCGCTGGCGCTGGTGATGATGCCGATTTGCCGCGGCGCGGGCGGGATGGGGCGTTTGCGCGCGGCGTCGAAGCAGCCTTCGGCGGCGAGCAGGTCGCGGCGGTATTTGAGTTCGGCTTCAAGCACGCCGATGCCCGCCGCTTCGATTTGGTCGAGGATGAGTTGGTAGTTGCCGCGCGGTTCGTAGAGGGTGGCGCGGCCGTGGACGCGCACGGCGAGACCGTTCGCCAGCTCGCGTGTGGGCAGGCTGAGACCGTAGCTGCTGCCTTTGAATAGCGCGCAGGCGACTTGGGCGCCATCGTCTTTGAGGGTGAGGTAAATGTGTCCGGAAGCGGGACGGCTAAGGTTGCTGATTTCGCCTTCGACCCAGAGGTCGCGGTAGTCGTTTTCGAGTTGGGCGCGGACGAGGGCGTTGAGCTGGCTGACGCTGTAGGTGGGCATGGTGGCGGGCTGGTTTGTGTGAGGGGCGGCATTATAATCCGGGGGTTTTTGGAGGTGTTTATGGCTTCTCATGCGCGGCGCGGCGACAGGCTCGCGATTTTCGGCTTGGTGCTTGGCTCGGTGCTGTTTGGCTTGGGCAGTTTGATTGTTGTCTTTGTGCCGCTTGGCAGTTTTGCCATGTCTTTTTGGCGGCTGTTGGTCGGCGCGCTCGCGTTTGCCGTGCTGGCGCTGGTTTTGCGGCCGTGTTTTCCGCGCAACCGCCATTGTTGGTGGTTTGCCGCGGCCGGCGGGGTGTTTTTGAATTTGGATTTGGCGCTGTGGCACGAGAGTATTCACGCCGTCGGCCCAGGGATTTCGACGCTGCTCAATAGTTTGCAGATTTTTTTCCTCGCCGCGATTGGTCTCTTTTTTTTCGGCGAACGCTCCAGCGGCTGGCAGGTCGTCAGTCTGGCGCTGGCAATTGTTGGCGTGGCGCTGATTGCCAGTCCGGAGTTCGCGTTGAATGCGCGCGCGGGCTGGGGGATTTTCAGCGGGGTGACGTCCGGGGCGATGTTGGCGTTGTCGATGGCGTCTATCCGCAAGGTGCATTCGTTTGAGCCGGTGCCGCTGGTGTCGCTGATGCTGATTTTGAATGTCTGCGGTGCTTTGAGTGCGCTGCCGATGGCGCTGCTTGGCGGCGAGGCGCTGTGGCCGAATGACGTGCAGGCGGTCGGGCTGATTTTGGTTTATGGCCTGGTGATGCAGTGTCTTGCCTGGAGTTTGATTGCGTTCGCTATTCCGCGCCTGTCGCTGGCGCTGACGGGGTTGATTTTGTTATCCGAACCGGTGGCGGCGCTGTTGCTCGATGCGATTTGGTTGAAAAAACCGGTGTCGGCGCTGCAATGGGGTGGGGCGGTGCTGACGCTGCTCGCCATTTATTTGGGGTCGGTGAAGCGCAGCCGGGGCTAATTGCCGCCATTTATAGCAATCCACCGAAAGCTTCATACGGTGTTGCGCTGCCTCGCCGTACAAATGCGTACTGTCTTCGGCAGCGCGCCTTGTCTGAAACTTTCGGTGTATCGCTATATCGGGCGGTGTGGCGTGTTAAGCTGCGCCGGCTTTTATTTGCGAGAGGTGTTTTATGAAGAAGTTATTGGCGCTTTTTGTGGTGGCAGCGGCGGCGCAAGCGGCAACAGATGACGCGGCGCGTTGTGATTTGGCGGGTGCGTCATTTCTTGACCCGCAACGACCGGCAGATGTTGCTTTCCGCTATTTTCATCCGGTTTATGCCGATATTGCCGCCGTTCATGCGGACGTTGAAGCTTGTCAGCGCGCTTATGACAGCAGCAAAGACGCGCGCTATTTGTATCAGGCGGGCAATATTTACGCTTCTTATTATTTGACAGAGCAGATGCAGCAGCGTTTGCGTCGTAATGATGGCGAGGACAAGAAAGGCGCGCTATTGGGTGCGGAATTGTTTGCGCGCGGCTATTACCAGCGGGCTGCCAAGGCAAATTATCTTGCCGCCCGTTATGAAGTGGCACGGGCGGCTTCTTTTGCGCATTTCGCCAGTATGTCTTCGCGGCAGGCAGATGCGGTAAACGACGGTGAAGAAGCGCTCAAGGCATTGTTGGCGGAGGCGCCATTATTGGCACATTTGGGATTGGGACAGTTACACGTGATGCGGGGTGCTTTGGAAAACCACGCCGAACAAGCTTTGCAACATTTCGATGAGGCAACAAAGCATTACCACGAGGCGGTAGCGCTTAATGCCGATGTGGCGTATCTACTGCTTTCTACGATGACCACTGCTAATTATCCGCAATGGTTGGCGCCTTTAACGCAGGCGGTAGATAAACAGCCAAATCCGGCAAATCAATCCGCACTGGCGTTGCTGTTGTATCAGCAGGGTAAGGCAGCGGAAGGCGACCAGGTTTTCGCTGCCTTGCAGGCGCAAGCGGCGACAAATAGCGATGCGCAGACGGCTTGCGATTTCGTCCTTGGCTTGCGCAAGTTACATGGTTGGGCGACGGAAAAGGATGAGGCTGCGGCGTTGCCGCTACTGCACAAAGCTGCGCAGGGCGGTTATCCCGGCGCGGCAATATTGTTGTCTGGCTTGGAGGCGGCGCGATGAAACCCGCCCTGCCCACTAGCGCGCACAAAATCCGCATTATCTCTGGCAAGCACCGCGGGCGGCGCCTTGTCATTCCCGACCGCGACGGCTTGCGCCCCAGCCCCGACCGCGTGCGCGAGACACTCTTTAATTGGCTGCAATGGGAAATCTCCGGCGCCTATGTGCTGGATGCCTTCGCTGGTAGTGGCGCGTTGGGACTGGAAGCCTTGTCGCGCGGCGCGGCGAGCGTGCTCTTTGCCGATAACGATGCTGATAGCGTCGCACGGCTGCGCGAGGTACTCACTGAATGGCGCGAACCACACGCCCGCGTGCAGGCAGGCGATGTGTTGCGCCTGACGCCAAGCGCGGTACGTTATGATCTGATTTTTCTCGACCCGCCCTTTGCCGCTGGTTTGCACGCGCAGGCAGTCAGGCATTTCGCCAGCGATAGCTGGTTGAAAGAACAAGGCAAGATATATGTAGAAATGCCCTTTGCGCATGAAGATTTACCGCTGCCACCTGGCTGGGTTTGGCATCGCGAGGGCAGGGCAGGGCGGGTCTTTTTCGGCTTGCTGCGCCGTGATTACGCCGACGAGGCTGCCGCATGACTCGCATCGCCATTTACCCGGGAACGTTTGATCCGGTAACGCGCGGCCATGAGGACATCATTCGCCGCGCCGGCGCACTCTGCAACCGCCTTTACGTTGCCGTTGCCCGTGGTCATCACAAGAAAACGCTGTTTAATATTGAGGAACGGCTGGGGATGATGCGCACCGTTTGTGCTGATATTCACAACGGCTGCGAAATCGTCCCGGTCGCCTTCGACGGCTTGCTGGTGGAAACCTGCCGCCACTACGGCGCAACGCTGATTGTGCGCGGCATCCGTAGCGTTGCCGACTACGAATATGAGCATCAATTGTCCGGCATGAACCGCCATTTGCTGCCGCAAGTGGAAACCGTTTTCCTTATTACTGCCGACCGCTATTCCTTCGTTTCCTCAAGCCTAATTCGCGAAACGGCGCGGCTTGGCGGTGATGTGGGTGAGTTGGTACATCCTGGTGTTAAGAAAAATTTAACTACCAGGATTTGGACGCAAAGTTAAAGTTTGTGTATATTAGCGCGCGTCATTTTTGACGCTAACAACTTTAGGAGTTCACATGAAATCATTGAAAATTGCTTCCATGGCTGCTATCGCCTTGATTGCTGCCGGTTGCTCAAGCCAACCGAAAGTTGACGAAAACGCCGAAATCGCCGCTCTGCGTGCTGATATCGCTGAAGTCAAATCTCTTGCTATGCAGGCTAACGAAAATGCCATGCTGGCACGTCAACAAGCTCAGGAAAACAGCGAAAAAATCAACAGCTCTTTCCGCAGCAAGCAGTACAAGTAAGCGAACGCCGAACGTATCCGAAAAAAGCACCGCAAGGTGCTTTTTTCTTGCCCGCGCTTTGCGCGCCTCATTTTTTCCGCTTCCCTTTTAGCGGCAAATCCGTACAATACGCCGTCTTTTTACACCCTTAAAATTTGAGAGGAATAACCATGTTAGCCATTCGACTCGCCCGTGGCGGTTCAAAAAAACGTCCCTTCTATCACATCGTTGCCACTAGCAGCCGTAACGCACGTGACGGGCGCTTCATCGAACGCCTCGGTTTCTTCAACCCGATCGCCAAAGGTCAGGAAGTGCCGCTCAATATCAATATGGAACGTTACGAGCATTGGGTTGGTGTTGGTGGTCAAGCCAGCGACCGGGTGAAATCTTTGGTCAAGCAATTCAAGCAACAGGCCTGATTTGTGTCGCACGACACCGCAGACATCATCGTCGGGCGGATAGTCGGTGTGCATGGTATTCGCGGGCAGGTGAAAGTCTATTCAGACTGTCGCCCCCGCGAATCGCTTTTCCAGTACCGTCAATTCACCGCGCGTCAAGCGGGATGGCCGGATATCCCGCTGCAACTGCTGCGCGGACAGCATTCCGGTAAAAGCATGGTTGCCACATTCGCAGGCATCCATGACCGCGACCAGGCGCTCGCGCTTGGCGGCTACACCCTCTACATCAGCCGCGCCCAACTGCCCGCCACGCAAGAAGGCGAATACTACTGGGCGGATTTAATCGGCCTGCGCGTTGAAAACCGGCAGGGCATAACCCTCGGTCATGTTGCCGAACTCTTTGAGACTGGCGCGAACGACATCCTTGTCATCAAGGCAGATGGCGTGCGCGAAGAAATCCTCATCCCCTTTGTCCGCCCGCGCTACATCGAAGCGATAGACCTTGAAAACGGCGTGATGCGTGTCGATTGGGAGCAAGAATGGTCGCAGGTTAGCGCAGGAGAGCGCGAATAAACCGTGCGTATTGACATCATCAGCATCTTCCCCGACCTCGTACAGCATTGGTTCAAACAAGGCGTTGTTGGGCGCGCATTGGAAAAGCCCGACGCCCCCGCCAGCCTGCACTACTGGAATCCGCGCGATTACAGCGATGACCGCCACCAGCGCGTCGATGACCGTCCCTTTGGTGGCGGCCCCGGCATGGTGATGCAATACGAACCGCTGGCGCGCACTGCCGCTGCAATAAATAACGAAGGCGAGAAGCCACTGCATATCTACCTCAGCCCGCAAGGTACGACTTTTAACCACGAACTCGCCGCCGTGCTGGCAGAAAAACCACGCATTGCCCTGTGGTGCGGGCGCTATGAAGGCATTGACCAGCGCTTTATCGACAGCCATATCGACGCAGAAATCTCCATCGGCGACTTCGTCCTCTCTGGTGGTGAGATGGCTGCTGCCATCATTATTGATGCCGTTTTACGCTTAATCCCCGGCATTTTGGGCGACGCGGCCTCTGCCGCAGAAGACTCTTTTCAGCGCAAACTGCTAGACCACCCGCACTATACACGCCCGGAAAATATTGCTAAAATCCGCGCCCCTGAAATTCTGCTCAGCGGCAATCACGTGCTTATCGAACGGTGGCGCATGAAACAGGCGTTGGGCAGAACTTTTTTGCATCGTCCCGACATCCTCAACCAACTTGAGCTCAGTGACGCGCAGCAAAAACTACTCAATGAATTTTTAACCGAACAGCATTTTGGAGAGCCGTCATGAGCAACATCATTGACATCTTGGAACAGGAACAATTCAAAACAGACCTGCCGAACTTCAATCCGGGCGACACCCTCGTCGTCCAAGTAAAAGTTCGCGAAGGCAACCGCGAACGTCTGCAAGCCTTTGAAGGCGTTTGCATCGCCAAACGTAACCGTGGCATCGGTTCATCCTTCACCGTGCGCAAAATTTCTCATGGCGAAGGTGTAGAGCGCGTTTTCCAAACCCACAGCCCGCTTGTGGCCTCCATCACCGTCAAACGCCGTGGCGATGTGCGTCGCGCCAAACTCTATTACCTGCGCGGCCTGGAAGGCAAAGCTGCCCGTATCGCCGAAAAACTCGACACCAAAAAAAGTGCCTGATCGACAAGCGCTGGGCGCAGACGCGCAACAGCTTGTCGCCGCAATCGCTGCTCTGGGAAAAAAAACCGGGGCGGCGATTTTGTCATTCTATGGTCGGCCGGAAAGCTATCGCATCCAGCAAAAAGACAACCACACCCCGCTCACCGCCGCCGACCTAGCGGCGCACGATATTCTCGTGCGCGAATTACCGCGCATCATTGACCTGCCCTGTCTCAGCGAAGAATCCGACAGCGCGGTGCACCAAAATCCCCCCGCTGATTACTGGCTGATTGATCCGATTGACGGCACGCGCGAGTTCATCGAAAACACCGGCGAGTTTTGCATCGCCATCGCCCGCATTGAGCAGCGGCGCCCGACACTCGGCTTTATCTACGCGCCAGTGAGCGACGAATACTGGTACGCACTGCACGGTGCAGGCGCTTATAAAAGCGACGCCAACGGTAAAACGCGCCGCCTGCATTGCCGCCCCGTGCCAACACCGCCGAGCATCATCACCGCCCGCCCGGCGCTGGGCAAACGAACACGCGCCTACCTCACGGCCAATTTCGGCGATTACCACCACATCTGCCGCGGCAGCGCGCTGAAATTCTGCGCTATCGCCGAAGGCGAAGCCGATTTCTATCCCAAACTCGCACCGACCACCAGCCAATGGGACATCGCCGCCGGCGACATTCTCCTGCACGAAGCGGGCGGCGGACTGCGCCTGTTTGGCAATCACCTGCCGCAATATGGCGGCAGCGACACCCTCAACCCACCCTTTCTCGCCTACGGCGCTGGTGTGGATGAAACCACCCTGCAACGTTATTTCAACGCGATGCAGCAAACCCTCGCTTGAAAAAATCTTGCAAGAAATTGTTCAAAAAACTGCCCCCGTAGCGCAAAGCCCGTAGCGGGGGAAGAGGCGATTGAAAACGCCCCTAATCCCCACCAGCCACAAAAAAGCCCGCCAAGCGCGGGCTTTTTTACTTGTGGGCAAGGTGCGTCGGTTGGATTAGGCGCTTGCGCCATAACCCAACAATAACCACGCTGGGTTATGCCCTTCGGGCTAGGGGCTGTTTACAATTCATGGTAACGAACTGATTCCATTAGGAATGCGCA
>CAUVOF010000037.1:0-19446 GCA_963553325.1 uncultured Cardiobacterium sp.
AGATGGATTTGAGGCCGAGTTCGGCGGCAGTGAGGTAGAGTTGGTTGATGTCGCGGGTCGGGGTGTCCGGGTGGATCATGACGTTGATGCTTTGCCCCTGGTCAATGTATTTTTGTCGTTGTGCGGCTTGCTGGATAACGGCGAGTTGGCTAATTTCGGCAAAGGTTTTGAAGATTTCTTTTTCTTCACCATTGAGGGCGGTGAGGTGCTGTACGGAGCCGTCGTTCAGCAGGATGCTTTCCCAGGTTTTTTCGTTGTCGATGCCTTTTTCTTTGAGGAGCTCAACTAAGAACGGGTTTTTGTAGGTGGTTTTGATTTTGGCGAGGTCTTTGACGTGGTAATTGGATTTGAAGGGTTCGACCGAGGGCGAGACGCTGCCGAGGATGAAGCTGCTCGATTTGGTCGGCGCGATGCTGAGCAAGGTGGTGTTGCGGCGGCCGTAACCCTGGAGCAGTTCGGGTTCGACGAATTTTGCCGCGAGCGCTTTTGATGCGGTCAGGGTTTTTTCTTGCAATAGCTGGAAGATTTCGTTGTTTTTTTGCATGGCGGCGAAGCTGTCGAAGGCAATGCGGTTTGCCTGCAAGTAGCTGTGCCAGCCGAGTACGCCGAGGCCGAGCGCGCGGTGGCGTTTGGCGAAGCGGTGTGCGCGGTCAAGGAAGGGGATTTCTGCGCTTTTTTCGATGAATTCGCTCATGACGGCGTCCAAGAATTGGGTGAGGAGTTCGGGCGCGTCGGTGTGTTTCCATTCATCGAAGTAGAGCAGGTTCATGGAGGAGAGGCAGCAGACGAAGCTTTCTTCGTCGCTCGCCGGCAGCATGATTTCGGTGCAGAGGTTGGAGGCGTACACGGTCATGTTGCGGTCTTTGTAGACGTCCGGGCGGCCGGCGTTGGCGTTGTCTTTGAAGAAGAGGTAGGGGATGCCGGTTTCGGCTTTGCGTTGCAGGACTTTCGCCCAGATGCGGCGTTTGTTGGCATCACCCGCTTTCATGTCTTCGAGCCACTGGTTGCTGATGCAGACGCCGTAGTACATGAGCTGGATGGGGTTGCCTTCGGTGTGGATGTCCAGCCATTCATCGATGTCGCCGTGGTCGATGTCGATGTAGCCTGCGAACTGGCCTTTGCGTGAGGTGCCTTGCGAGATGACGTCGATGATGGTGTCGAAGAGTTTGCTGAAGTTGAAGGAGCCGTCGGATTTGCCGTTGTTGCTGATGGCGCTGCCGCGCGGGCGGATGTCGCCGAAGTAGGCGCTGGTGCCGCCGCCGATTTTGCTCATCATGCCGACTTCGGCGGTGGTGCGCATGATGTCGTAGATGGAGTCGCCGATGTAGCTGCCGAAGCAGGAGATGGGCAGGCCGCGCGAGAGGCCGAAGTTTGACCAGATGGGCGAGGAGAGTGAATAGTAGCCGCGCGCCATGTAGTGGTGGAAGCGTTCGGCGAAGGTGTCGTCTTTGAGGATTTTGCCGGCGTGCGCGGCAATGGCGCGGATGCGTTCTTCCGGGGTGGTGCCGTCCAGGAGGTAGCCGCGCTGGAGGAAGAGGCGGCTGTCTTCGTTAAGCCAGGCGAAGTCGGGGCGGGTTTGTGTGGTGCTGTTGGTCATGCGGGTGTTCCTTGATGTTGTTGGGGGCGGCGTTCCGGGTGCCGTGTGCTGTTTGCGGTTTTACATACGGGGTAACGGGGTTGGTGTATGTAAATAGTTGGGAGGATTTACATACAGTTGAGCGCTCAAGGTGTATGTAAACGGGTTGGGGCGATGGGCGAATTAGCAGCGAGGTTTGCCCCACCTAACCCCACCCCAGCCCTCCCCCACAGGGGGAGGGGGCAGTTCAGCTGTTATACATACACCTGAGCGCTCAAGGGGTATGTAAATGTGTGTAGACTAAAGCCCACAAACGGGGCGATTCGCTTTAGAAAAGATCATCCGCCGTGATTTGTTTGATTTTTTTGCTGTAGTCGGTGCTGCGTTTGTAGAAGAAGTCGTGCTCTTTGCCGGAGAGGATTTCGATGTCAAACCACTCGGTTTCGCGCAGTTTTTTCGGGTCAACGAGGTAGGGGGCGTTGATGCCGAGGATTTCCAGCGAGTTGTTGTAGCGGTTGGTGATGTAGTTTTCTACGGTATCGAGGGTGATGAAGTCCAGATCGCCGTCTTCAAATATCCAGCGCAGGATGCCGCGCTCTGCTTCCAGCGCGTGGTCGGCGAGTTTTTTCAGTTCGTCGTAGAAATCGGGAGTGAAGAGGCGCG
The DNA here is from genome assembly GCA_963553325.1 of uncultured Cardiobacterium sp. Classification (GTDB taxonomy): domain Bacteria; phylum Pseudomonadota; class Gammaproteobacteria; order Cardiobacteriales; family Cardiobacteriaceae; genus Cardiobacterium. Next base: position 2,240 of record CAUVOF010000037.1, read on the forward strand.
GGTGTTCGTCGCGGATGATGCCGTAGAGGGCGATGCCGAAGCGGCCGTGGATTTCTTCTTCTTTTGAGGTCGCTTCCACTGCGTTTGAGATGCCTTTGAAGAGGTTGCGGTGTTTGTTAAACGACATGATGATGAGGAATTGGCCGAAGAGCGAGATGTGCTCGACGAAGAGCGAGAACATGACGAGCGACAGCACGAAGCGTTCGCGGCCGATGTCTTTGTCGCGCATGAAGTCTTCCATGTATTCGATGCGCCGCATCAGGGCGGGGATTTGTTTGATCTGGGTGAACATTTCGTTCATGCCGAGTTTTTCGAGGAGGAAGGAGTAGGCGTCTTTGTGGCGCACTTCGCTTTCGGCAAAGGTGCCGCCGACGTCGTCGATTTCGGGTTTGGGGAAGTAGCGGTAGAGGTCGCCCCAGAAGCGTTTGACGCTAACTTCGACTTGCGAGATGGCCAGCATGGCGCGGGTGAGAACGCTGCGCTCGCGTTCGTTGATAACGGTGCGGTAGTCCTGGATGTCGCCGGTGAAGTTGAATTCGGTGTGCAGCCAGTAGGAATGGCGGATGGCATCTTTGAATTCGAGTAGTTCCGGGTATTCGTAAGGTTTGATTTGGATGCGGCGTTCGAAGAGGTTGCGGGTCATGGCGGGCTTCCGGGCGGTTGGACAAAGGAAATCCCGTCGAACCAGGCGAGGGTCGGACGGGGCTAATCGGGGTAAAAAATGGCGGCTCATTTTAGGAAGATTTGGGGGGAGGTCAAAGGCGAAACCCTGCCTTTTTCCTTTCCCATTGGCAAAGCAGGAAATTCTAGCTGTGGTGTATTCAGTCGCTCAAAAGCGCAAAACAACGCTATATATTGTGGTGTTTTCGATAAGCGCTTGTAACGTTTTTGCTAACCCCCGGTTTTGTTAAGGCGCCGTTGTGGCAACGCGACGGCGACATTTTTTCCCTTGCCGCCATCTGTATAATTCGCCGCCGTCATTCACACAACAGGAGCAAACCATGTCTCACGTCCTCATCATCGGCGCCGGTGGCGTTTCCAACGTCGTCGTCCACAAATGCGCACAGGCGAAAGACACCTTCAGCAAAATCACCCTCGCCAGCCGCACCCTCGCCAAATGCGAGGCGATTGCCGCCGCCGTCAAGGCGAAATACGGCGTGGAGGTTGCCACCGTGGCGGTCGATGCCGACAACGTTGCCGAGCTCACCGCGCTGATTGAGCGCATCAAGCCCGATTTGGTGCTGAACGTCGCCCTGCCCTACCAAGACCTGCACATCATGGACGCCTGCCTCGCCACCGGCGTCGATTACCTTGATACCGCCAACTATGAGCCGCCGGAAGAAGCCAAATTTGAATACAAATGGCAGTGGGCATACCACGACCGTTTCAAAGACCGCGGCATCATGGCGCTGCTCGGCAGTGGTTTTGACCCGGGCGTTACTAACGTCTTCACCGCCTGCATCAAAAAACACCTGCTCGACGAAATCCACGAACTCGACATCATCGACGCCAACGCCGGCGACCACGGCCTGCCGTTTGCCACCAACTTCAACCCGGAAATCAACATCCGCGAAGTCACCGCCGAGGCGAAACACTGGGAAAACGGCGCCTGGCAAATCACCCCGCCGCTCGCACACAAGCGCGTTTTCGATTTCCCGCAAATCGGCGAAAAAAACATCTACATGATGTATCACGAAGAACTGGAATCGCTGGTCAAGCACTACCCGGAAATCAAAACCGCGCGCTTTTGGATGACCTTTTCCGACAACTACCTCAATCACCTCAAAGTGCTGGAAAACGTCGGCATGACCTCGATTGAGCCAGTGATGTTTGAGGGCAAAGAAATCATCCCCATCCAATTCCTCAAAGCCGTATTGCCCGACCCTGCCTCACTCGGCCCGCGCACCAAAGGCAAAACCTGCATTGGCTGCGTCGCCAAAGGCATTAAAGACGGCAAAGAAAAAACCGTTTACGTCTATAACATCTGCGACCACGAAGCCTGCTACGCCGAAGTCGGCTCACAAGCCATTTCCTACACCACCGGCGTACCGGCGATGATTGGCGCGATGATGATGCTGCAAGGCAAATGGCATCAGGCAGGCGTTTACAACATGGAGCAATTCGACCCCGATCCGTTCCTTGAAGCACTCGCGCAGTACGGCCTGCCGTGGGAAGTGAAAGAGTTGTAAAACAACTTTTAGGGTGCGCCTCGGCGCACCATTTATTTAGGAGAAAACGTATGGCAAAAAGAAAAAGCGATATGGAATATATGATAGGGCTCGCTGCAAAAATGCCGTGGTGGTTGAATGCCATTGTGGCAATTAGCAGTTATTTCATTCTGCACCATTATGCCACCCGACCTAATCCACCTACGCCAACAGAAATGAATCAAATGGGCGAGCATACTGTTGCTGCCATTTGGCAAGGTCTCGCTATCTTTGGGCAATACCTTGTGCCCTTTATATTTATCTTGGCTGCCATCATTTCACTCATTAAACAAATACGCAGAAATAAATAACCCGTAGAGAAAATAATGAGCAGCTTCCAAAACCCGGCAGGATACGAACGCTATATGAGTGCCTGGAGCCGTGCCGCAGGTGCGCAATTTCTTGACTGGCTCGCCTTGCCGCATGGGCAGCGCTGGCTCGATGTCGGCTGCGGCAGCGGTGCTTTTACCGCGCTGCTTGCCGAGCGTGCCGCGCCGGCAGAACTGCACGGCATTGACCGCTCGCCGGCGATGCTCGCCTACGCGCGTGAGCGATTGCCGCACAGCGTGCAACTGCACGAAGGCGATGCCGCCGCCCTGCCGTTTTCTGATGCCAGCTTCGATGCGGCGGTGATGCCGCTGGTCATCGTTTTCATCGACGAACCGCGGCGCGCGGTGGCGGAAATGCGCCGCGTCGTCCGCCCTGGTGGCGTGGTCGCCACCTATATTTGGGCATTGCCGAACGGCTTTCCCTACCACACCGCCTTTGCCATTCTGCGCGACATCGGCGTCCTGCCTGAGCGCGCCGCGCCTGATGACAGCACCGAATTGCCGCAGTTGCAGGCGCTATGGCAAGCCGCCGGATTGCAAAACGTCGAAACAGCCGCCTTTGACGTCAGCCATCGCTACCCCGATTTTGCCGCCTGGTGGCGGGCGTTACAGGACAGCGCCAGTATCGGTGAACGCCTTGCCGCGCTGGACGACGACACGCGCCAGGCGGTGCAGGAAGCGGTACGCGCCCGCCTGCCGATAGCCCCCGACGGCAGCATTACCGTCAGCGCCCGCGCCCATGCGGTGCGCGGCTCATGAAATTTCTGCTGGTCTTCCTCGGCGGCGGTTTTGGTAGCGTCTGCCGTTACGCGATAAGCCTCGTCATGGCGCGCGTTGGTTCGCCGCTGCCGTGGGCGACGTTGTGCGTGAACGTCTGCGGTTGCCTGCTGATTGGCGTCTTCGCACAAATCCTCGCACGCGACAGCGCCCTGCGCGCGTTATTCATCGCCGGCTTCTGCGGCGGCTTTACCACCTTTTCCACGCTCTCGCTGGAATGCCTCGCGCTGTGGCAGGCGCAGCAGTTCGCCTGGCTGGCGCTCTATATCGGCGCAAGCCTCATCCTCGGCATCGCGGCGGTAGCGGGCGGGTTCGCCCTCGCCCGCCTCGCCCTTGTATAATCGCCGCCTCTTTTTATCCACAGAACCACCATGTACAGCAGATTCGAGAAAACCACCAACCCCTTCCCGCCCGACTGGTCAGAAGCGCCACCGCAGACGCTGTTCGCCTTCATCCGCTACTACTGCCGCGGCTTCTACAAGCCGCTGTGGCTCATCACGATTGCCGGCATCGTCGTCGCCGTGCTGGAAGTGCTGCTCTTCGGCTTTATCGGCAATATCGTTGATTGGCTGACTGCGCGCGTGCCCGACACCCTCCTGCGCGACGAAGGTTGGAAACTCGCCGGCATGGGGCTGGTGGTGCTGGTGCTGTTACCGCTCTTTGGCTTTATCGGCACGGTGGCACGTAACCAGATGATTATGGGCAACATGCCGATGGCGGCGCGTTGGCGCATGCACAACTACCTGCTCGGGCAAAGCATGAGCTTCTACCAGGACGAATTCTCCGGGCGCGTCTCGGCGAAAGTGATGCAAACCGCGCTCGCGGTGCGCGCCGTTGCCACCACCTGCACCGACGTCATGGTTTACGTCGTCGCCTACTTCTTCTCCATCATCGCGCTGATGGCAAGCCAGCACTGGGCGCTGATGGCCTTGATGATTGCCTGGATGATTGTTTATGCGCTGATACTGCGCCACTACCTGCCGCGCCTGCGCCAAGTATCCGAAGCACAAGCGGACGCGCGCTCCACCATGACCGGCCGCGTGACAGACGCCTACACCAACATCGCCACCGTCAAACTCTTCGCCCACACCAAACGCGAAGCCGACTACGCGCGCGGCGCCATGCACGAATTCCTCGCCACCGTTTACCACCAATTCCGCATGGTGGCGAACCTCGACTTGCTGGTGAACCTGCTCAACTACAGCCTGCTCTTCCTCATTGGTGCGGTCGGTATCGGCCTGTGGATGCACGGCAACCTCGCCGTTGGCGCAATAGCGACTGCGACCGGCCTCGCGCTGCGCATGAACGGCATGTCGCACTGGATCATGTGGGAAATCGGCAGCCTCTCGGAAAACATCGGCACCGTTGCCGACGGCATGAACATGCTCGCCCGCCCGGTGAGCGTGCAGGACAAACCCGGCGCGCAAGAACTGCTCGTTGAGCGCGGCGCAATAGAGTTCGACAAAGTCAGCTTCGGCTACGGCAACAGCGAAGAAAAACACGTGCTGCACAACCTCAGCCTCAACATCCGCCCCGGCGAAAAAATTGGGCTGGTTGGCCGCTCCGGCGCGGGCAAATCAACGCTGGTCAATGCGCTCTTGCGCTTCTACGACCTTGATTCCGGCGAAATCCGCATCGACGGGCAAAACATCGCAGACGTTACCCAAGACAGCCTGCGCCGCCACATCGCGATGGTCACCCAAGACACCTCGCTGCTGCACCGCTCGGTGCGCGACAACATCCTCTACGGCCGCCCCGATGCCAGCGAAGCAGAACTACAACGCGCCATCGAACAGGCAGAAGCGGACGAATTCATCGCCGAACTCAGCGACCAACGCGGCAACACCGGGCTGGATGCGCAAGTGGGCGAACGCGGCGTCAAACTCTCCGGCGGTCAGCGGCAGCGCATCGCCATCGCCCGCGTCCTGCTCAAAGACGCGCCGATACTCATCCTCGACGAAGCGACCTCGGCGCTTGACAGCGAAGTCGAAGCCGCCATCCAGCAAAGCCTGAACCGCCTGATGGAAGGCAAAACCGTCATCGCCATCGCGCACCGCCTCTCCACCATCGCCGCGATGGATCGCCTCATCATCCTCGACGGCGGCCGCATCGTCGAACAAGGCAGCCACGACGAACTCATCGCCCAAGGCGGCATCTACGCCCAACTATGGTCGCGGCAAACCGGCGGCTACCTCGGCGGCGTGGCGGAAGACACTGCCACCCCATAACCCTACCAACCAGCGGAGAACCTCATGACTTCATACACGATTGATATAGAAAAAGACTTGAAAAAGCGTGCTTTTGGCGTCTTGAAACAACACGGCATTACCCCGGCGCAAGCCATCAAACTGTTTCTGACACAAATTGCGGAAACCAACAGCATTCCCCTCGACATTGACTACGAGCCCAATGCAAGCACTATGCGGGCGATGCAGGATGTTCTTGCGGGGAAAGTAGAAAGCCGATTCTTTGGAAGCGCTGATTGCCGATGTCCGAAGTGGTAAAGAGACTACTTGTTCGGCGTCCTATATCGCGAACTGAAGCGGGGCGAGCCCTCGATGTTCCCTCCCCCGTGGGGACTGGAACAGCTCGCATAGCGAGAAAGCCAAACGTGAAAAATCGAAATTTTGCTTCGTAAGCTATATCGCCCACCCCCAACCCCGGGTTCCCTTGAAAAAGGCGACTACCTTTTTCAAGGGGATCCCCGTCCCTCCCCCGCTGCGGGCTTCGCCCTGCGGGGGAGGGGGTTGTCCAATTGTAAACACGCCCTAGTGCGCATCAATATAGTCATGCGGCAGTTTTCAAATAACCTACAACCTTTTTCATCGCATCTCGGCAAGCATCTGCTCGATATTCTCGTGCGTAAATCCCGCTGCGCGCATATGTTCCGCAAACCAGGCAAACAGCGCTTCCGGCGAGGGCGGTAAATCAAGGCATTGCGCTGCCAGCCCGTATTGCTTCTGCTCGTACCATGCCTTCTGCATATTGGGTTTGATGAAAATCTGCGCGGCGTCATAGGCAAATAGTTTCAGCATCTCGGCACGCCCAATACCATCGCGCGCGCATTCTTCCGCCAAAGCCGCCAGCGTCTGCCGCACTTTTTTCGGGCTTTGCACCGCCTGCGCCAAAAAGCCCAGGTCGTAAATATCTTTGAAGCGCGGCCGCACCAGCATTTGATGCAATTTCCAGGCGATTTGCTGCTGCAATGGCGTGGTATAGGGCAGGACGAAACTGTCAAACGGCGTATGGAATGACAGCGGGCGGGCGTTGAGTGTGAGGTTCAGATTAAAAGAGACATCAAGCGAAAGTTCTATTTCTTCGCCATCGACATGGCAAGTCAAATCGGTGTTGATGGTCGGAAAATCATCATTCATCGCGTAATCGACATCGCGCCAAAAGCAGTTTTTGCTAAATGGCGCAAAGGTAATGCCGTCATAGCTTTCCGTAGTCGTTACCGCCTGCACCCATTTGGACAGGAAATCCGCCGCCATCTGTGCGCTTGCTTGCGCAGGCAATAAAACAAAATCCAAATCGCCGGGCAGGCGGCGCGTCGGGTCGGGAAAGTATTGCCGCGTCAAAAGGCTACCCTTGAGCATCAGCGGTTGCTGGAATTGCGCGGTGCGGCGAAGAAAGGCTTCCATCGCGATGAGCCGCGCCAAGTCATATTCGTGAATGTGCGGATAGTGCTGGCGGTATATTTCGCTGATATTCATCGTTCAAATCCAGCCATCGTCCAACGCAATGCGGCTGTCATAGACGCAATATTCGTAGTGTTGTTTCAAGAGATGCGCTGGCTGCGGCAAGGCGTCGCATAAGGCGCTTACTTTTTCGAGAAATGCGGCATAGCTGCCGTGCTGGCGCAGGGTCAGAAAGCGCTTGTCTGCCTGCCCTTGCAGGGTGTTGGCGGACAAGCGCGCGCCGTGTTTTTCGCCCAATGTCTGATAGGCGGGAATATCGGTAGCGCTACAGCGGATTTTGCCATGCCATTCAAAGTAACCCGCTGGCTGCTGCACCTCGGCGCGGTGGAACTCGGCGGCGCAATCGGCGGGGATTTCCGCTTTTTCGCGGATGATGGCAAATCCCGCAGCGGTGAAGGTCTGCGCCAGCGCTGTCAGCCGCGCCTGCGCCGCCGCCCAGCTTGGCTCATCGCAGACGAAAGACAGCATCGGCTGCTGGCTATGCACGCCTTGCGGCAAGGCAATCAATACCGCTTTGCCACCCACGGCGCGGCAAAGGTCAATAAAGCCCGGCAGCGCCTCGGCGGCAAGCGGGCGGGTGGTGAGGTGGAATTCGTAAAGCATTTTTGTTGGGAAGGAAGATGTCATATGGTTAGCCGCGCTTTGTAGCGCAATTCTGTTGAACCTTCGGCGGGTACGACGATATGCCACTGCGCCAAATGCGCAACGTCTTTTTCATGCGGGTGGCTTTCTTCGAGGATGTGCCAGTCGCCAGGAATCGGCTCAACCACTTTTACGGTTACCGCTTCGCTTTTGGCGTTGCTTAGGGCAATGCTGCATTGGATTTCGTAGTGCTGGCATTTGTCGTCTTTGCGGCCGCTGTCGAGCGCTTTGCATTCCAGCGATTTCCAGACACCGCTGACGTCGAAGGCGTTGCCGAGTTTCAGGCGGATGCTTTCATTTTTGGCGGTGTGGTCAATGCGGTCTTCGCCGATAAATTGCGGCCGGCCGGCGCTGTCGTCCTGATAGACGCGAATGACGCCTTTCGGTAGCGGCACGCCCAGTTGGCTCGCTTCGTCGTTGCGAAATTCGATATAGACTTCGATATCGCGTTTGTCGCCATCTTCAGGGCGGCGGCGATAGCGTGCAAGGGAAGGAAAGCGGGCGTTTTGCAGGCGGTATTCTTTGTTTACCGGGACGCTGGCGGCAGACAGCAGCGCGACTTGTTTTTGCTGTTTGTTTTTCAGCGTGGTCGGGCGGGGCAAGGTGTAGAGGTGGTATTCAAACAGCGCTTCTTCTTGCATGAGCGGTGCAGCGTCTTCATGTAATTCGCCAAATAAGCACAAGTCGCCACCATCATCCCTAAGCTGCGCCACATCGCCTGCCACCAGTTGCAGGCTGGCGTCGGCGTAGCTGCTGCCGCTTTGGTTATCCAGCGTAACCCAGCCGGCGAGGTTGAGCGTTTTTTCGTCGCGGGCGAGGTTCAGTACGTAGTCAGCCTGCCAGGTAAAGCCTTTGCTGAGGTAGGCGAGTTCGACGGTTTGCGCGCCTGCCGCGCTGCTGTGTAAATCCACGGTGAGCGTCGGGCTGTCGCGCAGGGCGGCGGGAACGTCGGCAAAGGCAAGGCGGGCGCCGGCGGGCAGGCCGGTTTCGATGCGGTCGGCGTATTGCAGGATGGCGCCGCCGTTGTTGGCAAGCACCGTCGCTTCTTCGCGGCTTTCTGCGCCGCTCGCTGGATGGGTGCGGCAGACGGTAACGCGCTTGCCGACGTAGTGGTTGAGAAGCGAGGTGGCGTTGAGCAGGTCGTAGTCGAAGTTTTGTTCCAGCAGTTGCAAGGTGGCGTCGCCGCTGCTGCGTAGTGTGGTTGTTTCCGGCTTGATGCGGGCGGCGACGTCGCGCAGGGCGATGCGGTTCACGCCGCTGTGCAGGGTCAGGCGGCGCTGTTCGCGGATGAGGGCGAGGTCGTCGTTGTAGATGGTGATGGCGATGGCTTCGCGGTCTTGGGCGTCGTTGCGGATTTCTGTGGTCATGGGATGCTCCGGGTTGGTATGGAAAAAGCCCGCGCGTGCGGGCTTTTGGCAATGAGGGGGCAGTTTAGGCGGATGCCATGTTTTCACGCATGCGTACCAGGTAGTCGCGCAGGATTTCGCGCTCGCCTTCGTTAAAGTTTTTCAGCGCCGCTTCTTTCGCTTCTACCGCGATTTCGTGCATATGGTTCATCAGCGGCTGGCTTTTTTCGGTGAGGAAAATGAGGTTGGTGCGCCGGTCCTGTGGGTCTTGGCGGCGGTCAAGCAGGCCTTCGCGTTCGAGTTTGTCGATTTGCCGGGTCAGTGTCATCGGCGCCAAATCCATGTATTCGGCGAGTTTGGTCTGGCTTACCCCTTCGTAGCGCGAGAGGTAGGTGAGCAGCGTCCACTGGGTGCGGGTGATGCCGTAGATGCGTACGCGCCGGTCGTAGTAGCGGTTCATCAGGCGCGTGGTGTCGTGCATGAGGAAGCCGAAGCCGTGACGCAAGTCGTCCAGGCTGTGATTTTCTGGAAATTTCATGTTTTGCTCTCTTTTGTTTTGCCCGCTTTGCTGCGGCTGGTTTTCCCTTTTGTGCCGCCCGCTTTTTTCGCGGTTTTTGTGTTTTTGCTGGTAGCGCCCCGCTTGGCTTTGCGCTCTTTGGCTTTTTCCAGAAGTTCCAATGCGCCTTCTAGTTCAAGTGAGGCCGGTTCTATCGCTTTTGGGATAGATGCGTTAATACTACCATTTGTTACATATGGGCCAAAGCGACCATTTAGTACTTGTAATATCTCGTCGCCATTTTTTATCTCTTTTATATATTTTTGTCGGTCGGCTTCTTTTTTTGCGGCGATGAGTTCCAGCGCCCGCTCAAAGGTAACGGTGAACGGGTCTTCTTCTTTTGGCAGCGAGGCGTAGCGTTTGCCGAAGCGGACGTAAGGGCCAAAGCGACCAATGCTGACGCTGATATCGCCGTCTTCTTCGGTCTCACCCAAATGGCGCGGCAGTTTGAACAGCTCCAGCGCTTCTTCCAGGGTGAGTTCGTCCATGTTGCGGTCGGCCGGGATGCTGGCAAACTGCGGTTTTTCTTCGTCTTCTTTGCTGCCGATTTGTACGAACGGCCCAAAGCGACCAAAGCGGACGCTGACCGGTTTGCCGCTTTTCGGGTCGGTGCCGAGTTCGCGCGCCTGCATCACTTCTTCGCGCGGGATGTCTTTTTTTGCTTCGATTTGGTTGGAAAACGCGCCCCAAAAGTCGCCAAGCAGCGGTTTCCAGGCGCGTTCACCGCGCGAGACGGCGTCCAGGTCGTCTTCGAGGCGGGCGGTGAAGTCGTAATCAACGTAGCGCTCAAAGTGTTTGGTGAGAAAGTCATTGACGACTTTGCCGATAACGGTCGGGATGAAGCGGCGGTTTTCTTGTTCGACGTATTCGCGCTCTTGCAGGGTGCTGATGATGCTGGCGTAGGTCGAGGGGCGACCGATGCCGTTGCTTTCCAGTTCTTTAATAAGGGCGGCTTCGGAATAACGCGGCGGCGGCTGGGTGAAGTGCTGGTTGCCGAGGATGTCCAGCAGTTGCAGGCGGTCGCCGGGCTGCATCGGCGGCAGCAGGCGGTTGTCGTCGTCTTCGCTGCCGTTGTCGTCGCGTTCTTCTTGGTAAACGCTCATGTAGCCGGGGAATTTGACGGTAGAGCCGCTGGCGCGAAATTGGTTTTTGGCGTCGCCGGCGTGCAGGTCGGCGCTGACGTTTTCCAAGATGGCAGATGCCATTTGTGAGGCAACGGCACGTTTGCGGATGAGTTCGTAGAGTTTCAGCTCATCACCGGCGAGGCCGAGGCTGACACCATCGCGGCCACAGTCGGTGGGGCGGATGGCTTCGTGCGCTTCTTGCGCGTTTTTTGATTTGGTTTTGTAGTGGCGCGCTTTGTCCGGCAGGTAGTTGGCGCCGTATTGTTGTTCGACCCAGTCGCGGATGGCATTGATGGCTTCTTGCGCGAGATTGACCGAGTCGGTACGCATGTAGGTGATGTGCCCTTCTTCGTACAAACGCTGCGCGACGCGCATGGTGCGTTGTGCACCAAAATGCAGTTTGTTCGCCGCCGCCTGCTGCATGGTGGAAGTCGTGAAAGGCGGTGCCGGGTTGCGTTTGCTGTCTTTTTTCGCGACTTCGGCAACGATGAGCGTGCCTTGCGCCGCCGCTTTCAGCGCCGCTATCGCGGCATGGGTGTCGTCGGCATTGGTGAAGCTGAATTTTTTTGTTTTTTCGCCGGCGTAAATGGTGAGCTTGCCAGGAAATTCTTGCCCGCCGTGGCTGATGGCGGCAGCGATGTCCCAGTATTCTTCGCTGTTAAAGGCCTCAATTTCGCGCTCACGCTCGACAATCATCCGCAAGGCGGGCGACTGCACGCGCCCGGCGGAAAGACCGGGGCGCACTTTGCGCCAGAGAAGCGGCGAGAGGTTGAAGCCAACGAGGTAGTCGAGCGCGCGCCGCGCCTGTTGCGCATTGACCAAATCCATTTCGAGGTTGCGCGGGTTGGCGACCGCCTGCTGGATAGCATTTTTGGTGATTTCGTGGAAGGCGACGCGATAGACGTTTTTGTTGTCGAGCGCGCCGCGTTCGCGCAGGATTTCGCGCAAATGCCAGGAAATGGCCTCGCCTTCGCGGTCGGGGTCAGTAGCGAGATAAACGTTTTCCGCGCTTTTCGCCGCTTTGGTGATTTCATTGACGTGGCGGGCGTTGCGCTCGATGATTTCGTAGTGCATGGCGAAGTCATCTGCGGTATCGACCGCGCCATTTTTCGGGATGAGGTCGCGTACGTGGCCGTAAGAGGCGAGAACTTCGTAATCTGTGCCGAGGTATTTGTGCAGGGTTTTGGCTTTTGCCGGGGATTCTACGATTAATAAATGTTTGCTCATGGCTGGCTTTCTTTTTGGCTTTAAGTCAGGAGAGGCGCTGGAACATGCCGCCCGGCAATGCGGCGATGCGACCGTCCAGTTCGTACATTATCAGCATGGCGGAAATTTCAGCAGGCGTCAAATTGAGGCGGGCGACGAGGTCATCGACACGGCAGGGGTCATAGCCCATCGCTTCCAGCAGCGGTTCTTCGCGGTTTTCCGGGGGGTCAGTGGCAAGCGGCGCGTTTTGCAGTTGCATTTCGAGGTTGGCACGCGCCAGCGGGTAGAGTTCTTCGAGGACTTCCTGTGCGGTTTCAATCAGTTTCGCCCCTTCCTTAATAAGGCGGTGGCAGCCCTTGGCGAGCGGGTTATGAATAGAGCCGGGAATGGCGAACACTTCGCGCCCCTGTTCGCTGGCGAGATGCGCGGTAATGAGCGAGCCGCTTTGCGCCGAGGCTTCAACCACCAGCACACCGAGCGAGAGGCCGCTGATGATGCGGTTGCGTTGCGGGAAGTTGCCGGGGCGGACACCGGTGCCGATGGGGTAAGCGGAAACAATGGCGCCCTGCGCGCTGATGCGGTGCGCGAGTTCGTGATGACGGGCGGGATAGACGCGGTCAAGGCCGGTACCGACGACGGCGATGGTTTTGCCACCGCCCTGCAAGGCGCCTTCATGCGCAGCGCCATCAATACCAAGTGCGAGACCGCTGGTAACGGTTATGCCCGCTTGGGCGAAGGTTTGCGCGAAAGCGTGGCAGGTACGTCGTGCTGGTTCGGTCGCGTTACGGCTGCCGACGATGGCAATTTGTGCGCTGGCAAGTAGGCTGGCATCACCATGCACAAAAAGCAGCGGCGGTGCGTCGGCGATTTCACGCAGAAGCGGCGGATAGGCGGGATCGTGCAGCGGGATGATGTGCCGCCCGCCGCCTTGCGCCAGCCAGTCGAGGTCGGCATTGACCGCGGAATCGTTGAGCATCGCCTGCCAAGCGGTGAGTTTGTCGATATTCGCCTGCGGCAAGCGTTTACGCAATTCTGCCTTGTTGGCATGAAAAAACGCTTCCGGCGAGCCGAAGGCTTCCAGAAGCGCATGGTAGGTCTTGCTCCCGACACCCGGTGCGCGCAAAAGCGCACACCAGGCTCGCAGATCGAACGCCATCAGGGTCGGACGAGAGAATCGGTTTCGTAGATGCTTTCCGTAGAATCCAGGACGAAGCCGATGCTGACGTCGTCATAGACGCGGATAATCATCAGGTAACCGACTTGACGGCCAGGAACTTGTACCGGTTGGCCTTTCATTTCGCGTACTGGCCCTTCGCGGACGATTTTCCAAATGTCGCCCACTTCGGCGCCATTATCGCGGCCAAAGCTGGTAATGACGGTATCGAATTCCTTGATGGTCGGGTAGAGGTTCGCGCTGCGGACGATGTAGCCGCGTGAACATTGACCGGACGGCATTTTCGGGAAGTAATTGACCGGGTCTTCGTGCGCGTTGAGCGGCAGGATGACATCTTCTTCGTGCATCGGCTCGACCGCTTCCTGAATCTGCAGCTTGGTGAGGTCGGTGCCAACATCGTAGCCGACCACGCCGACTTCACCGATGTAGCGCATTTCATAGCCAACCGCCGGGGCTTGTTTCTGACCTTTATATTTGGCCTTATCGACAATCGGCTCGCCCACCGGACGGAAGACGCCGTAAAGCTCGCCTTGCTGCGCGTTATTCATGCCGCGCGCGTAGATTTCCTGCTGCTCGGTCAAGGTGAGATAGTTGCCAGCATCGCCGAGGATAAACGGCAGGTTCTGGATTTCATTCGGGCGAAGAATGCGCGTCTTCAGCGCGTGTGCTTGAATCGCGTCGCCGGCGATGGAAACCGGGCGTGAGCCGAAGTTATCCACACGCATATGCGGTGAGTAGCGGACAATCGGCAGACCGTCGCTGGTGGTGCGACCGGTATCGACGCCGTGGTATTCGCCCGCCTCAACAATCGTTACCCGTTTTTGCCCGTTAATGGCGACCACGCTCAAGACGTCGCCCGGATAAATGAGGTGCGGGTTTTTCACCTGTGGGTTGTCATACCAAATATTGGTCCAGTACCACGGCTGGATGAGGAAGCGCTTGGAAATGCCCCACAGCGTGTCGCCCTTCTTCACCACATAGCGCATCGGGTATTGCTGCTGGAAAGCGTCGTCAGTATTGGCGAGCTGACGCGGGAAACTGCCGTCATTGAGGCAGAGCTCGGTCGGGCGTTCCTGCTGATTATAAAAAGGGTCGCGTGGCGACGAACATCCTGCCAGCACCACTGCAAGCGCGACACCCAAACCTGTCAATTGGCTTTTAAACACAATAAATACTCCTATCTGATCACATCAGTTCCATTTCACCCCCTAAGGGCTGTTCGCGTATAATAGCCGTTTCCTAACCATTTTCATACCAAAAATTCATTTTTCGGTAAATTTTTCCCCGGAATCCCTTCATGCCGCTGCTTGACATCCTTATCCATCCCGACCGCCGCCTGCGCAAAACTGCTGAACCCGTTAGCCAATTTACCAACGCACTCAAGACGATAACCGACAACATGTTCGACACCATGTACAAAGCGCATGGCATTGGACTGGCGGCAACGCAAGTGAACATTCACCAGCGCATCGTGGTCATGGACGTACCATTACGGCGCGAAGATGACGAAACGGAAAACCCGGACGCGCCGATTCCCCATACCAAACTCATCCTGATAAACCCGGAAATCATCGCCGCTTCAGAAGAAACAGCGAGCTGGCAGGAAGGCTGCCTGTCGCTGCCGGGACAATTCGCCGACGTTGAGCGCCCGGCAAAAATCCGCTACGCCTACTACGACCTCGGTGGCAGCCGCTGCGAAGGCGAGGCGGAGGGGCTGTTGGGGGTGTGCATCCAGCACGAAATCGACCACCTAAACGGCGTCCTCTTTATTGACCACCTCTCGCGCCTAAAACGCGAGCGCCTGGAGAAAAAACTCGCCAAATCGCTCTTACAAAAAGCACGCGACCAGCAGGAAAACGACGCATGAGCGCCCGCCTTTGGTTTGCTGGAACGCCCGCCTTCGCCGTGCACAGCCTGCAAGCGCTGATTGACAGCGGCGACTACACCATCGACGGCGTGCTCACCCAGCCCGACCGCCCCGCCGGACGCGGACGCAAACTCACCGCCAGCGCCGTCAAAGAAACCGCACTGGCGCACAACATCCCCGTTGCCCAGCCGGAAAAACTGCACGCCGACGCGCCGCCCTTCCCCGACCTGCCGCGCCCTGACCTCATCATCGTCGCCGCCTACGGCCTGCTCTTGCCGCCGTGGTTTCTCGCCTACCCGCGCCTCGGCTGCCTCAACATCCACGCCTCGCTCTTGCCGCGTTGGCGCGGCGCTGCCCCCATCCAGCGCGCGATAGAAGCGGGCGACCATGAGACCGGTATCTGCATCATGCAAATGGACGCAGGCCTCGACACCGGCGCAGTCTGGACGGAAGCGCGCCTGCCCATCGCCGATAGCGACACCGCCGCCAGCCTGCATGACCGCCTGATGATGCTCGGTAGCGACACCCTGCTGCGCACCCTGCCGGACGTCCTCGCACAAAACCGCCAACCGCTGCCGCAAGCGACAGACGGCATCACTTACGCGCATAAACTCAACAAAGCCGAAGCCCGCCTCGACTGGCACAACAACATCATCACCCTCGACCGCAAAATCCGCGCCTACAACCCGACGCCCATCGCCCACACCACCCTCAACGACGAACCGCTGCGCATCCACGCCGCGCATATCCTGAACCACAGCGCGACCGCCGCGCCCGGCACCATCGTCGCCCATCACGCCGACGGGCTGGATGTCGCCTGCGCCGACGGCACACTGCGCATCACCCGCCTGCAACTGCCCGGCAAAAGCGCAACCGATGCCGCCGCGCTACGCAACAGCCGCGACCTCAGCGGACAAACACTCGCATGAACGCCCGCCAAGCCGCGCTGCACACCATCGACGGCGTCATCAACCAACACCGCACCCTCAACACCCTCATCGCGCAAGACAAAAGCCGCGTCAGCGCCGCCGACCAGGCGCTCTACCAAGCACTCGTTTACGGCACCCTGCGCCAATACCGGGCGCTGTCCACCCTCTGCGCGCAAATGATGGAAAAACCGCCGGCGCATCCCAGCCATCCACTCGCCATCATCCTCAACCTCGGCCTCTACCAACTACTACAAATGAACCTCGGCGACCACGGCGTCATCAACGAAACCGTGAACCTCGCGCCACAACAAAAACTCGCTCGCGCCAAAGGCCTCATCAACGCCATCCTGCGCCGCGTACAGCGCGAACGCGCCCACTGGCAACAAGCGCTCGAAAAAGCTGCTACCGCCAACCTGCCCGACTGGCTGCGCGGTAAATACCCGGCCGAAGAAGCGGCAATTGCCGCCAGCAACAGCCGCCAGCCGCCGCTCACCCTGCGCCTCAACCACAACCATGAGCGCGCCGCCTGGCTCGCCGCCTACCCCGACGCGCGCGCCAACCCACTGCACCCGCAAGCCATCACCCTCAAACACGGCGACAACGTACAACACATCCCCGGCTTCAACGACGGCGCCGTCAGCGTGCAAGACGCCGCCGCCCAACACGCCGCCACCCTGCTCGCCCCGCAAAACGGCGAGCGCATCCTCGACGCCTGCGCCGCACCGGGCGGCAAAACCGGACACATCCTCGAACTCGCACCGACCGCTCACGTTCTTGCTCTCGACCACGACGGCGAGCGCCTCGCGCGCGTGCGGGAAAACCTCGACCGCCTCGGCCTGCGCGCCACCCTCAAAGCGGCAGACGCGGGCAAACCGGCAAACTGGTGGGACGGCACACCCTTTGACGCCATCCTCTTGGACGCCCCGTGCAGCGGCAGCGGCGTACTGCGCCGCCACCCGGACATCGCCTGGCTGCGTACCCCCGCCGACCTCAAGCGCCTCGCCGCGAGCCAGCGCCAACTGCTGGAACGCCTTTGGCCAACCCTCAAACCCGGCGGCCGCCTGCTCTACACCACCTGCACCATCCTGCCCGGCGAAAACCAAGACAACATCCGCGCCTTCCTCGCCGCGCACCCAGACGCCCGCTTGCAACCGCTTGACCTGCCCGCCTGCCGCGACACCGGCTACGGCAGCCTGCACCTGCCGGACGACGACGGCGACGGCTTCTACTACGCCATGCTGCACAAAAAAGCAGGCGCGTCCAGACGCATGACCACCCCAAACACCATATACATACACCCTAGGGCGTGTTGACATACATAATTTTTTGATAATCTTGAATGATGAGAACTA
>CAUVOF010000038.1:0-19120 GCA_963553325.1 uncultured Cardiobacterium sp.
TGGTGTAGGGTTCGACGTCTTTGACGACGACGGCGTTGCTGCCGACGCGCGCGTGGTCGCCGACGCGCACGGTGCCGATGACTTTCGCGCCCGCGCCGAGGATGACGTTCGAGCCGATAGAGGGGTGGCGTTTGCCTTCGCTCCACGAGGTGCCGCCGAGGGTAACGCCCTGGTAGATGCTGACGTCGTCGCCGAGGTCGGTGGTCTCGCCGATGACGATGCCCATGCCGTGGTCGATGAATAGCCGCCGCCCAGCTTTGACCGCCGGGTGGATTTCCACGCCGGTGAGCCAGCGCGAGACGAGCGAGAGCCAGCGCGCCAGCCAGCGCAGGCCGAGATTCCACAGCGCGTGCTGCATGCGGTAGCTTGCCACCGCCCAAAAGCCGGTGTGCAGGGTGAGGACGGCGAGGCGGCTGCGCGTCGCCGGGTCGCGCGCGAAGACGACGGAAAAGTCTTCGCGGATGAGTTGGAACCAGTTCATGTTGTGATTGCCTTGATGGGTAAAAATGCGGCGGGAATGTAGCACAATGGCACAGCAAGCGGGGGCGGAAAATCTTTTGTCATCGTCGCCTTGCAAAACGCGCGCAGTGCCGCCAGTAATGCCGGGTCAGCGGCATGGGCAGCGCGTCCGTGTACGGTTTTTTCAATTCAAGGAGTTCCCATGATTAGCGTCTTCGATATGTTCAAAATCGGCATCGGCCCGTCCAGCTCGCATACCGTCGGGCCGATGAAGGCGGGCAAGCAATTTATCGACGAACTCATCGCACAAAACCTGCTCACGCGCACCAGCGGCGTGCGTGCCGACGTCTATGGTTCGCTGTCACTGACTGGGCGCGGCCACAATACCGACCTCGCCATTCTTCTCGGCCTGATGGGCTACCGTCCGGACAGCGTGCCGATTGAGCATATCGAACCGGCCATTGCCGCCGTGAAAAAAGAGGGGTTCCTCACCCTGAACGAAGCCGACCCGGCGAACTGCCAGCGCATCGCCTTCGACTTCAAGGCGGATATGCCCTTTCACCGCCAGTTCCTGCCGCTGCACGAAAACGGCATGACGCTAACCGCGCTTGCCGGCGATACCGTCCTCTACGAAAAGACTTACTACAGCATCGGCGGCGGCTTTATCACCGACGCCGCGCATTTTGGCGAGGCGGCCGACAGCCGCGTCGAAGTGCCATTTCCCTACAACAACGCCGCCGACATCCTGCGCCATTGCGCCGAGCAAGGGCTGCCCATTTCCTCGCTGGCGCGCAAAAACGAACTGGCGCTACATAGCGAGGCCGAGCTTGCCGCCCATCTCGCGCGTATTTGGCAGACGATGAGCGACTGCATTAGCCGCGGCCAATACGCCGAAGGGGTGCTGCCGGGACCGCTGAAAGTGCCGCGCCGCGCCAGCAATCTGCGCCGCGCCCTCGAATCGCGCGCCGTGCAGGATCCGATGGAAGCGATGGACTGGGTCAATCTCTTTGCGCTGGCGGTAAACGAAGAAAACGCCGCCGGTGGCCGCGTCGTTACCGCACCGACCAACGGCGCCTGCGGCATCGTCCCGGCGGTGCTGGCTTACTACGACAAATTCATCCACCCGCTCAACGTCGAACACATCGAACGCTACCTGCTCGCCACCGGCACCATTGGCGCGCTTTATAAAATGAACGCCTCGATTTCCGGCGCGGAAGTTGGTTGCCAGGGTGAAGTTGGCGTCGCCTGCTCGATGGCAGCAGCGGGGCTGACGGAAATCATGGGCGGCTCGCCGGTGCAAGTGTGCATCGCCGCCGAAATCGGCATGGAGCACAACCTCGGCCTCACCTGCGACCCGGTCGGCGGCCAGGTGCAAATTCCCTGCATTGAGCGCAATGCCATCGGCGCGGTAAAAGCGATTAACGCCAGCCGCATGGCGCTACGCCGCACCAGCGAACCCTGCGTAACCCTCGACAAAGTCATCGAGACCATGTACGAGACCGGGCGCGATATGCACGCCAAATACCGCGAAACCTCAACCGGCGGCCTGGCAGTGAAAATCGTGCCGTGTAATTGAAGCCGCCACGTAAAAAGCCGGTCATCATTGACCGGCTTTTACTGTTTCAGAAGTGCAAGGAATGCCGCCGGGATAGCGGGCATCAATGGCGGCAATGAGGCGGTGGGCTTCAAGGTGGCTGTATGCTACCAGCGTGATTTCGGCCAGGAGCAGGGCAAGGATGATGGTGGAGATGGCAATTGCGCCAGCGCCCCGGTGGATGCGGGTGCGGTACAGGGTTTTCTGGCCGGGCGGCGGGTATTGGCGGCTGCGCAGGGTGCGCCACGCCAGCGGCAGGATGATTGTTACCACCGGGATGCTGAGCGAGAGCGGCAGCACGGTGAAAATCAGGTGCAGCACGACGATGTGGCCGGGGATGCCGAGCAGGCTGCGGCAGTCGCTGTGTGCGGCAAAGTCGTTAAACCACGGCAGAAAGCAAAACTGCCAGGCAAGGGCGAGGGCGAGCAGCAGCGCGGCAAACGTTGCCAGTTTGCGGATTTTTTCGCGGCGGCTGTATTGCGGGGCGTATTCGGGCATGGGTTTAGGCGCTTTTGCCGGGTTCGAGTTGGGCAACGGTCATCGCCGCGAAGAGCAGGGCGCAGCCGACGAGCATCAGCGGGGTAACGGGTTCGGCGAGGATGAGCCAGCCCGCTATCAGGGCGAAGATGCTTTCGCTGGAGAGGATGATGGCGGCGGGGGTAACGGCAACGTGGCGTTGCGCCCAGCCTTGCAGGAAGAAGGCGATGCCGGATGAGGCGACGGCGGTGTAGAGGATGTCCCATTTGCTGTAGTTGATGAGCGCCGGGTCAAGCAGGGCGGTCGTGCCTTCCACGCCAATGGCGACCGGCAAAGCGAGCAGTGCGGCGGCGGTCATTTGCGCGGTGGTGAGGGCGAGCAGGTCGCTGCGGCGCACCGCGATGCCGTAGTAATTGACGTAGAGCGCCCAGATGACGGCGCTGGCGAGGGTAACGCTGTCGCCCGCGTTCCAGTTGAGCGCGGCGCTGTCGCTGTGGATGGCGGTAAAGCAACTAAGACCGGCGAAGGCGAGGGCGGTCGCCAGCAGCAGCATTTTGCCGGGGCGCTCGCCGCCAAACAGCGCGAGCAGCGGCACGAGGACGACGTAGAGGCTGGTCAGGAAGCCGGATTTGCCGGCGGTGGTGTGGCTAAGCCCCCATTGTTGGCTGTACATGCCGAGGTACATGAGGACGCCGCAGAGGATGCCGTCGCGCCGCCAGTGTCCCCATAACGGGCGGCGACGCAGGGCGAGGATGGCGAGGAGCAAGAGGGCGGAGACGGGCAGGCGCCAAGCCATGAAGGTCAGCGCGGAGACGGCGGTGGCGCTGTGGCGCTGGAAGATGAAGGCGATGCCAAAGAGTGCGGCGGTGAGGAGTAGGGCGGCGTGGCCGGTGTGGAAACGGGGCATGGCGGAGGTTTGTTTGGATGGTGATTTGGCTGGGGGTGGGCGATATTGCTTGCGAGGTAAGATTTCGATTTTTCACGTTTGCTGCCCTCATCCCAACCTTCCCCCACGGGGGGAAGGGGCAGAACGGCGGTAGTTTGACGGCAGGCAATTTACATACGCGATAGCGGGGTTCGTGTATGTAAATGGGGACGCCGATCTGCCTGCGAGGTATGCGAACAACCCCACCCCCGGGCACCCACGAAAATGGCGAATGCCTTTTTCGTGGGAACGCCCGCCCCCTCCCCCACAGGGGGAGGGGGATTTTCTTTTGTCACTGCGCAGGCGAAAACCCTCAATCAATCCCCAGTTTTTTCAGTTTGTAGCGCATGGCGCGGAAGCTGATGCCGAGTTTTTCCGCCGCTTTGGTTTTGTTGTAGTTGCATTCTTCCAGCGCTTTGATGAGCAGGTTGCGCTCTAGTCCCTGCATGTAGTTTTCCAGGTCGTTGGGGATGGGGACGGAGCTGTCTCGCTGGCGCGGTTGGTATTGTTCGAGGGCGGCGAGGGTTTCGTCGGGGTAGTCGTCGCTCACAGTGAGACGCGGGCGTAGCGGGCGGGTGAGGTGTGGGTTGGCAGGTGGTGGCGGGGCGACCGCTATTGCTGCGGGTTCGGGGGCAGAAGCGGGGGCGATGCGGCGCTCGTTGATGTGGATGTCGTCGGCTTCGATGGTGTCGCCTTCGACGAAGGTCAGCGCGCGTTCGAGGATGTTTTCCAGTTCGCGCACGTTGCCGGGGAAGGGGTAGGCTTCGAGTTTGGCGAGCGCCGCCGGCGAGAGGTGCGCCAGCGGGTAGCCGGAATCGCGCGATAGTTTGGCGAGCAGGTGGCGGGATAGGATGGCGATGTCGCCGTCGCGTTCGCGCAAGGGCGGCATGGTGAGGCCGATGACGTTTAGGCGGTAGTAGAGGTCTTCGCGGAAATCACCCTCGGCAACGCGGCGCGCCAGGTCGTGGTGGGTGGCAGAGATGATGCGCACATCAACGGCTTCTTCGCGGTCGCCGCCGATGGGTCGCACCGCGCGTTCTTGGATGGCGCGCAGCAGTTTGACTTGCATCGACAGTGGCAGGTCGGCGACTTCGTCAAGGAATAGCGTGCCGCCGTTGGCGGCGACGAAGAGGCCGTCCTGGTCTTGGTTAGCGCCGGTGAACGCGCCTTTTTTGTAGCCGAAGAATTCGCTTTCGACGAGGTTTTCCGGGATGGCGCCGCAGTTCACCGCGACGAATGCGCCCTCGGCGCGGTTGCTTTGGTGGTGGATGGAACGCGCGGCGACTTCTTTCCCGGTACCGGATTCGCCGTGGATGAAGACTGGCGCTTGTGAGCGCGCCACTTTGCTAATCATCGCCCGCACTTTTTCCATGACGGCGGCGTCGCCGATGAGTTCGTATTTGCTGCTGGAACGGCCGCCGCCGGTGCTTGCCGGTTTTTTGCCGCTGCCGCCGCTGCTGCCACTACTGGCACTGCTACCGCCACCACCACCGCTGCTGCGGCCGTCGCTTTCTTTCAGCGCGGCTTTGCAGACGTTGCGCAGTTGTTTGAGGTCAAAAGGTTTGTTGATGAAGTCAAAGGCGCCGAGTTTGAGGGCGCGGATGGCGGTGTCCATGTTGCCGTGTGCGGTCATCATGCACACCGGCATGCCGGGGTAGTGTTTTTGGATGTGGGCGAGCAGGTCGAGGCCGTCGCCGTCGGGCAGGCGGATGTCGGACATGACGAAGCTGTAGCGGTTTTCTTTGAGTGCCTTGATGGCGGAACGGATGGTGTAAACGCTGGTGCAGGCGATGTCCTGCCCCATTAGGCTCATTTCTATCAGTTCGCAGATGTCGCGTTCGTCGTCGATGATGAGGGCGTTGGTCATGGTGGTTTTCCTCTTAGTGCGGGTTAGTGCGGGTGGATGTCTTCGTGGGGGTCGTCTTCGTTGGCGAGGTAGCGTTCCATCGTCAGGCGGAAGCAGGCGCCGATGTCTTTGCGTACATACACGATTTGTGCCTGGTTGGCGACGCACATTTCGCGCACCAGGTAGAGGCCGAGGCCGGTGCCGTGTCGCTTGCTGAAGAAGGGTTCGAAGATTTTTTCTTCGTCGTCGCGCGCGACGCCGCGGCCGTTGTCCTGGATGTCGATGTAGAGGAAACGGCCAACGTCGCCAATGCGGGTGCGTACGGTGATTTCGACGTCGTCGCGGCCGGAATGGCGCATGGCGTTGTACATGAGGTTGTGCAGGATTTGTTCAAGGTGGCCGGCGTCGAAGAAGACCGCATATTCTTTGGTGGCGTCGATGTCGGCGCGGATGGTGGCGCGGCGGGTTTCGTCGTTGTTGCGCGCGTCCTGGATGATGCGCCGCAGGAAGCCGTTGATGGGGATGAGTTGGGTGTTGCGCGGTTTGTCGGAAAAGAGGTTCAGGATGTCCGAGATGATGTTGTTGATGCGCTGGGTGTTGTTGCGGATTTTTTCGGTGAGGAAGTGGATTTTTTGGTCGTCGCTCATTTCTTCGAGCAGGTCGGCGGCGCTTTGTACCGAGCTTAACGGGTTGCGGATTTCGTGGGCGATGCCGGCGGTGAGGCGGCCAAGCGAGGCAAGGCGCGTTTCGCGTACGCGCTGGTAGCTTTCGTCGATGCTTTCCAGCATGAGCAGGGTCAGCGGCTGTTCGTCGTCGCTTTTTAGGGCGTTGAAGGAAATGCTGTAGCTGCCTTTGCCGATGTCGAGCGTGCGGCTGTCGTTGAAGCGCATGTGTTGCCAGCGGCCAAAGCGTTTTGCCAGTTCGGGCAATAATTCGCCGAGGCTGCGCGGTACTTTGTCTTGTGCGTGCAGGCCGAAGATGGTGCGCGCCTGGCGGTTCAGGGTGATGATGCTGCTGTCACCGCTGACCACCAGTAAGCCGTTTTGCATGTCTTCGATGATGGAATCGTTCATTTTGCGCAGTTGGCTGCTGTAGCGGCGGCTGAGTTCGACGTTGATGCGGTTGTCGCGTCCTTGGGTCGAGAGGTAGCAGACCAAGAGGACGAGCAGCGCCATGCCCACGGCGAGGATGACCGGCTCAAACCAGCCGACGTTGTGGTGTTCCAGCGCGGTGAACAGGTAGGACAGGCTGTCGCCCAGCGACGGGTCGCCCAGTTTTTGCCACGGCACCAGCGGCAGCGCCTGCAAGATGGCGGCGACCGCTATCCATACCAGCAGCAGTATGGTGGCGTAAATCAGGCTTTGCCGCATGGTCAGGGTCATCGCCGAGAGCAGCACCGCGTTTAAGACGGAAAGCATCAGCAGGTTGGTGTTGTTGAGCAGCCCCAGGTTGAGGACGATGAGGCCGAGCAGGAAGATGTCCCACAGCGCATTGCTCAGGAAGACTTTTTCCGAGACCGGCGTGCGCAGCGACCAGATCCAGTGCGCCGCCATTGCCGCCACGTAGAGAATCACCAGTGCTGAAAACCACTCGGTGCTGCCCAGGCCAAGCGGCAAGATTTTTCCCGTGCCGCCGCCAACCAGCGAGAAGCCGAGCAGGAAGAGCATGATGACGACGACACGCACCACGTTAAAAACGCGCAGCATCGCCGCGCGGTAAAGCAGACTTTCTTCGCCGGTGATTTTGACAATCCGCCCTGGGTCATGCAGCGGTATCTGAACATCGCCTTTTAATAACACGTCGCCTCCTGCACTAAATCACCAAATTTCATCTGCGCCCGCGCCAGGGCAACCGTCGCTGCCGTGTCGGCACGCAGTACGCGCAGCCCCAGCGTCTGCGGCAACCAGCCGGCGGCGAGCGCCGCTTGTACTTCTTCCGCGCTAAAGCCGCCTTCCGGGCCAATCAACACGCTCACCGCTTCCGCCGTCTGCGGGCTGGCAGCGGGCACGTCATGCGGCGAGAAAATCCAGCGCAGTCCGGGCGCGTCGTGCAGCACATCGGCGAAATCGCAGATGGTATCGACCTGTGGCAAGGTTGCGCGGCCGCATTGCATCGCGCTCGCGACGACTATTCCCTGCCAATGCGCGCGTTTGCGCTCCAGCCGCTCATCGGCGGGCAGCGCTTCACTGCGCGCCGTGCGCAGCGGCACGATGCGGCTTGCGCCCAATTCCACCGCTTTTTGTATTACGCGATCCATCGCCTCGCCCTTGAGCAGCGCGGCAAAGAGGGTAAGCGCCAGTGGCGATTCGTTGCCGACCGCTTCGCGTGCATGGATGCGCACTTGCGCGGCGCGGCGGTCGCAGGCGACAAGCTCTGCCGCATAGTCAAAACCGTCGCCGTTAAACAAAAAAAGCGGCGCACCAACGCGCAGCCGCAACACTTTGCTGATGTGGCGGTGCGCCGTCTCATCCAAAGACAGCACCGCGCCAACAGCCAAAGGTTGCGACGAAAATAATCGAATATTACGCATGAGAAAATCGGGGAAGAGAGGAAACCATGCCGCGCGCGGCGATAGGGAATAGCGGTGAAGCCCGCTATAATGCGGGCATTCTACCCGAACTGACAAAAATTGACACCCGGAAACCCCGCCATGCACATCACCAGTTGGAACGTAAATTCGCTCAACGTCCGCCTGCCGCACGTCCTGCAATATCTGCAAGCAAGCGCGCCGGACGTCCTCGGCCTGCAAGAACTCAAGCAAACCGACGCTGCCGTCGATGTCGCCGCTTTTGCCGCCGCCGGCTACCACATCGCCAGCCACGGGCAGAAAACCTATAACGGCGTCGCCCTCATCGCGCGGCAGCCGCTGACCGACATCGTGCGCGGCATCCCCGGTTATGCCGACGAACAGGCGCGCGCAATTGCTGCCAACGTTGGCGAGCTGCGCGTGCTCAATCTTTACGTCCCCAACGGCAAGGCGGTCGGCGATGAAAAATACAGCTACAAACTGCGCTGGCTCGATGCCGTTACCCGCTACATCGACGACCTGCGGCGCGAGCATCCCAAACTCGTCATCACTGGCGACTACAACATCGCCCCCGCCGACCTCGACGTTCACGACCCGGACAAATGGCGTGACCAAATCCTCTGCTCTGTGCCAGAACGGCAAGCGCTCGCCAACATCCTCGCCCTCGGCTTCCAAGACGCCTACCGCGCGCTGCACCCGGATACACAACAATTCAGCTGGTGGGATTACCGCATGGGCGGTCTGCGCCGCAACATCGGCCTGCGCATCGACCTGACGCTCACCAGCGACGCGCTGACGCTCGCGGATGCGGGCATCGACACCGCACCGCGCCACTGGGAACGCCCCTCCGACCACGCCCCGGCGTGGGTGCGCATAGGACAATGACCATGCAATCTGAAGGCTTAATCTTTGGCCGCGAGAACATCGCCTATGCGGTGCTGGCGCTTTATTCCGACGCGGTCAATGAAAAACCGGTGGTGGTCAGCCTGCATCTTGGCGCGAAAATGGCCTACGCGCATATGCAGCGTATGCAGGTGCGCGGCGGCGATGTGCAGTTTGTCGTGCGCCGCGTGCGCATCAACGGCAGCATTGAAGTCATGGAAGACGCCGAAATGACGCACAACCAGCCGCGTCGCTCGCTACGCCGCCTGATTCGCATCGCGCCGAAGAAAGATTGAGCCGCGCCGCAAGATTCCACAAAAAAAGCGCAAAATTCCCCAAAATTCCCCGCCACATCGCTGGCGCGGGCGTATCATAGGCGCTTCTTTCCACAACATTGCAAAGAGGCAACTATGTCGTTATCCCTTGAACTGACGCTCATCGCCGAGTTCCTTTTACTTTTGGGCTTCCTCTACGCCGGCAGCCGCTTCGGCGGCATTGGCCTTGGCGTCGTCTCCGGTATCGGTTTGATGTTTGAGGTGCTGGTGCTGCGCATGCCGCCGGGCAAGGCGCCGGTGGATGTCATGCTCGTCATCCTCGCCGTCGTTACCTGTGCGGCGGTACTGGAAGCGGCGGGCGGCTTGAAATACATGCTGCAAATCGCCGAACGCATCCTGCGCAAAAACCCGAAGCGCATCACCATCCTTGGCCCCATCGTAACCTGGGCGCTGACCATCATGCTCGGCACCGGCCACGCGGTTTATTCCATCATGCCGATTATCGGCGACATCGCCCTGAAAAACGGCATCCGCCCGGAACGCCCCATGGCGGCGGCTTCCGTTGCCTCGCAGCTCGCTATTACCGGTAGCCCGATTGCCGCGGTGGTTGCGACCTATCTCACTGGCATCTCCGGCATCCCGCTCTTTGAGCACATCTCGCTGCCGCACGTCGTCGCCGTTACCATTCCCGCTACCTTCGCCGGCACCATCGCCCTCTCGCTCTACAGCCTGCGCCGCGGCAAAGAATTGCAGGACGACCCGGAATATCAACGCCGCCTGCAAGACCCCATCTGGCGCGACCGCATTTTGAATACCACCAGCACCACCCTGAACGAACAACTGCCGCCGGCGGCACGCAACTCGGTGCTGATATTCCTCCTTGCCCTCGCCTGCATCGTCCTCGTCGCCATGCTGCCGGAAATCCGCACCGTCGCCATAGATGGCAAGGCAACAGAAATCAAGATGAACGTCATCATCCAGATGTTCATGCTGGGCTTCGGCGGCATCATTCTTTTGGCAACCCGCACCAACGTGCAAACCGTGCCGAACGGCGTCGTCTTCAAATCCGGCATGGTCGCTGCCATTGCCATCTTCGGTATCGCCTGGATGAGCGACACCTACTTCTCCTACGCCAAACCATTTGTAGAAGGCAGCATCAAAGAAATGGTCGCCGGTGCGCCGTGGACGTTTGCTTTCGCCCTCTTTGCCGTCTCCGTGCTGATTAACAGCCAGGCGGCAACCGCGAGAATGCTGCTGCCGGTCGGCCTCAGCCTCGCCATTCCGGCGCCGATACTCATCGGCTTGATGCCCGCCACCTACGCCTACTTCTTCATCCCCAACTACCCCTCCGACATCGCCACCGTGAACTTTGACGTTACCGGCACGACGAAAATCGGCAAGTACTACTTCAACCACAGCTTCATGGTGCCCGGCCTCATCGGCGTACTGGTCGCCTGTTTGGTTGGTTTGGCCATCGCCGAAGTCATCATCACCCCGGCGGCGATGTAACCCGTTTGCAAGAACAAAAAAGAGGGCAACACGCCCTCTTTTTTACGCCCCGCAAAGCCCGGAAAACCGCGGGAAAACCGCCGCTTGTGCTATAATTTGCGCCCTTCACACACAAGGACAAGCAAGACCCATGAGCGAGCAAAATAACGCCTACAACGCCTCCCGCATCCAAGTACTCAAAGGGCTGGAAGCCGTGCGCAAACGCCCCGGCATGTACATCGGCAACACCGACGACGGCAGCGGCCTGCATCACATGGTCTTTGAAGTCGTCGATAACGCCATCGACGAAGCGCTCGCCGGCTACTGCACCGACATCCAGGTCATCATCCACCAAAACGAATCCATCACCGTACGCGACAACGGCCGCGGCATCCCGGTCGATATCCACCCCGAAGAAGGGCGCAGCGCCGCCGAAGTCATCATGACCGTGCTGCACGCTGGCGGCAAATTCGACGACAACGCCTACAAAGTCTCCGGCGGCCTGCACGGCGTCGGCGTTTCGGTGGTAAATGCCCTCTCCGAACGCTTGACCATGACCATCCGTCGCGACGGCCACATCCACCAACAAACCTACAGCCACGGCGAACCGCAAGCGCCGCTTGCCATCACCGGCGACAGCGACACCACCGGCACCGAAATCAACTTCCTCGCCAGCACCGACACCTTCGGCGATATCAAATACGACTACGAAACCCTCGCCCAGCGCCTGCGCGAACTCTCCTTTCTCAACGCCGGCGTGCGCATTGAACTGCACGACGAACGCGACGGCAAACAACAAACCTTCCAGTACGAAGGCGGCGTCAAAGCCTTCGTCGAATACCTGAACCGCAACAAAACCCCGCTGCACCCCAGCATCTTCTACTGCGCCGCCGACAAGGACGGCGTCGCCGTTGAAATCGCGCTGCAATGGAACGACAGCTACGCCGAAAACGTTTACTGCTTCACCAACAACATCCCGCAACGCGACGGCGGCACCCACCTCGCCGGCTTCCGCGCGGCGATGACCCGCACCCTGAACGCCTACATGGACGAAGAAGGCCTGCTGAAAAAAGCCAAAATCGCCACCAGCGGCGACGACGCGCGCGAAGGCCTGACCGCCATCGTCTCCGTCAAAGTACACGACCCCAAATTCAGCTCGCAGACCAAAGAAAAACTCGTCTCCAGCGAAGTCAAAAACGCCGTCGAAAGCATCCTTGCCGACAAACTGCGCGAATACCTGCTCGAACACCCCGCAGAAGCCAAAACCATCGCGGGAAAAATCGTCGATGCCGCCCGCGCCAGGGAGGCCGCGCGCAAGGCGCGGGAAATGACGCGGCGCAAAGACGCGCTCGACATCGCAGGCCTGCCCGGCAAACTCGCTGACTGCCAGGAAAAAGACCCGGCGCACTCCGAAATCTTCATCGTGGAAGGCGACTCGGCGGGCGGCTCCGCCAAGCAGGGGCGCAACCGCAAATTCCAGGCCATCCTGCCGCTCAAAGGCAAAATCCTGAACGTCGAAAAAGCGCGCTTCGACAAAATGCTGGGCTCTGCCGAAATCGGCACCCTCATCACCGCGCTCGGCACCGGCATCGGCAAAGACGACTTTGACCCGGAAAAACTGCGCTACCACCGCATCATCATCATGACCGATGCCGACGTCGATGGCGCGCACATCCGCACCCTGTTGCTCACCTTCTTCTACCGGCAAATGCCCGAACTGGTCGAACGCGGCCACATCTACATCGCCCAGCCGCCGCTGTACAAAGTCAGCAAAGGGCGCAACAAACAATACCTGAAAGACGACCACGAACTGAACGAACTGCTGCTGACCCAGGCGCTGGACGACGCCAACCTGCACCTCTCCGCCGACAGCCCCGCCATCACCAAAGAAGCCTTCGAGTCACTCGCGCGCGAACACGGCCAAATCGAAAACCTCATCAAGCGCCTGCACCGCTACGACAGCCGCGTCCTGCACGCGCTCATCGAAGCCCCGGAGCTGACGCGCGACACCTTCGCCGACCCCGCCGCGCTGCAAGACTGGATTGCCGCCTACCAGCGCCAGCTTGACCGCTTCGCCGCCGCAGGCATCACCCTGCGCGCCGAAGCCCTGCCGGGCGAAGTCCCGCGCATTGCCGTCCGCATCGAACAACACGCCAACCTCAGCCAAAACACCTTCGATGCCAACTTCGCCGACAGCAACGAATACCGCCACATCAACGCCTTCGGCAAAAAAGTGCGCGGCCTCTTGGGCGAGGGCGCCTACTTTGAAAACAGCAAAGAGCGCATCGCAGTCGAACACTTCCACCAAGTCATCAACGCGCTGCTCGCCGAAGGCAAAAAAGCCTACGAAATCCAGCGCTACAAAGGCCTGGGGGAAATGAACCCCGACCAACTGTGGGAAACCACCCTTGACCCGGCGGTGCGCCGCATGCTGCAAGTGCAGCTCAAAGACGCACGGCTGGCGGACGAAATCTTCACCACCCTGATGGGCGAAGAAGTCGAACCGCGCCGCGCCTTTATCGAAGACAACGCCAACAGCGCCAATATCGACATCTGACCGCGTAAAAAAGCAAAAAGATGCGCTTCGGCGCATCTTTTTGTATGCACCCGCTACCAATTACCGCCCATGCACCCTGCCCACATCACCCTCGCACCCTGTGCCCCCGCCCATTACCCCGCGCTCACCGCCTACCAGCTCAGCGGCGAACAGGCATCCTTTTCACGCCCCCCGTGCGACTGGCTAAACGGCAGCATCCCCTACAGCGCGGCGCAACTCGCCGTCAGCATCCTGCGAGACGGCGAAGCCATCGGCTTTTTTGTGCTGGACAGCGGCGCAGACCGTGCTGCCTACAGCGCCAACCCGCGCGCCGTGCTGCTGCGTTCCATGTCGCTCAACCCCAAACACCAGGGCAACGGCCATGCCTACGCCGCATTGACGGCCACCTGCCTGAATCCGTTTGTGCAGGCGCATCTACCTGCCTGCGAAGAAATCGTCCTTGGCGTCCACCATGCCAACCACAGCGCCGTCCGCCTCTACCAACGCGCTGGATTCCATGACAGCGGCCGCACCCATATGGGATTAAAAGGGCTGCAATACATCTATTACCGCCGGATTACCCGCGCGGATTGAAGCCGTTTACATACACGAATTCCGCTACCCTGTATGTATAGCAATCCACCGAAAGCTTCATACGGTGTTGCGCCGCTTCGCCGTACTAGTTGTACTGTCTTCAGCGACGCGCCTTGTCTGAAACTTTCGGTGTATCGCTATAAATGAGATAGCAGTAGGTCGGGCATTTATGCCCGACATTGCGAATGGGATTTGTCGGGCATAAATGCCCGACCTACAAAGCTATCCACCAAAAGTTTCAGACAAGATGCGCTGCCGAAGACAGTACGCATTTGTCCAGCGAGGCAGCGCAACACCGTATGAGATTTTCGGGCTGGTAACTACCGGAAGAGATTGATAGCGACATAAAAAAACGCCCGGCGGGCGGGCGTTGTTATCTATTAAGGATTGTTTTGGTCGTTCTGATTGTTCTTTATGGCATTTTTGTTCTGCTCTATTTTGGCAGTCATTGACGAATCCAACAAAATAATAGGCTTTATTATGAGGAATCTTAATACAATATATATGAGATAGCGAAAAATATAAATATACAGAGCATATAATACTGGTAACGCAATAAATATGATACCCTTATATTCACTACTTATATTTGATTGTTTGAGAATAAATATTCCACAAATCCAAAATACTAGTACAAATATACCTCCAAGATAATCTGTCCAGCGTTGTTTTGTGTCCATCCCAATATTTATTATTAGAGGACCAATAAAAAACATAATTACAAAAAATAAAATAATAAGAATGAAGATAGTAGATTCCATGGTAATCTCTTAAAACAATAAAATTAACAGCAACAACTACAAAACACTTGCATTTCCTGCACAGGATAGTAGAATCGAAACCTCTACCGGGCAAGCCATTATTCCGGGCTTTTTTACCCATTTTTCTACCCCATCCACCCACTTTTTGAGGTCTATCCATGAATATAAAAGACAAAATCAAAAACCTACGGGAAATGAATGGCTGGTCGCAGGAAGTGATGGCAGAACGCCTTAATATGTCCAAGAATGGTTATGCGCGGATAGAGCGCGGCGAGAGTAAGCTCGATATGGAAAGGCTAGAGAAAATTGCCGAGATATTTAGCATAGAGGTTGTTGATTTGATTTCGCAGGAATATGAGCGCGCCATTTTTGTCATTGGTGGGGATTCGAGCAATAATACCGGCAACAATACTACCTACTACGGCAATGACCATTCTCTCGCCAGCGAAAACGAGAAATTAAAGCTAATCATCCAGCACAAGGACGAATTGTTGGCACAAAAGGACAATGAAATTGCCGCGCTGAAAAAGCTGGTTGCCGCATTGGAAGCGAATCAGCAAAACCCATAAAATTACCCGCAAAGAAAAAGGCTGCATTTGCAGCCTTTTTGCTTTGCTGTCGTCATTATTGCGGCGACAAGCCAGTGCGAGAAATATGGATACTGTCGGCGGATGTGCCAAAAGCGGTTTCCAGCCCTTCCCGCCCGCTTTCTCTTAATTTGGCAACAACGATAGCATTGGTGTCGCTTTGCTTAGCATTTGTCGCTGTGCGGATTGTTTGCTACCCCCACCCCGCCCTCCCCCGCTGCGGGCGCTAGCGCGCCCTGCAGGGGAGGGAGTTTTCTATGTATCCCGCTAGATTTTGAGCAGGTTCTAAGCGGCAAGCCCCAACGCCGCTGCGTGCCAGGCGATGTGTTCGCCGATGAAGCTGGCGATGAAGTAGTAGCTGTGGTCGTAGCCGGGGCGCAGCTGGTATTCCACCGCGATGCCGAGCGCTTGCGCGCGGGCGACAAATGCTTCCGCCTGCAATTCGCGTGGGCGGAATTCGTCGGCGTCGCCTTGCTCGATGCGTATCAGCAGCGGCTGCTGCAACTGTGCGAGCAGCGCCGTGCTGTCGTAGGCGAGCCAGGCGGCGCGGTCATCGCTCAAATAGGCGGCGAAGGCTTTTTGTCCCCACGGCGTCTCGCTCGGGTTGGTTATCGGCGCGAAGGCGGAGACGGCGGCGAAGCGCTGCGGGTTTTTCAACGCGATTTGCAGCGCGCCATGCCCGCCCATGCTGTGCCCGGCGATGCTGCGCCGTTCGCTAACCGGGTGGTGTTTTTCCAAAAACGCCGGCAGTTCGTGCGCGATGTAGTCGTACATGCGGTAATGCATCGCCCACGGCGCCTGCGTCGCGTTCAGGTAAAAGCCCGCGCCCTGACCGAGGTCGTAGCCGGGGTCGTCGGCAACGTCTGCGCCGCGCGGCGAGGTGTCCGGCATGACCAGGGCAATGCCATGTTTGGCGGCGTAGCGTTGCGCCCCGGCTTTGTGGCTGAAGTTTTCGTCGGTGCAGGTGAGGCCGGATAGCCAGTAAAGCAGCGGCACACGCGCGCCCGCCAGCGCCTGCGGCGGCAGGTAGAGGCCGTAGGTCATGGCGCAGGCGGTGCTGTCGGCATGGTGGCGGTAGCGCCGCTGTTCGCCGCCGAATGCCTTGTTGCAGGCGAGCAGTTCCGGCGCGCTCATGGCTGCGCTCCGTAGTGGATGACGCTGCGGATGGATTTGCCCTGGTGCATCAGGTCGAAGGCACGGTTGATGTCTTCGAGCGGCATGGTGTGGGTGATGAAATCATTGAGGCGGAATTTGCCGTCGAGGTATTGCTGGATGATGCCGGGCAGTTCGCTGCGCCCTTTGACGCCGCCGAAGGCCGAGCCGCGCCAGACGCGCCCGGTAACCAGCTGGAACGGCCGCGTGCGGATTTCCGCGCCTGCCGGGGCAACGCCGATGATGACCGATTCGCCCCAGCCCTTGTGGCAGCATTCCAGCGCCGAGCGCATCACATCGACGTTGCCGATGCACTCAAAGGAATAATCAACGCCGCCGCCGGTGAGTTCGATGATGACGTCCTGAATGGGTTGGTTGTAGTCGCGCGGGTTGATGCAGTCGGTCGCGCCCAGCTTGCGCGCAAGGGCGAATTTGTCCGGATTGACGTCAATGCCGATGATGCGCCCCGCGCCCTGCATCCGCGCGCCGATGATGGCGGCCAAGCCAATGCCGCCGAGGCCAAAAATGGCGACGCTGTCGCCCGCCTGCACTTTTGCCGTTTTAATCACCGCGCCCATGCCGGTGGTGACGCCGCAGCCGAGCAGGCAAACTTCGTGCAAATCCGCCTCCGGCTGGATTTTGGCAAGGCTTACCTCGGCGACTACGGTGTATTCCGAAAACGTCGAGCAGCCCATGTAGTGATAAATCGGCTTGCCGTCCTTGAAGAAACGCACCGTGCCGTCCGGCATCAGCCCCTTGCCCTGGGTGGCGCGCACCGCCGAGCAGAGGTTGGTCTTGCCGGAACGGCACATCTCGCACTCGCCGCATTCGGCGGTGTAAAGCGGGATGACGTGGTCGCCGGGGGCGACACTCGTTACCCCTTCACCGACCGCGACCACCACGCCCGCGCCCTCATGCCCGAGCACACAGGGGAAGACGCCTTCCGCGTCCAGCCCGTCCAGCGTATACACATCGGTATGGCAGACGCCGCTGGCGACAATGCGCACCAGCACCTCGCCCTTCTGCGGCGGCATCAAATCCAGTTCCTCAATGACCAGCGGTTGCTTTGGCGCCCAGGCGACCGCGGCACGGGTTTTGATGAAATTCATGACGTTACTCCTCTTAAAAATGACGGGCTTGGCATTGTACACTTTGCCCCCCTCATTCATTCAGGCACACACATGACCCGCTGGACCCTCGAACAGGCGCAGGCACTCTACGACCTGCCCTTCATGGAACTGCTCTACCAAGCGCAGACCATCCACCGCGCGCACCACGACCCGCAGCAAATCCAAATCAGCACCCTGCTTTCCATCAAAACCGGCGCCTGCCCGGAAGACTGCAAATATTGCCCGCAAAGCGCGCGCTACCACACCGGCGTCAGCCGTGAAGCGCTCCTGAAAATCGACGAAATCCTTGCCGCCGCCGAACGCGCCCGCGCGCAGGGCGCGACCCGCTTCTGCATGGGCGCTGCCTGGCGCGACCCGAAAGAAAAAGACATGCCCTATCTCGTTGAAGTCGTGCAGCGCGTCAAGGCGCTGGGGCTTGAGACCTGCATGACGCTCGGCATGCTGGATGAAAACAAGGCGCAGGCGCTTGCCGATGCGGGGCTCGATTACTACAACCACAACCTCGACACCAGCCGCCGCTACTACCGCGAAATCATCACCACCCGCAACTACGACGACCGCCTGCACACCCTGGAAAACGTACGCAAGGCGGGGATGAAAATCTGCTCCGGCGGCATCCTCGGCATGGGCGAAGCAGAAGACGACCGCCTCGCCATGCTGGTAGAGCTTGCCAACCTCAACCCGCCGCCGGAAAGCGTCCCCATCAACCAGCTGGTGCGCGTCAAAGGCACGCCGCTCGCCCACGCCGACGACCTCGAACCCTTCAACTTTATCCGCGTCATCGCCGTCGCCCGCATCCTCATGCCGAAAAGCGCAGTGCGCCTCTCCGCCGGACGGGAAAGCATGAACGAACAAATGCAGGCGCTGTGCTTCATGGCAGGCGCTAACTCCATCTTCTACGGCTGCAAGCTGCTGACCACACCGAACCCGGAAGAAGACCGCGACGCCGCGCTGTTTGCCAAACTCGACCTCAACCCGCAAATGCGCGCCGAAAAAGAACCCGCACCGCCCACCGCCGCCGTTGGCATGTATTACCCGACGAAAAAACGCGCGGCGCAGGCGGAAGGGACGGTTTCTTGAAATCTGTTTGCAGGTTATAGGTAGAGCAATACGTTGTAGGTCGGGCTGTAAATCTGCTCGCAAGCCGGCAAGATAGGCAAAAAAACCCCGCCAATGCGCGGGGCTTTTTTCGCTTTGCTGCTGAAGATGAGGCGCCAACGTTTGCGCCATGTGGCAAATGGCGCCATGTTTTTTTGGCGGCTGATTGGTCGTTATATAGCCATCCACCGAAAGCTTCATACGGGTTGCGCTGCCTCGCCGTACTAGTTGCACTGTCTTCGGCAGCGCGTCTTGCCGGGTCCCATGAAAAACGCTATGCGTTTTTCATGGGTGCCCGACTGAAGCTTTCGGTGTATCGCTATATATTGGGTTGGGTCAGGGCTTGCCCTAACCCAACCTTGATGAGCGCTTACTGTATCCGCTTGTACTTGATGCGGTGCGGTTGGTCGGCTTCGTCGCCCAAGCGGCGTTTGCGGTCGGCTTCGTATTCGGAATAGGTGCCGGGGAAGAATTCGACCTGCGAGTCGCCTTCAAACGCCAAGATGTGCGTCGCCACGCGGTCGAGGAACCAGCGGTCGTGCGAGATGATGAGCGCAGAGCCCGGGAAGGCAAGAATGGCTTCTTCCAGCGCGCGCAGGGTTTCGACGTCCAAATCGTTGGTCGGTTCGTCCAAGAGCAAGACGTTGCCGCCGCTTTTTAAGAGTTTCGCCAGATGCAGGCGGTTGCGTTCGCCGCCGGAGAGGTCGCCGACGCGTTTTTGTTGGTCGGCGCCTTTGAAGTTGAAGCGGCCGAGGTAGGCGCGGCTGGGGATGGTGTAGTTGCCGACGA
>CAUVOF010000039.1:0-18921 GCA_963553325.1 uncultured Cardiobacterium sp.
CTTATGGGTGTCTTTTTTTGTAGCTGTTGCACTTGCATTGTAAATTCGCGGTATAGCCTTCCACCGAGAGTTTCAGCCAAGGCGCGTCGCTGAAGACAGTACAACTAGTACGGCGAAGCGACGCAACACAGTATGAAGCTTTCGGTGGAAGGCTATATATAGCCTTCCACCGAAAGTTTCGCACTATGTCGTCTCGCCATGTAGCCACGTACCACCTTCAGCGTTGCTCTTTGTGTAAAATTTTGAGTGGATGGCTATATAAATGCAAAACAGCCCCATATACCCAAGCACACTACCACTACCGAGCCAGCCCATGACCCCATACACCCCGCCCAAAGGCGCAAAAATCGCCGTCGGCATCTCCGGCGGCGTCGATTCCTCCGTCGCCGCATTGCTTTTGCGCGATGCCGGTTACGACGTCTTCGGCATCTTCATGAAAAACTGGGAAGAATCCTTCAGCAGCGGCTATTGCAGCGTCGAAGAAGACATCGAAGACGCGCGTGATGTCTGCGAAACCCTCGGCATCCCGCTGCACACCGTGAACTTCGTTCAGGAATACCACGAGCGCGTCTTCCGCCACTTCCTCGCCGAATACGCCGCTGGACGCACCCCCAACCCGGATATCCTCTGCAACCGCGAAATCAAATTCGCCGAAATGGCGCACTACGCCGCAGAACTCGGCGCGGACTACCTCGCCACCGGCCACTACGCGCGGCGCGGCACACACCACGGTGCGCCCGCCCTCTACAAAGGCGCAGACGGCAACAAAGACCAAAGCTACTTCCTAAGCCAAATCACCCCGGCGCAGCTCGAAAAAGCGCTGTTTCCCCTCGGCGACATGGCAAAAAGCGAAGTGCGCCGCATCGCCGAAAACGCGGGACTCATTACCTACGACAAAAAAGACTCCACCGGCATCTGCTTTATCGGCGAGCGCCCCTTCCGCGACTTCCTCGCCAACTACTTTGAGAGCAAGCCCGGCAAAATGGTGACGCCGCAAGGCGTGTGGGTCGGCGAACACATCGGCCTCATGTACTACACCATCGGCCAGCGACAAGGACTCGGCATCGGCGGCATTGCCGGCGCCAGCGAAGAACCGTGGTACGTCCTCGACAAAAACCCGGCGGACAACACCCTCATCGTCGGCCAGGGCGAACACCCGCTGCTCTACCACGACACCCTCACCGCACGCCAACTCGCCTGGCTCAACGAAACCCCGAAAGCCGGCCGCATATACCAGGCGAAAACCCGCTACCGCCAGCCCGACCAGAATTGCCGCATCACCTGGCAGGGCGACGACGAAATCCGCGTCCACTTCGACGAACCGCAACGTGCCATCACCCCCGGCCAATATCTCGTTCTCTACGACGGCGAGCGCTGCCTCGGCGGCGGCGTGATTGAGGCGCGAGAAAACCACGGACAACCCTAATGGCACAAAGCATCCTCCCACTCATCATCCTTGGCATCATCATCCTTGGCATCATCGCCCTGAGCACACTACCTCGCGGGCCCCAAAAAAAGCGCGGCAGCACAGACAGCCCCGGCTTCCTTGACGGCGGCGACGACAGCAGCGATTGCGGCGGCGGTGATTGTGGCGGCGGCGACTAAACAATCTAAGCAAACCCCAAACCAGCCATGACTCACAACGACACCCAATCCCAAGCCTGGGCGCTTGCCGCCCTCTTCCTCGCCATCGACAGCGTGCGCGCCATCGCCGAACGCGGCGAAGTGCAGACAGACGCCGAACTCACCCTGCTGCCGAGCCTGCTCACCTACAACGCCGCCGACATCGCCGACTACTACGGCGACCCGGCACCGCTTGCGCGTGGCCGCCGCGCCTACCAGCGCACCTTCCAACAAAAAAACGACGAACAAAACTTGCGCTACAGCGCACAAATCCTGCACGTCGAGCGACGTTTGGCGAAAAAAGTGGCGCTGATGCGCACCCTGAAAGAGCGCCTGCACGCCGCCCAGCGCCAGGCGGAATACTACCCCGTCAATCACGACAACCTCATCGCCAGCTTCGCCGCCACCTACCAGGAAACCGCGAGCCTGGCGGCGGGCAGAATCCTCATCCGCGGCGAACCGCAGTGGCTGCGCCAGCCAGACATGACGAACCGCATCCGCGCGCTGCTGCTCGCCGGCGTGCGCGCCGCCGCCCTTTGGCGCGCCTACGGCGGCAACCGTTACACCCTGCTCTTTGCCCGCGACAAAGTCGAAGCAGCGATGCAAAAACTGGATTTCTAAATCCCATTTATACATACACGATAGGCGCTACCCTGAACGACAAACCCCACCCGAACAACCTCAATGACCGACGAAGACTATCTCCGCCTTGCCCTCGCGCAGGCATCCCTTGCCGAAGCGCTCGGCGAAGTGCCGATTGGCGCCATTCTCGTTGCCGGTGGTGAAATCATCGCCAGCGCGCACAACCGCACCGTCTGCGACCACGACCCAACCGCGCACGCGGAAATCCTTGGCCTGCGCGCCGGCGGCATCGCGCTCGGCAACCACCGCATGAATGGCGCGAGCCTCTACGTAACGCTCGAACCCTGCATTATGTGTACCGGTGCGCTCATTCAGGCGCGCATCGACCGCCTGGTTTTTGGCGCTTACGACAGCCGCATCGGCGCCTGCGGCAGCGCCTTTGACCTCGCCCGCCACCGCCAGCTCAATCACCACATCCGCGAAATCAAAGGCGGCGTGCTGGAAGCGGAGTGCCGCGAGCAGTTGCAGCGCTTCTTCCGCGCGCGGCGCGGCAAGGCGTAAAAAATCCCGCCAATGGCGGGATTTTTTCTGCGGGTGTTTTCATAACGGCAAATTTTGGCATTGGTTGAAAGCGTCGCTATCGAGGATGAAAGCGTAGCCATCGCTGTCTTGTTGTAGCGGCAGGGTAGCGGTGCGTTTTTTGCCGTCAATGCGCATCTGGATTTTGATGCCGCTGGCGTGTCCGCCGTGATGCTGCGGCTGACTAGCGCGAATGTGCGGCAGGTGCGCTTGCAGGCATTGTTGTAGCGCTTCGCGCCAGGCGGTTTTGTGGACGACTTCGGCGGGGACGTGCATCAGTGCCGCCATGCGTGCGCTGTCACCCTGGCGTAGCGCCTGCTGCATCACCCGCAGGGTATCGTCGCTGTCTTGCCGCACTCGCGTCGGCAGGAGTTCCAGCCAGGCGAGGAGGTAGTTGCCCCGGCTATCGACGGGTTGCTCGCTCATGGCCAGGGCGGCAGCGGTGCGTTTGTCGCTGTCTGCCCAGAGTTCGACGAGGTCAATGCCGACTTTCCGCCCGCTGATGACCTGGCGCCTGCCGTGCCAGTCTTGCGCGGCGTTGTCGCCCTGTTTGGCGTAGCCAACCCAGCTGCGGTTTGGCGCGAGGTAGTAGCGGCGGGCGACGACGATGTAGTCCGGCAGCAGCACCATGTTTTGGTATTCGATGCGGTTGGCGACTTCGGGGTAGGGGTCGGCGCTAACTTCTACGAGTTCGGGGAAGGGGTTTTCTGCGGCGAGCGCGGCAGCGGCAAAAGCGAAGAGCAGCAGGCTTTTTTTCATGGTGGTTTCGGGGTTATTTGCCGTTTAGCGGCAGCAATTTGTGGCAATGGCCGCCGCAGCTTTCATCTACCTGCCAACGGCCGTTGCGCAGGTAGGTTTGCAGCGAGAGGCGGTAGGGTTCTTGTACCGGTTTGGGGATGACCGCATGCCCGCTGCCGTTGATGATGACTTCGGCGGCGTCTTTAGCGTCGTTGTACTGCACGGTTTCGATGTTTTTGCGGTCGTAGATGTAGCCGTCGAGTGAGTCGAGGTAGGCGACGGCGGCTTCTTCCGGGGTGGAGGCGGTGCTGGCGCAGTTGAGCTCTTGCGCGGTGAGGACGATGCGCCAGCCGTCCGCTGTGTGTTGCAGCGGGATGTCGGCGTCGTGGGTTTTGCCGTCGGTCTGTATTTTCAGAGTAACGATGCTGCGTTCGCTGTCGCCTTTGCTTTCGCTGCCGAGGACGGTGCCGCGGGGCGGGTATTCTTTGAAGGCTTGCGCGAGGCAGTCTTGCATGCTGCTGCGGTAGGCGGCAGCGTCGGCGGTGCCGCTGGGAAGGACGAGCAGGGCGGCGGCTTTTTCGCTGTCGCCGGCGATTGACGCCTGCATGAATGCTTCGGCGACCTGCGCCGCTTCGTCGTTTTGCGCCCAGGCGGAGGCGCTGCAGATGAGGAGAAGGAGGGCTTTTTTCATGGTTGGCTCCGGGGTTGTGGTTGGGATGACATGGATTAGTAGGGCAGGGCTGTGTTGGCAATTATTCTATATCTGTCAGTTCAATTACCCGCGGCAGGTGGTCGCTGTCGCGTTCGTTGCCGACGAAGCTGCGCGCGCGCAGCTTGCCTTTGAGAAAGGCATGATCCAGCGCTTTTTGCGGTTTCCAGCTGGGGAAGGTTGGGCTGGTATCGCCCAGGCGCTGGTAGCCGTGCTCGTGCAGGATGCGCAGTTGTGGTGCTTCCGGGGTGCAGTTGTAGTCGCCGGTGATGAGGACGTTTTCCCAGGCGGCGAGACGGCCGCGGATGAAGCGCAGTTGCCGGTGTTGGTCAAGCGCGCCGAGGCTCAAGTGAACGTTGGCGACAATCAGCTCGCCATATGCGGTTTCGACCGCCGCTGCCAGCACGCCACGACCGGGAATGCGCGACGGCAGCGGCTGGTTTAGCACTTCGCGCAGCGGCTGTTTGCTCAAG
This sequence comes from uncultured Cardiobacterium sp., assembly GCA_963553325.1. Classification (GTDB taxonomy): domain Bacteria; phylum Pseudomonadota; class Gammaproteobacteria; order Cardiobacteriales; family Cardiobacteriaceae; genus Cardiobacterium. The sequence continues at coordinate 4,705 of CAUVOF010000039.1, forward strand.
ATGAGGTTGCCGTGCAGCGAAAGTTTGCCGAGGCGGCGGTTGGTTTGCGCGAGGGCGTAGGGGTGGCCGGTGAGTTCGCGCAGTTGTTCGACGTGGTTGCGAAAGCCGTTGCGCAGGCCGCCGAGGTCGATTTCTTGCAGACAGACGAGGTCAAAGGCGCTGATGTAGGCGGCGATGCGGGCGAGGGTTTTGCGCTTTGCTGCGCCGGGCAGGATTTGCCGGTGCCATTGCCAGGTGTAGCTGAGGTAGCTGCGGCTATTGATGGCGGCCTGGATGTTGTAGCTCAAGATGCGCATGGCGGCTGCCGTTAGCCCGTCGCCGTGCGGATGAAGGGGTTTTCGCCGCTGGCAATGAGCGCGCGAAAGCGTGCCGGGGCGAACGCGCCGTTTTCGTCGCAGGCTTCTGGGAGCAGCATTCGTGGCGAGTTTTTGAAGTAGTACCAGTCATGCGCGCCGCGCTCGATGTGGTCGTCGATGGGGAAGGCGTCGGGGCCGTCGGTGCTGGCGGGCATGTAGCCGATGTTGCCGTGGTTGAGATAGATGTGTTCGCTGGCGACGCGACGCGGCATGGGGGTGTCGTTAGTGAGAAGGTAGGGGGTGTGCAGCGCGCCGCCCACTTGTAGGGCGCCTGCCGGGTCTTCGCCGTAGATGCCAAGCGGGGTGTGTAGCTCGCCGTGGATGTCGATGCGGCTGTTGGCAAGGATGAGGCTGTCGGCGTGGACGTTGCCGCGCACGGTGAGCTGGATGCCGTCGCCGCCGTGCAGGGCGCCGTGCAGGGTGAGGTTGCCGTCTATGATGATGTGGGCGGGTAGCGTTGCGCCCGCCGCTGTCGCGTGTTGTTGCAGCCAGGCGGGGTTTAGGTCGCCATTGAGCGCGAGGTCGCCGTGGAAGGTGAGAGCGCTGGCATCGTGGCTGGTTTCCGGGACGTGGACGGGCAGGGCAGGGCGCTCTGCCAGGGTTTGCAGGGTCTGGCGGATGCGCTGCTGGATGCGCGCCGCTTTTTGCAGCAGGTATTTTTCGAGGGTGCCGGGGCGGTAGATTTTTTCGTTTTCGTCTTTGGCGATGAAGGGCAGGATGGTGAGGATGATGAAGATAAAGGCGACGAAGAGGATGATGGGCAGGTAGCGGCTGGTCAGCATGGCGGGATTCCGGTTTTGGGGGAAGTGTATAGCGATACACGCAGCGTTCTGTATAAGGCGCGTTGCCGAAGACAGTACGTTTTTGTACGGCGAGGCAACGCAACACCATACAGGGCTTTGCGTGGATTGCTATATTTTGCTTTTTGGCAAGTGAGTACATTGTAGGACACCGCTATTAAAAAACGGGCATGACGCCCGTTTGTTTTTAATTTTCTGCCTGCTCGCGCTCACCAAAGCAGTCTTCGGTTAGTTGTGATGGGCGGCTCGCCCATACCCGCCAGCTATCGCCCGCCGGGGCGAGTATGCGTGCATCGCCGACGCTGATGATTTCTACTTCTTCGATGTGTTCTGGGAAGGCGGCGGATGCCGGCAGGGATATGGTTTGGCCATCGCGGTTTTTGTGGATGGTGGCTGTGGGCATGGTGTTCTCCTGAGATGGACGGTGAGTGTAGTACAAAAAAACGGGCGCGAAGCCCGTTTTTCTTTGCCCGTTTAGTTCTTCACTTTCGGGGCTTCTTGTCCTTTGCTCTTGTCGAGACCGGTGTATTTGAACTCGTAAGAGACGTCAAACGGTTTCCACCATTTGCCCACGCCGGTGTCGGCATCGGTGTGGCGATGCATGCCCGCTTTCGGCGGCGGCTCGATGTGGTAGGTCACTTTGTAGTTGCCCACGCCGAGCATTTTGATGTTTTGCCCGTAGTGCGGGCCGTCGCTCGCCACCATCGGCATGAAGGTGCCTTCTTGTTTTGCCTTGGTGTCGAGGTTCTCGAGGGTGTAGTTGATGGTCAGGTAGGGAATCCACTCGCCTTCGCCGAAGCCGTTTTGGTTGCCTTTGGTGGCGTGGATGTCCGCCTCAAGGTGCACGTCGGATTCGGCGGCGGAGAGTCCCATGCCGCGCGGTTCCATGTCGATGGGTTGCAGGTAAACGGCCGCGATTTCCATCTCGTTGATGGTTTGCGGTTCGCCTGCCGGGTATTCGGTGAAGGCGAAGGCGCTGCCTGCGGTCATGAGGATGGCGGTTGCCATCACGGTTTTTTTGATGCTCATTTGTGCCTCCTGTAAGGTTGTTGAGCGGGTTAGGAAGTCGTTTTTTTGCGCCAGAACAGTACCCAGAGGGCAAAGAGCGCAGCGGCGAGCAGTACGAGTTGCGGCAGGAGGGTTTCCCAGTAGGGCATGATGCCGAGCCAGTCGCCCATCCATTTGGGGATGGCGGTGCCGTCGCCGATTAGCGTCGGGGTGAAGGCTTTGCCTTCGATGAGTTCGGCGACGCCTTTGCCGGCAAAGATGAATGCCATCAGGTACATGAAGATGCCGGTAAACATGAAAAACGGCTTGAGCGGCAGGCGCACCACGCTGTAACGCATGATGAGGTAGATAATGGCAAGCGCGATGATACCGACCGCCAGCCCGCCGAAGAGGTAGCCGTAATCGAGCGCGCTTTTTGCATCGGCGGCGAGGGCGAAGTAGAAGAGCACGGTTTCCGCGCCTTCGCGGTAAACGGCGAGGAAGCTGGTCAGCCACAGGCCGATGAGTGAGCCTTGTGAGAGTGAGGTGCCGATTTTTTGTTGTAGATAGGCTTTCCAGTGCTGCGCTTCTACTTTGGAGAGCAGCCAGTAGCTCATGCCAAAGAGCATGGCGGTCGCGATCAGCATGGTGACGCCTTCGAGGATTTCGCGCCCGGCGGCGGCGTTGGTGAGCAGCCATTGGAACAGCAGCGCGGTGATGACGCTCGCGCCCAGCGCCCACCAGACGGAGTTGTTGATGACTTTTTGCTTGTCACCATGCCCGCTCTTGTGAATGTAGGCAATGACCGCGGCGACGATGAGCAGCGCTTCCAGCCCCTCGCGCAGGATGATGGTCAGGCTGAAGAAGAACAGCGCGATGCCGCCCTGGTTGCCGCCAAGCAGTTCCAGCGCCTTGTCGAGACCGGCGGAGAAGGCGGCGATTTCTTGCTGGATGCTGGCGACGTCTTTGCCCGCGTTCATCAGGCCGACGATTTTGGTGAAATGCCCTTCCAGTTCGGTTTTGAAATTGGCATCGCGCGCGCCGACGGCGTTTTCCATGCCGCTCGCTTCAAAGATGTCGAAATAAGTGTCTTGCACCTGGCCGACCGCTTTGGCGGTGTCGCCTGCCTGGTAGGTCTGCGTTGCTTGCGCCAGCGCCGCCAGCAATTCCTTCTGCGTGCCCGACCAGTCCTTGCCCGCGCTTGCCGTGTCTTCCACCGGCGGCGCAGCGCTTGCCGGCGCGGGTACGCCTTGCAAGGCTTCTTGCACATCATCGAGCAAGGTGGTAACGCTGTAGCCGAAGGCGTCGATGGAATCATCAGAACCCGCCTGCTTCATCAGCGCGGCAAATTGGCGGTTAATCACCTCCGCCGCCCGTGCCGATTTTTGCATGCGGATGGTGGTTTCCATATCGCTGTTTTTGAAGCCGTCGTACTGCGCCTGCTGCACACGCTTTTTCGCCTCGGCGCCGTTACCCTTTTCAAAAGCGGAGACGGCGGCGGCGAGATTGTCATCCAGCGCTTGGTAGGCCACCGCCCAGCCGGGGTCAATACCGTCAAGCGCGGAATGCGCGCCGTGCGCCACCAGCTTGTGTCCGGATTCCAAAATCGGCACGACTTTCTGCACCTCGTCGCGCAACGCTTGCAGGCGCTGTTGTACTTCCTCCTGCGGCGCGCCGTTGCCAATCAGGCGGCGGATATTGCCAAATTCCGCTTCCATTTCCGCGCTTTTCTGCGCGGAAATATTGATGCGGATAGGGCCTTCCAGATTTTCAAAGACCTCAAAATACGCCATCTGCACCTTCTGCTTCGCCTCATCGGTCTTGCCCTGCTGGTAGAGCTCGTTGGTGGCATCCAGCCGCTGCGCGATGTCGTCGGCAAAGGCGCGAAAATCCTGCGCGGCGAGTGGCAACATACAAAGAAGCAGCAAACAGGCGATGAAACGGCGGCAGGCGGTCATGACGGAATTTTCTCCAGGATAATTGAAAGCGTTATTATGGCGAATTCATCACACACGGTGCAAACCTGCCTGCGGCAAGACACGCTTCCGCACAGCTATCCGCCTCATCAGCAAGTATTTTCAAACCTAACTTGCAACAAAAAATCATTTGAGAATGTTTCCGAATTTGACTATCCTGCCGCGCGGCAAAACCGCCCTGCTGCGGTTTTCGTTCACATCTTCGCAAACTCTGTCCAATGGAGTCTCCATGAAATTGAAATCCCTTGCCCTCGCCGTCGGCTTCAGCGTGCTTTCCTTCAACGCCAGCGCCGCTGCTGACCTTTCCAAAGAAACCGCCGCGTACAAGGCGTTCGTCGTCGAGCAGATTGACCTGCTGCTGGCTGACACCGAAAAATTCGCCGACTACCTGAAAAAAGGCGACCTGGAAAACGCCAAGAAAGTCTATGCCGTCGCGCGCATGTACTACGAGCGCTCCGAGCCGATCGCCGAGAGCTTTGGCGACCTTGACCCGCGCATCGACGCCCGTCTCGCCGACCTCACCGCCGAAGTGAAAGAAGCAGGCAAGGCCAAAGATGACGCCGACGCCGAAAAACACGCAACCGCCATCTGGACCGGTTTCCACAAAATCGAGCGCATCCTCTGGGAAGACAAAACCACCAAGGGCACCGAAGAAATCGCCGACCAACTGGTGAAAGACATCAAAGAACTGCGCGCCAAAATCCCGACGGTGGACGTCACCCCGCAGCTGATGGTTACCGGTGCGGTTGACCTCCTGAACGAAGTATCCACCACCAAGATTACCGGCGAAGAAGACATCTTCTCCAAGACCGACCTCTTTGACTTCAAGGCCAACATCGAAGGCGCCGAAAAAATCTTCGAACTGTTCAAGCCTGCGCTGGAAGCCAAAGACAAAAAACTCGCTGGCGAAATCGAAGCCCAGTTCAAGGCGGTGAACACGCTGCTCGACAAGCACAACAAGGCGAAAGACGGCAGCTACGACTACGCCGGTTACGACACCCTGAGCAAAGACGAAATCAAGGCGCTGGCCGAAGCGGTGAACAAACTCGGCGAACCGCTCGCACAAATGGGCGTCATCATCGAATAACCCACCAACCACAAGGCCATAAAATGACAGATGCACCATCGCGTCGGGGTTTTATCAAACAATGTGGAATCGTCAGTGCCGGTCTTGTCGCCGGCACTGCTGCGAAAGCAGAAGGCGCACCCTGCCCGCCTGCCGCCACCAACCCGCCCGCGCATAACGAAATCCCCTTCTACGGCAGCCACCAGGCGGGCATCACTACCCCGGCACAAAAACATATCTACTTCCTCGTCGCCGACCTGCACAGCGATGACCGCGAAAAAATCCAGGAAATGTTCCAGATGTGGACGGCCTACAGCCTGAACCTCACCCGCGGCGAACACGTCAAACCCTACAGCAAAAACCTCTACATCCCGCCGACCGACACCGGCGAAGCAGACAGCCTCAACCCGCACAACCTCACCCTCACCTTTGGCGTCAGCCCCAGCTTCTTCAGCAAGCTGAAAATGGAGCACCTGCGCCCGGCCGAACTCGCCGACCTGCCGCACTTCCCGCGCGACCAACTGCAAGCGGCCTACACCGGCGGCGACCTCTGCATCCAGGCCTGCGCCGATGACCCGCAAGTCGCCTTCCACGCGGTGCGCAACCTCGTGCGCGGTGCGCGGCTGAACCTCACCATGCGCTGGAGCCAGGCGGGCTTCAACTCCTACGACAGCGCCAGCGAAACCCCGCGCAACCTCTTCGCCTTCAAAGACGGCACCGCCAACTTCAGCGGCGAAAACCTCGACAAAGTCGTCTGGTGCGACGGCGACAACTGGTTAAACGGCGGCAGCTACCTCATCGCGCGGCGCATCAAAATGTTTTTAGAAACCTGGGACCGCACCAGCCTCGGCGAACAGCACAACACCTTTGGCCGCTACCGCGACAGCGGCGCGCCGATGGGACAGCACGAAGAACACGAACCCATCAACCTCGCCCTGACCGACGACAAAGGCGAACCGGCGATGCCCGAAACCTCGCACGCCCGCATCGCGCACGCCACCGGCCACAACATCCTGCGCCGCTCCTTTTCCTACGCCAGCGGCATCGACGACAAAAGCCAGTTCGACACCGGCCTGCTGTTCATCTCCTACCAAAAAGACCCCAAAGCCTTCATCGACATCCAGAACGCCTTTGGCAACGTGGACAAAATGAACGAATACATCACCCACATCGGCAGCGGCATCTTTGCCTGCTTCCCCGGAGTAAAAGACGAAAATGACTACCTCGGCAAAACACTGTTTACACAAAATTAGCCTGCTGTTCGTCCTCGCGCTCGCCCTCGTGGGCGGCGCGGTGCAGGCGGCGGTAAACACCAGCCCGCTCTTTATCGAACTCTCCGACGCCATGAGCGCCGTCAAACAAAACGACCGCGCCCGCGCCACCCCGCACCTGCAAGCCCTCAAACAAACCTTTACCGCGCTCGACAACCACGACTCGCCCGCCGGACAAAAAGTCAGCGCCGCACTTGATGCCGCCCTCGCCCGCTCGGATGCCGCCAGCCTCGAAAGCCTGTCGCGCGCGCTCTACACCTTTGAAAAAGAACAAAACCCGGTGGACTACGCCGCCGCCCGCCAAACCTTCGCCAAGCGGGTGATGCCGGTCTATGACCAACTGCACGACGCCGTCGTCGCGCATAACCTCGAAGACGCACAAACCATATACAAACGCTTCAACAGCACCTGGACGCTCAACGAAAAAATCGTGCGCGAAACCAGCCTCGGCCACTACGGACAAATCGAAAACGCCATGGCCTTCCTGCGCGTCGCCATGCTCGCCGAGCCGCCGAACTACCCCGAAATGGAAAAACAGGCGCAACTCCTCGGTGACGCCCTGAACGACTTCAAAGCGGGCAATACCCTCCAGCCACAAGTCGCCGCCAACGCGCCGCAAACCCTGCCGGACGGCATCAACCTCCTCGAACAGGCGCTCACCGCCCTGCAAAACGGCGACAGCGCGAGCGCCAGCAGCGACATCGGCACCTTCATCCAACAATGGCCCATCTTTGAAGGCGACGTGCAAACCCGCGACGGTGCGCTCTACGCCCGCGTCGAAAGCGAACTGCCGGTCATCATGAGCAAAGGCAGCGAGCCTGCGAACATCGCCCGCCTGCAAACCCTGGTGAGTGACCTCAAAGCCATCGACATCAGCGCCAGCTACGGCATCATTGACGCCATGCTCGTCCTTTTGCGCGAAGGCGTCGAAGCGCTGCTCGTCGTCATGGCACTCATCGCGGCACTCAACGCCGCCCGCCAACCGCGCGCCAAACGCTGGGTTTACGGCGGCGCCGCGCTGGGACTTGTCGCCAGCATCATCGGCGCCATCGCCCTGCAACGCCTCTTCCCCAGCCTCGCCGCCGCCGGCACCAACCGCGAAATCCTCGAAGGCGCAGTCGGCATCGTCGCCGTCATCATGATGCTCTTCATCGGCGCCTGGCTGCACAGCAAATCCAGCATCGAAGGCTGGAAAAAATTCGTGGACAAACAAGTGGCACAGGCGCTCGCCACCGGCAGCCTCGTCTCGATGATGCTGCTGAGCTTCCTCGCCGTCTTCCGCGAAGGCGCAGAAACCATCCTTTTCTACGTCGGCATGCTGCCGCAAATCACCACCGCCGACCTGCTCGCCGGCATCGGCCTCGCCATCGCCCTGCTGGCCGTCATCGCCGTCCTCATGAACCAGGGCAGCCTGCGCCTGCCGATGCACCTCATGTTCAAAGTGATGACCTGGCTTATCTACGCGCTCGGCTTCAAAATCCTGGGCGTCAGCATCCACGCGCTACAACTCACCCAAATCCTGCCAACGCACGCGGTGACCGCCCTGCCGTCGCTGCCCAGCATCGGCTTCTACCCCAACTGGGAAAGCATCGCCGCGCAAGCGCTCTACCTCGCGCTCATCCCGCTTGTTGGCAAATTGTTCCGCCACGAACACTGACGGACGGGTTGCAACGGCGCATTAAAAAGGTCGGGCATTTGCCCGACCTTTTTTGTTCACCGTATATTTGCCACGCATGACACCTTTAATCTTTTTTCTGCAACTTTACTCCGTCAGCCTTTTGCAGCAATTCGTAGCTACGGCGCACCTGCGCGATTTTCGGGTGGTCGGGGTAGTGTTTGATGAGCTGTTCCAAGAGCGCTATCGCTTTGGCGCGGTTGCCTTTTTTATCGAGGGCGCGGGCGGCTTGGTAGTAGTTGTCGAGGATGTGTTGGTGGCCGGGGTGGCGTTGTGCGAAGTTGCGGGTAAGGGCGAGGACGATGTCGTAGTCGTGGTGTTCACCCGCCATGCGTGCCAGCGGCTGTACCCAGTCGGCGGGCAGACGTGCCGGGTCATCAAGGGCGATGTTTTCGATGGCTTTGCGCACGGCGAGGTAGCAGCGCTCGTTGCCCTGCGCCGCCGCTTCTATCAGGCGCTGCTCGAAGTTTTGCAGGGTGTCGTAGCGGCGATGCACGCTGTAGTGTTCGTAGAGGCGGCGGTAAGCGGGGAAGTATTGGGCGATGCTGTGCTGCATGCTGGTGTAGGGCAAAAGCAGCGCTTCCATTTCGCCGAAGCTGCCTTCATCGCGCAGGGCATCGGCGGCGAGCAGGTCTTGCGCAAATTGTTTTTTGGCGTCGTCGTCCATGCGGTAGGTGTCCGCTTCGTGCAAGACGCGCAGCTCGGCTTCGCTTAATCCTTGTGGCGTGTCGGCGCGCATGAAGTAGCCGATGTAGATAAAGGAAAGCCCGGCGACAAAGGCCTGCAAGGCGCTGCTCAGGATGATTCTGACGGGGGCGCTGTGCGAGACACCGGCGACGATGCCAACGCTGATGCCAAGCACCAGGGCGATGGCAAAGGGGGCGAGCAGCATGGCAAGGTAGTTGGCAAGCCCCATGTTTTGGATGACTTTTATCCAGCCGCTCGGTCGTATCATGCTGGCGATGCTGTCGTTGCCGAGCAGGTTCATCAGCATCGCCGGGTTGAAGATGAAGAGGATGAGGAAGAGGACAACCATCCAGACTTTGAAGCTAAGAAGCATGAGCGGCAGGGCGCAAAGCCCTATCAGGAAGAGGCCGATGCTGTATTTGAATGGGGTGAGGAAGGCGATGATGCTGACCGGGGCGAAGGGGACGGGTTCGTCTTCCAGGCCTTCGGAGAGGCGCATGATGCCGTCGCACATTTTGCAGGTGAAGAGGAATTGGATGATAAAGCCAAGCAGCATCAGGCCGTAATGCGTCGGGATTTGCTCGCTTGCTTCCAGGATGGCGCTAAAGCATTGGATGTTTTCCACCGGGTTGCAGTTCGGGTCTAGCCCTTTTTCGGTGAGGATGCGGGCAAATGCCTGTTCTTGAGCGTGCTCGGCAAAGCCGGAAAAGCAGAGGACGATGGCAAGGAAGCACAGGTAAAGGGCATTGCCGGGGCGGAAGAGGTAGCGGATGGCGCGTTTGAGTTTGTCGATGCTGTCGTGCATGGTTATTTCCTTTGCAATGGGGAAGACGGGGTGTTTTTACATACAGGGTAGCGGGGATCGTGTATGTAAATGGGTCTTGCGGTTTTACATACAGGGTAGCGGGGATCGTGTATGTAAAATTTAGCGCGCCAGCCAGAGCAGCAGGGCGACGATGATGATGGCGGTGATGGTCATGCCAAGGCCGATGCGGCGCAGGGCGCTGTCCGGCAGTTCGCCCAGTTGGCGCATGGTGCGCCGCCAAACAGCGGGCGCGATGCCGATAAGCGCACCTTCGCAGAGTAGCATGAGGGCGAGTGCGAGCCACCAGGTGGTCATGTTCATGGGAGTTTTCTGGGTTGTTGAGGGGTTATTGGGCAGGGGGTGTTAGATTCGGCTGTGGTGGTCGTTTACATACAGGGTAGCGGGGGTCGTGTATGTAAATGAGGGGGAGGTTTTGGCGTTGCGTGGTGTGTTAATCCAACCTAAAGCGGGCTCTCTATTTATTAGCGAGGCGTGCGAACAAACCCCACCCCCAGCCCCTCCCCCACAGGGGGAGGGGGGTAGTTCGGTGGGATGTGAGGTGGTGGTTTTGGGGCTATTTACATACAGGGTAGCGAGGTTGGTGTATGTAAATGGGGTGGTGGTTTTAGCGCTGCGCTGTGCGTTAATCCAACCTATAGCGGGTTCTCTATTTATTAGCGAGGCATGCGGACGAACCCCACCCCCGTCCCCTCCCCCGCAGGGGGAGGGGGGAATGATTGCGGCAGTATTTGTTAACGAGGTATGCAAATGAACCCCACCCCCAGCCTTCTCCCTCAGGCGGTTCTGTGGGGAATGGGGCTGTTTGGTAGTCATGGCAGCGCCGGTTCTTTGTCTTCCGTGTTGTCGCGGGCGGCGGCTTCTGCCGGGATGACCGGGTCGGCGATGGGTTCGAGGGTCAGCGGGGCGGGCAGGGCGGTCGCGGTTTTTTCGCCTTCGTTGTTTTGTTTGGCGCTGTCGTCGCCGTTCAGGTAGCGGAAGTAGCGGCTGTCCGGTTTGACGATGAGGGTGCTGCCGCCGAGGCTGTCGCGGTAGGCGCTAAGGCTGCGCCAGTAGCGGTAGAAGTCGAGGTCGGCGCCGTAGGCGCTCGCGTATTGTTTGGCGGCGGCGGCGTCTGCTTCGCCGCGCATGATGTCGGCTTCTTCGCGTGCTTTGGCAAGCAGCTCGGCTGCTTCGCGTTCGGCGGTGGCGCGGATGACCGAGGATTTTTCTTGGCCGCGCGCGCGGAAGTCTTTGGATACGCGCTCGCGTTCGGCGCGCATGCGGTCGAAGACGCGGTCGCGGATTTCGTCAGAGAAATCAACGCGCTTGAGGCGCACGCCGAGGACTTCGATGCCGTAGCGCGCTTCTGCCTGGCTGGATATGCGGCGGCTGGCGGCGTCCATGATGGTGCCGCGGTCTTGTGAGATGGCTTCTTTGACTGAGCGCTGCACGAATTCGCCGCGCAGGTTTTCTTTGACCATGTTGTCCAGAAGGCGGCTTGCCTGGTCGAAGTTGCCCTGGACGCTGGTGTAGAAGGTGCGGATGTCTTTGATGCGCCATTCGACGAAGTAGTCAACGATGAGCCATTTTTTTTCGTTGGTCATGAAGCGCTCGGGTTCGACGTCCAGGCGCTGGATGCGCGCGTCGAAGAATTCGACGTTCTGCACGAAGGGGACTTTGAATTTGAGTCCGGCTTCGTCGTCGGTGCTGATGAGGCGCGAGAATTGGGTGACGACGGCGATTTGCCGTTCGTTGATGATGTAGGCGCTGCTGACGAGCAGGACGAGGGCGACGGCGATAGCAGCGATGAGGGTGTTGAGTTTGTGGTTCATGCGATTTCCTTAGCGGCTGCGGCTGCGTTCGTTGCTGCGGCTGTTCGCCGGGGTGGCGGCAGCAGGGGGTTTGCTGGTCGTGCTGTTGCCGTTTGTCGGGGTGGGTGCGGTCGTGGCGCTGTCTTCTTGTGCGGCGAGTTGTGGCGGGGTGACGGTGGCAGGTGTGCCGCTGAGGTTGATGATGGGGCGGCTGTTGTCGGCATCTATCAGCACTTTGTTGCTCTGCGCGTAGATGTTCGCCATGGTGTCAAGGTAGAGGCGCTCGCGCATGATGGCGGGATTTTCACGGTAGGCGGCGAGCAGGTTATTGAAGCGGCTGCTATCGGCGGTAGCGCGGGCAAGGGTTTCGGCTTTGTAGGCTTGCGCTGCCTGAATGAGGCGTTTGGCTTCGCCGCGCGCAACGGGGATGCGTTCGCGGGCGTAGGCTTCGGCTTCGAGGCCGAGGCGTTCTTCGTCTTCACGGGCACGGACGGCATCTTCGAAAGCGTCCTGCACTTCAACCGGCGCACGCGCGTCTTGCAGTTCGAAGGCGACGATTTCAAAGCCGAGGTTGTACTGGATGAGGGTTTTTTCGATGATTTGTTTGGCTTCTTGTGGCCACTCGCCGCGTTTGTCGATGAGGATGTCATCGACGGTATTGCTGCCAACGACTTCGCGGATGGCCGAGATGACGATATCGCGCAGCACTTCTTCGGGCTGGTTCGCCTGGAAGAGGTAGTTTTTCGCGTCGCGGATGCGGTATTGCACAGCAGCGCCGATTTCGACGATGTTTTCGTCGCTGGTCAGCATTTGCCCGTTGCGCTGGTCGCTGGTGCTGATGCGGCCGCTTTGGCTTTTGAATTCGCCGACGCGCATGGATGAGATGGATGTTACATCGACTTTGCTTACTTGGCCGAAGGGCGCAGGGAAGTGCCAGTTGAGGCCGGCTTTGGTGGTGCGCAGGTAGCGGCCGAGGAAGGTTTCGACGCCGTTTTCGCGTTCGCGCACGGTATAGACGCCGCTGACAAGCCATACGGCGAGGGCGCTGGCGATAATGAGCAGGATGAGTTTGCCGGAAAGGCGCATCGGTGCGGGGTTGCCGCTGTCGCCGCCGTTATTGTTGCCGCTGCGGCGTGGGTTGCGGCGCAGCAGGTTGTTAAAGAATTCGTTGAGGTCTGGCGGCTGGTCGTTGTTTTTGTTGTCGTTGTTGCCCCAGGGGTCTTGTGCCATCGCGACCGGTTGTGGTCGGCGCCGGTTGAGGTAGCCAAGCAGGAAGGTGAACATGGGTTGTGGTTTCCTTTATATGTCTGGTTGGGTCTGTAGGGAAAGGCGGCGATTATACTTTGATTGTATTTGTTGATAGTGCTTTTCGCGCAGGCGGATGTGCAGCCATTGGCTGCCGTCAGCGGCGCTTTTTTCTTCTATTACGGCGTGTTCGGCGTAGAGGGCGGCACGCAGCGCGCCTTCGTGTGGTGCAAGGTGCAGCCAGCCGCTTTGTTCGTCGCTTTTGAAGTGGGCGACGATGGCTTCAGTGAGCAATTCCACGCCGGCGCCGGTCAGCGCCGAGAGGAAGACGGCTTCTGCTTTGCCGTCTGCGCCCAGTTTGACGCGCGGCGCCTCGCCACGCAGGTCGATTTTGTTGTAAACGCGCAGGGTGGGGACGTCGGCGGCGTCGATGCTTTTCAGCACGTCTTCCACGACTTCTTCGCGCTCCAAGTGGTGCGGGTCGGCGACGTCGATGACGTGCAGCAAGAGGTCGGCGCGCGCGGTTTCTTCGAGGGTGGCAGAGAAGGCGGCGACGAGTTCGTGCGGCAGGTCGCTGACAAAACCAACGGTGTCCGCCATGAGGATGGTTTGCGCGCCGGTGTGGTTGAGTTTGCGCCAGGTCGGGTCAAGGGTGGCGAAGAGTTGGTCTTGCGCATAGACGTCGGCGGCGGTGAGGGTGTTGAACAGTGTCGATTTGCCAGAGTTGGTGTAGCCGGCGAGGGCGACGGTCGGGATGTCGCGCCGCGCCCGCGCTTTGCGGTTTTCTTCGCGCTGTTTTTGTACGCGCACCAGGCGACGCTGCAATTGTTTGATGCGCGCGGCGAGCAGGCGGCGGTCGGTTTCGAGCTGGGTCTCACCGGGGCCGCGCAGGCCGATGCCGCCTTTTTGTCGCTCAAGGTGCGTCCAGCCGCGTACCAGGCGGGTGGCGAGGTGGTTGAGCTGCGCCAGTTCGACTTGCAGTTTGCCTTCGTGGCTGCGCGCCCGCTGCGCGAAGATGTCCAGCACCAGTCCGCTGCGGTCAAGTACGCGCGCGCTGCACAGTTTTTCCAGGTTGCGCTCCTGCGAGGGCGAGAGCGGCGCGTTGAAGATGACGAGTTCGATGTCGTGCGCTTTTACCGCCGCTGCCAACGCTTCTGCCTGACCGCGACCGATGTAGTAACGCGGCTCAGCCTCGCCACGGCTGTAGCGCTCCGCCCAGATGATTTGCGCGCCGGCAGAGAGCGCCAGTTGATGGAATTCTTCTTCGACGGCGGGGTCGGGGGTGCGGTTGATATCGACTTGCACCAGCGCGGCGCGTTCGCCGCTTTTCGGCCGCTCAAACAAAACGCGCCTCCCGCATGACGGAAAGCGCGGCGAATTTCAGCAGTCGCATCAGTAGAGCGGGTCGGTGCTCGGACGGGCGGTGGTTTCCGCAGCGGGGGCGGCGGGTTGTTCGCCTTCTGCGGTTGCTGTTTCTTCTTCATCACCGGGCAGGCGGACGTTGCGCGCCGGCACGATGGTCGAAATCGCGTGCTTGT
>CAUVOF010000040.1:0-18526 GCA_963553325.1 uncultured Cardiobacterium sp.
TTGTCCTATAGAGGCAATGTCCTCAAAAACAGCCTCCATTTTGTCCTATACGCCGGTTTTTTGATGAGAGCTGTGAACAGCAGCAACGGGGTACAATGCCCCCGTTTTCCTGATTAAAACCCGCCATGAATCCCACCACCACAACCCTGCTCACCCTTGCCATTCTCGCCTGGCTCGCGCAAATCGCCCTCGGCTACTGGCAAATCAGCCGCTTCAACCGCGCCTACACCACGCTTGCCCGCGACAGCGCCTTTCTCGGCGTTGGCCGCTCTGCCGGGCGCTTTGCCCCGAAAATTCTCATCATTTTGGCGCTTGACGAAGAGCAGCGCGTGCGCGACAGCATCCTCATGCAGGGGCTGACCATCTTTGCCGCACCTAAAAAACTGCCGCAGTTGCACGGCATGAAATACAGCGACATCGACCCCGCCGCCGTCTTCCCGCAGCAAAAACGCCACCAGCAGGCGCTCGCCAGCGCCCTTGCCCGCAAGGATTAGTCATCATGGCAAAACCCATCGACACCGAGCGGCGGCAGAAAATCGTGCAGTACGTGATGACGCACGGCAAGGCGCGCGTCGCCGAACTGGCGGACGCTTTTGGCGTCTCCGGCGAGACCATCCGCAAAGACCTAAACGAGCTGCACAGCCGCAACATTCTGCACAAAGGCCACGGCATCGTCCTCCCCGCCAGCGCCTATTTGGAAAACGTCTATGCGCGCAAGGCCGCGCGCCATCAGGAAGAAAAAAGCCGCATCGCCGCGCTTGCCGAAAGCCTGATACCGTCCGAAGGCGTCATCTATCTCGATGCGAGCAGCACCGTCGCCCAACTGGCGAGCCTGCTTGCCGGCCACCGCGATCTCACCATCATCACCAACTCAATGAGCAGCGCGCAGGCACTCGCCGGCAGCGACAACCAAGTGATGGTAACCGGCGGTGAGCTGCGCCACAAAAGCTACGGCTACATCGGCCAATGGGCGGAACGCGCCGTGCGCCAAGTGCGCTTTGACATCGCCTTTTTTGGCTGCGACGGCTTCCACCGCCAGGGGCCTGCCATCCGCGCCTACCCCGAACTGGCGGTAAAAGAATGCGCGCTGGCGCAGGCGGACAAACGCATTCTGCTTGCCGACAGCAGCAAATTGGGCGCAGAAGGGCTTTACTGTTTTGCTACCTTCCGCGACATCGACCTGCTCATCTGCGACCGCAGCCCCGACGCACAGGAACAAACCCGCTTCCCGCCGGGATTTAGCATTCTCACCCCGGAAGGTTAAGCGGTTGTCCCCCGCAGTGGGTGGGATTCAGAAGACAACAAAAAACCGGGCAGGCAGCCCGGTTTTTTGAGTGGCAGACGTCAAACCTGCCAGTTAATCGGCGTGTCGCCGCGCGCCTGCAAAATCTGGTTGGCGCTGGCGAAATGTTGGCAGCCGATGAAGCCGTTGCCCGCCAGGGGTGAGGGATGCACCGAGGTGAGGATGTAGTGCTTGTCGGCATCAATCAGGCGGATTTTTTCTTTGGCGAAGTTGCCCCACAGCATGAAGATGAGGTTGTTGCGCTCGAGCGAGAGATGCTCAATCACGGCGTTAGTGAAGATATGCCAGCCGATGCGGCTGTGGCTGCCCGCTTTGCCACGCTCAACGGTGAGGCTGGCATTGAGCAGCAGCACGCCTTGCTCTGCCCAAGCGGTGAGGTCGCCGTGGTTGGGGCGGACAAAACCGGGAATGCTGCGTTCTAGCTCCTTATAGATGTTTTGCAGCGAGGGCGGGATGCGCACGCCTTGCGGCACCGAGAAGGAAAGCCCCATCGCCTGCCCCGGCTGATGGTAGGGGTCTTGGCCGAGAATAACGACGCGCACGCGGTCGTAAGGGGTGCGGTTGAAGGCGTTAAAAATGAGTTTGCCCGGCGGGTAAATGGGAATGTTGGCGTCTTTGGCGTCGGTCAGAACTTGTTTGATGTGGGCAAAGTAGGGTTTGGCGAATTCGTCGTAAAGTGCTGTTTTCCAGCCAGATTCGATTTGTACGTCGTCAGGGTTTACAGTAATTTCGGGCGTCATGATTTTTTGGAATGGTTAAGGAACGGTAAAGTAAAAAAGCGGGTGTGATTGTGCCACAGCCACCGCACCCTGGCAAAGGGTTGTCCGCATTTTCAGCCGCGCTGGCAAAGGCGGCAAAGGGCATAAAAACGCCGCGCATTTTCCCGCACAAATCCGCTTGACTTTTCCCCGGCAAAAGCCGAATGTACGCGCCTTTCTGGCGGTAAGGATGCTGCCTTGGAATTTTGCCAGCAGGCAGAATACTGTCGTAATCATGCGTTGGGTTTCGGGAGTTTGAATGTAAAACGCATGAATAAAAAGGGAAAATCATGATAAATATCTACGTTGGCAACCTGTCATATCAAGCAACCGAGCAGGAACTGCGCGAGCTTTTCGCACCGCACGGCGCTGTGGGCAATGTCAGCATCATCAAAGACCGCGACAGCGGCCGCAGCAAAGGCTTTGGCTTCGTCGAAATGGACGACAACAACGCCGGCCTGCGCGCCATTGATGCACTGAACGGCAAAGACCTCGGTGGCCGTCCGCTGAAAATCAACGAAGCCCGCCCGCGCGAGGAACGTCCCCGCCGCGACCGCTTCGGCGGTAACCGCAGCTTCGGTGGCAACTGGTAAGCCATCTGCCGCAAGAAAAGCCCGCTGTTGCGGGCTTTTTCTTTTTGGGATTGGGGGGCGTCTTATCTGAAACTTTCGGTGTATCGCTATACATACAGGGTAGCGGGGTTCGTGTATGTAAATTTAGCTGTTGCTGCTATCTTTGCGCTTAAGGTTGATGACTTCGCTGTTGATGCCGGCGCGGTCGAAGTGTTCGAGCAGTACGTCCAGCCCTTGTTCGTTTTTGATGTCGATTTCGCCGGCGTAAAGCGGGATGAGGGCGTAGAGGCTGAAGCGCGTGCCGTCTTTGCTGCGGAAGGCGTAGGTTTCGTGGGTGTAGCTGACAATCGGTGGCAGGACGAGCATGCCGCTAAAGGGCGTGCCGGGGATAGGGCGCATCGGTTCGCCATTGGGGAAGACGTAGCCCGTGCCAAGCCAACTGCCGGGGGCGCTGGCAAAGTCGGCGACCGTGGTCAGCCAGGCAACCGGCCAGTAGCCGCTGTCGCTGCCGAGGTTTGCCGGCTGTATTTGCCATTCGGGCGGCAGCATGACCATCAGCTCGGCACGCTCGGCCGCGCTTTTGTTGATAACGTCATCCGGGACGTCCATCGGCTGGTCGGATAGGCCGAGGGTAACGAGGGTGTGGTAGGGGCGGTCTTCGCCGGGCTGTATCCAGAGGAGGTCGATTGGGCTGTCGCTGTCTTCGCGGCGGAAGGTGGCGGTTATTGGCCCGATGTGCGCTTCGAGGTGGGCGACGATTTCCGGCCGGTAGCCGCGTCGATGTATCCGGTGCGGGGTGTCGTCTTCTTCCGGGTAGAGCTGGTAGCTGAGGTAGGTGTAGAGCCATTCGTCGAAGTTGTCGTAATCGGCGAGGATTTCGTAGCTGTCGCCGTTGTAAACGACCAGCGGCTGCCCTTCGTCGCCTTCGTCGCCCGGCGCGTAGTCGAGCGCGATCAGGACGTCGCCGCTTTGGTAGATGGGAAACCACAGCGGGTTGGTGTAGGTGGGCTGTGTTTGTGGCGCTTGTTCGGCATCTGGGCGCGGGGTGGTGTTGGGGTCGCTGCCGATGTGTTTGCGCTGTTTTTCCTGCCAGGCTTGCTGCGCGGCGACGATGTCGTTGCAGCCAATCCAGCGCTCGCCTTCGGCGCTGGGTGCACTGTAGCCGTTGAACACGCTCCAGAGTTTTTTCAGCGTGGCGGGGAATTGGACGCCGTAGAGGTGTTCTTTGAGGCGGATGTCGTTGTTGTTGGCAGGCGGGTTAAGCGGCAGGGAGGGGTCGGCCTGTTGCAGGGCGAGGTATTCGTCGAGCAGGGTGGCGAGGCTGACGGTGCGGCGGTGGCCAGCAAGTGCGCTGGCATGCTGGTCGAACCAGTGGGAGAAGTTGCGGTCGAGATAGACGATGTCGCTGTTTTCCGGGTCGGTGTTGATTTGCGTGTAAATCACCTGACCGCTCTGGCCGTTGGCAGCGGGGTCGTAGTCGATGCAGTAAAAGCCGTCGTTATCCGCCATGAAGGGGAGCCAAAAGGGGTTGTAGAGGGTGTTTTTCGCCAGTCCTTCGGCGTCAATGCGTGGCAGGCGGATGTTCGTCCAGTTTTTGCCGTAGTACTTTTCGCAAAACTCGCGCCATTCTTGCTGCTTGCCGTAGATTTCATCGAGCGCCAGCCAGCGCGGCTCGCCCGGCGGGATGCGGTCGTGGATTTGGCCGTTAAAGGCGCGGTAGATTTCGGCCAGGGTCGCGGGCAGGCGGACGCCGTGTTCGCTTTCAAAGTTTTTCAGGTCGGTTTCACTGGCACCGGGATTAAGCGCGTTGTCTAAGCCGCGCGCGGTGAAGTTTGCGAGGTATTGTTCGATTTTTTCGGCGATTTCCATGTTTTTGCGGTTACTGCGTTGGGTACGGGCGGCATTGTACGGGCTTTTTGCCCGCCTGCGGCATTTACGGCTTCTCCCAATCAATTTGCAGCGGGCGGTGGTCGGAGCTGTGCCACGGCAAGGCGACGCTGTTGGCGTGGCCGTTGTGCAGCAGGGCATGGTCGAGGTTGAGGCCGAGCGGCAACCAAGTCGGCGTGAAGTTGCGTGTGCTGGCGCGCAGACCGCCCTCGCGCAACAGTGCGCGGTAATGCGGCGAATACGGGCTACTGTTCAAATCGCCAAGCAGCAGCGCGTGTTCTTCGGCAGCAATGCGGACGGCAAGCGCCTGCAAATAGGCAATGCGGGCGCGGGCGAGGTCGGCATTGATGGGCGGCGGCGGGTGCGCGGCGTAGAGGACGCGGCCATCGGGCAAGGCGGCGCGAATGGCGGGATAGTCGGCAAGAAAGATGACTTTGCAGGCGGCAAGCGGCGTCCGCACAAAAACGGCGAGGGCGAAGGGACTGTCATCCGCGTGCGCGCAGCCGTGCGGGTAATGTTGGCGTAACGCCTGCCAGCTGGGGTAGCGCAGGTTGATTTCGGCGAGGGCGACGATATCGGCGCCGCTAGCAACGAGGTGGGCGCTTTCGCCGGCGGCGTCGGGGTTATCGAGATGGACGTTGTACCAAACGAGGCGGGTGGCGTCGTCGCTTGGCGGGTCTGTGCGGAAGGGCAGCAGCGTCCAGGCGGTGAGGGCGAGGGCAAGTGTGGCACAGAGGTAGCGTTCGCGCCCGCGCAGCAAAAACGTGGTCAGGGCAAAGACGGCGGCGTAATGTGGCACGAAATGGCTGAACAGCTCGGCGAACCAGTGCAGCGCGCCGAGTTGGCCAACGATAAAGGCAGCGAATGCGAGCCAGGCGAGGAAGGTGAAGCGGCGAGCAAGCCAGCTTTGCATGAGAGTCTCCGGGAGAATTGTTTTGCTCGATTTTAAACCGTGCCAAAAGCAGTTTTTTTAGGGCAAACACCTTATAATTACTGAACCGTATTGAATCTTTAATAAATACGGTTCGGTTCAGGAACTGTCGTAAAAAACGCATCCAAAGCGGATGATACAAAAAATCGCGACGGATTTTTACGCCGCCTTCCCTGCACGCACCCGCGTTGCCAAACAATTTTTCCACACAAGCATAAAGGCACTTCATGAAACTGAAAAATATCTCCGTGGCCATTATGGTCGCTTTAGGCGCTGCTGCCTGCGGTGGCAGTGATAGCCATGACAGCAACAAACCCGCTGATCCGCCCGCACAACCACCAGCACCGACGCCGGATAACAAGCCGCAACAGCCGGAAGCAAAGACAGACGACAAATTGGTCGATCCGACTGGCACCAAAGTTGTGGATGGTCGCGACCTCACTAAAGAAAGCACCGTTGGCGGCTTGCAATACATCCGCCGCGAAGTCTCCGATTACGACCGCATTTACAACCCGGACAAACCCGCCTCCGCCACACCTTTGCTTGGGGTAAGCCTTGATGAACAAAACCCGCGACTGACCAACATTGTTCTCGCCCGCCGTGATTTAGAGCGCGAAGACGACAAGGCGGTGCGCGCCCAGTTTGCCGGTGGCTTGGATACCGACCCGCTGACCGAGGCAGGCAAGCCGCAAGAAACGCCCAGCTTGCAAACGGAGAACTTCAAGAACGTTGATATTCTCGCTGGCGCTTACAAGCAAGTGGGTTCAGCGGTTTTTGCAGATCCCAACAACCGCTTGGGTGCTGACCACAATATCGACACCCATATCCAAAATAACGTTGATAAAGACGGCGAATTTACCCGCGAGCGCGTCAGCCACGTTTATACCTTGCGCTATGAATACCGCCAGCCACATGTGGATTTTCCAAATGTCGATGCTGCTCACCATAATTATATTAGCCAGCTAATAGATACAGATCCGCTAAATCCTAAATATGAAGTTGATGCTGCTGAGAAAAAACTGTCATTTTTAACGAAACCCGATAAGCCCCAAAAACCCAGTCAGGATGATTTGATTCAGGCTGGAAATTTGGGGATAGATTGGGCTGGCCAAGACATACAAATCGACCCTATCACAGAGAAAATAATAGAAGCCTCGGATTCAGATGAAATAAAAGCCAGGGCAATTACTAAAAAACGCAATCAATCTTGGCATAAGGTCAATAATGGCTTGGGTGATGGGCCAAAATCTGGTGGCTATATTGTCAATAATGAGCAGAAATATGGCAGTTTGGATCAGGCAAATGGTGATGGCAACCGCAATAACCCAAATGATCACTCTGCCTACGCCTATGCCTGGAGAAATAAGCCAACTGATCCAAATTCTCCTCCCGCGGTGGATTGGACCACTACTCATTACCCCCGCAACTTTTGGGGCAGAGGTGCGTATCCGCGCTATCCGATGCAAAACCTGGAATACCCAAATTACAAAGGAGATGCCCAACCACGCTATCCTAACGTGCCATATAATGAGGCACACCGGAAGAATGACTCTCATACTACCAATGATGCGGCATTCACCCACGAACATGCTTATTTAGACCAAGACGAATTTACTGCGATTCGTATTGGTCAGCCTGTCCGCCCGCTAAAAAATCCAAAGCCCAATACCTGGGAATGGACACTGGAACAAAAATGGTCGTATAAAAAATACGAGCAGACCGGAACAGATCCTAATACCAATCAGCCTATCTACAATTTTGTGACATACAATATTGCCAACGGCAATCATGCTACTGAATATGATAAAGACGGTCATTGTGGCCATACGAATACGGTAGGTTGTACCAAAGAGTGGACATTGGAATGGGTTGATTGGAATACCCCCACCAATAAAGGCGATGGCGAAATTGGCGCCTTCCGCGGTCCCCACTATTACGGCTGGCAGGAATATGCGCTCACCCTACGTTATAACGACGAACGCATTTGGAAACCGGGCGCCCCTGGCTACCGCCCCGAATACGAGCGTAAATATGGCGCGAATCTCATCTGGTGGAGTACCCAGGACAGCGCCTTTGAAAACTGGGCAACAATGGAAGGCTGGAATCCGCGCGCTCGCCGCGTCGATAACAACGTCAGCGATAAAGGTGGTGAAGGCTCGGAAGACTTGGTTTGGGCAGATGGTCAAAATAATGGCAAATATGCCCGCGACCGCGATCTGGAAATCCAGCCAACTGGTGACATTACCAACGGTTTGATTCGTATCGGTAACGGCCGTCCGACCTTGGGGCAAGAATTGCTATGGGATAAGGAAGATGGCCAGTGGAAAGACCATCACAAAACCACTACCCGTATTTTTGGCCATTACCACCTCGCCTGGCGCGATACTGATGAGAAAAAAACCAAACCGATGGGTATGAACAGCTATCTTGGTGCACGTTCCTTTGTTGCCCAAGTAAAAGGACGCCTGCAAACGCCATCGCACCAAGGCTTCTACTCTGATTTGGACAGCCCAGCGGATCTTTACAGCATCGGCGCCCAGCCCATGACGCTGAGGAAAGTGCAGTACGGTCGGGTAACCACGCAGCTTGACAAAGACTACGGCGAAGGGCCGTTTGGCGATGGTTTCCTGCGCGCACCGTTTGCGAAAAAAGGCACGGCGGACAGCGTCGATAACTATTTCTTCCGCGGCATTGATGCGACCTCCGTCGAAGACATGCCGAAAGAAGGCAGTGCCAAGTATCAGGGACATGCGCTGATGTACGGCATCAATAACGACTTTCACGGTATGACGGGCAAACTCGACCACACACAAAATCTACCGAACGCTTTTGCCGGGGTAATAAGAGGTAATGCGCAAATGGGTCTTGGTAACTTCGTCGAAGCAGACGTTGATTTTGCCACGCGCAAGGTCAAAGGCGATGTTTACAACGCCTGGCTGGTTAGTGATAAAAGCCCCAGCGTCGTTCACGACAAACTGGTGTCGTTTACAGGCGACATCACCGGCAATACCGTCCTTGGCACGGCCGACCGCACCTACATTCCGGGCAATGACGAAGCCGATTTCCGTGCCGCCTTCTTCGGCAAAGAAGCAGATGAAATGGGCGGCTCGTTCAACTCCGTCAAACCCGACGACAAATACGGCTCCGCCTATGAATATGGCGACTGGGGCGGTGTTTTCGGCGCGAAAAAAATGGGCAGCAGCAACACCTTCCAGGGTGATGACGGTGCCAATGTGTACGGCAACTAAAAAACCGTTTGCAGTACACGCTTTCAAGTCCCCTCTCCTGGCGAGAGGGGCTTTTGTTATTCCCGCAGCACAAGGCCGAATTTGCCCGCTGACGAAGGCAGCGCAGTGCAATCCCACCGTGTTGCGGTTCTTTTAAGGAGTAAGTGATGAAATTGGTTTTGGCGAGTTCGTCGCCGTTTCGCGCGGCGATTTTGCGCAATTTGATGTTGCCGTTTGCGGCGGTGAGTCCTGAGGTGGATGAGTCGCCGCTGCCGGGTGAGGCGTCGCAGGCGTTGGTGGAGCGGTTGGCGGTGTTGAAGGCGCAGGCGGTTGTCGCCGATGCGGATACGTTTGTGATTGGCTCGGATCAGGTGGCGACGATTGACGGCGATATTTTGGGCAAGCCGCACACGGTGGAGAATGCGGTGGCGCAGTTGTCGCGCTTTAGCGGGCGTGCGGTGCAGTTTTTTACCGGGCTGTGTCTGCGCCGCGGTGAGGTGGTGTTTTCTTGTGTCGAGCCGTTTGTGGTGCGGTTTCGCCCGCTGACCGAGGCAGAAATCCGCGCCTATGTGGCGCTGGAATTGCCGCTGCAGTCGGCGGGCAGTTTTAAGTCGGAAGGCCTGGGCATTTTGTTGTTTGACGCGCTGGAAGGGCGCGACCCTAATGCCCTGGTTGGCCTGCCATTGATTGCGCTGCGTGAGTTATTTGAGCAGCACGGTACGAGTTTGCTCACTGAAATCGAGCGCGTTGCGCACACCAAGTGAGGCTTCGGCGCCCATGTCGCGCAGCAGTTTTTCGAACGGGCTGCGGGCGGGTTTGTATTCGATGAGTTTGAGGTCTTTGTATTTGGCTTCGCGCAGGGTGTTTTTGTCGCCGAGGCCGTCGATGAGGCCAAGCGGCAGCGCTTGTTCGCCCGTCCAGAAGAGACCGCTGAACATGTCCGGCGTTTCTTTCAGGCGCTCGCCGCGGCCGTCGCGCACCGCTTTGATGAATTGCGCGTGCATGTTGTCAAGCAGCGCTTGCATGTGCGCGACTTCTTCGGGCTTGAGCGGTTTGTCGCCGGCGAGGAAGTTTTTGTGCTCGCCAGCGGTGAAGACGCGCGGGTCAAGGCCAATTTTGTCGAGCAGGTCGCGGTAGCCGAGGTTGAAGCTGATGACGCCGATGGAGCCGACGATGCTCGCCGGGTCGGCGTGGATTTCGTCGGCAGCGGAGGCGATGTAGTAGGCACCAGATGCGCCAACGTCGGCAATGATGGCAATGACGGGCAGGTCGCTGCGCTCGCCTTTGAGGCGCTTGATGGCACGGTACACGGCGCCGGATTGTACTGGCGAGCCGCCGCCGGAGTTGATGTCGAGGAAGACGGCCTGGGTTTGCGGGTTTTTGAAGGCTTTTTCGAGGCCGGCGATGATGTCGTCGGCGTTGGCGTCGCTGTCGGAGGCAATCATGCCTTGTACCGGGATGACGGCGATGTGTTTGCCGTGGCGGCTTGCTGTGGCGTCCTCACTGTCGCCACCGTTTTTCACGCCGATAAAAATGAGTAAAAAGAGCAGCGCGTACAGCGCCCAAAAGATGCGGAAGGCGATTTTCCAGCGGCGTTTTTGCCGCATCTCGGCGATGGCTTCGTGGGCGACGGATGCGAGGGCGCGTTCTTCGTCAAAGTTCATACAATCTCCTGTTGTAGATGGGTTAAAAGGTGGGCGGCAGGCGCGGGCAGGGGTGCTTCGGCCTGTATCGCCCGCGTATCATAGGGGAAGGCGATGCGCGCTGCATGGAGAAACATCCCCTTGTAGCCAAGTTTGCGCATGGCGCGGTTGAATTCGCGCTTGCCGTATTTGTCATCGCCGGCGATGCCGTGGCCGCGGTGCTGCACGGAGACGCGAATTTGGTGGGTGCGGCCGGTGTCGAGCGTCGCTTCCAGCAGGCTGGCGGCGGCGAAAGTTTGCAGCAGGCGGAAATGAGTGCGCGCTTCCTGCCCGTCGGCCGCGCCAACCACCATCCGTTCGCCGCCTTGCAGTTGTCCTTTGGCAAGACGCAGACGCACTTCGCGCGTCGCCGGGTTCCAGTGACCATCAACCAGGCAGAGATAGCGTTTTTCCACTTCGCCCGCCTGCATCTGCGCCTGAAAACCGGCGAGTGCGGCGCGGTTTTTGCCGAGAACGAGTACGCCAGAGGTATCGCGGTCGAGGCGGTGCGCCAACTCGGCATAACCCGCGCCCCATACCTGCCGCACCGCATCAATCACGCCGTAGGGCTGCTCGCTGCCGCCATGCACGGCGATGCCGGCGGGTTTGTTGAGGATAAGAAAATCGTCGTCTTCATAAAGCACGGCGGCGGCGATGCGCTCGCACCAAAAAGCGGGGACGTCCTGCGGCGGGCGGGTGGCGTCCGCCAGCGGCGGCAGGCGCAACTCGTCGCCCGCGGCAATGCGCTGCTCCGGCTTGGCGCGTTTCTTGTTCACCCGCACCTCGCCGCGGCGCAGCATCTGGTAAATGCGGCTTTTCGGCAGCGCCGGATAGCGTTTGCGCAGGAAGTTGTCGAGCCGCTGCCCGGCGTCTGCCGCGGCAACGGTAAGAAAATGTACGCGGGAAATATCCATCAGAAACCCCAGGTTGCGAAAGCGGCGAAGTGTACCCGATACGCCGCGCAAATGCTTGCGCCACCCTGGCGCGTTTGTGATAATTCGCGCGGCAAATCCCTAATAAATTTCCGCAAATGGAGCATCATCATGGCGCAAACTGACATCCCACAAAAAACCAAAGTCATCATGATAATACTGGCGCTGTTCATGCCAGTATTTCTCGTCCTGCCCTTCTTTTTTTGGGGCGGCAGCAATGACGAAATCACCATCAACAAAAAATTGCAGGCTGAGCGCCTTGCGCCCGTCGGCCAACTAACCGTTACCGAACCACCACCGCCTGCCCCTGAAGCGCCAGCAGCTGATGCCAGCGCAACCGCGGCAACAGAAACGCCGGCTGCTGATGCTGCTGCGCCCACAGCCGATGCGCCAGCGGTTGCTGCTGCTGGTGGCTCATCCGCACCGCGCGACCCCAGCTTTAACCCCAAAGGCGAATACGACAAAATTTGCGCCTCCTGCCATGCCATCGGGTTGCTAAATGCGCCCAAATTTGGCGATACCGCCGCTTGGCAAGCGCGACTGGACAAGGCCGGTGGCGTTGATGGCGTGGTGCAACAAGGCATCAAGGGGATAAACGCGATGCCGCCTAAAGGTGGCTCCACCATCAACGACGACCAATTCCACGATTTAGTTGCCTATATATTGAAAGAGTCCAAAGTTGGACAAGATGGCGGAAGCGTAGCACCTGCGACTGAAGGCAACAGCGAAGTACCCGCTACCACAGAAAACAAAACTGAAACGCCGGCGGCTGATGCCAGCGCGACGGCAGGCGATAGCGCAGCGCCCGCAGCCGATGCGCCGGCGGTTGCCGCTGCTGGTGGTTCATCTGCACCGCGCGACCCCAGTTTTAATCCCAAAGGCGAATACGACAAAATCTGCGCCTCTTGCCATGCCATTGGGTTGCTCAATGCCCCCAAATTCGGCGACACCGCCGCTTGGCAAGAGCGCATGGATAAGGCGGGTGGCGTTGATGGCGTGGTACAACAGGGCATCAAGGGAATAAACGCGATGCCGCCCAAAGGTGGCTCCACTATCAACGACGACCAATTCCACGACTTGGTCGTTTACCTGCTTGATGAAGCCAAAGTCGCACACTAAAACCGGCGCGCGACGCAGTTCACAAAGCAGTGTGATTCGCGTATGATGCGCGCCTCTTTTCCGGGCCTGTAGCTCAGTCGGTTAGAGCAGGCGACTCATAATCGCTTGGTCGGGGGTTCAAGTCCCTCCGGGCCTACCATAATTCCATTCCTCTATACGCTGATTTCATGACTGAAATCAGCGTTTTTTTGTGTGCGTAAGCGGTTAGGCGATTCGCCCGCCGCGCAGGGGCGGGGAAATCGCGCAGCGGCGGTGTTCAAAACGAATTGTCAACACGCCCTAACTTACGATAATCGCTTTACATACAGGGTAGCGGGGTTCGTGTATGTAAGTGGGGTGTTGTCGCTCGCGGTGTGCTTGCTTCCCCACCCCCACGGGGGCGGGAATTTTCAATGACCAACACGCCCTAACCGCCCTGCCTATCCAACAGCTTTTGCGTTGCCGCACGCAGTTCGGCCGCGGTGGTTTCCGGCGGTAGCGGCGCGCCGATGCTGACGGTAATGCGCGCGAACCATTTGCGTGGCCCGCCTTTCATCAGGCCGCCGCTGTGCGAGAAGAGACTGCCCCAGAGGTTGCCGATGGCGACCGGAATCACCGGCACCGGGTCGCGCGCGAGCATGCGCTCGATGCCGCGTTTGTAGTCGCCGAGTTGGCCGTCGCGCGTCAGTTCGCCTTCGGGGAAGATGCCGATGAGGTCGCCTTTTTCGATGGCGTTATGCACATGCTCAAAGGAGGCGCGGAAAAGTTCGCGGTCTTCGCGCTGCCCGGCGATGGGGAAGGCGCCCGCGCTTTTGAAGATGTAACGCAGCACCGGGATTTGGAAGATTTTGTAATACATGATGAAGCGCACCGGGCGGCGGATGGCGACCATGAGAATCAGCGCGTCCATATAGCTCAAGTGGTTGCAGGCGACGATGGCGGCGCCGCTTTTTGGAATGTTGTCGCGCCCTTCGACGCGCAGACGGTAGCAGCAGGCAATGATGAGGATGACCAGGCAGCGCATGATGAATTCGGGCACGACGGTAAAAATGTAGAGCGAAATGGCGAGATGCAGGCCAAGCAGCAGGGCAAACAGCGCTTGCAGCGACCAGCCCAGCGCGACCAGCACCAGCATACTGAGCAGGCTGACGATGACGAGGAAGAGCGCGTTCAAAATATTGTTCGCGGCGATGACTTGCGATTTATGCCCGCTTTCGGCGCGGTGCTGAATGATGGCGTAGAGCGGTACGGCGTAGATGCCGCCGCCAAAGGCGATGGCGAAGAAAGAGAGGGTGACGGGAATGAAGCGCGGGTCGTGGACGAAGGCAGCGAGGGTTTGCAACTCGCTGATGGCGGGATTGCCCTGAATCAGGATGACGCCCGTGAGGCCAGCGGCAAGGATAAAGGCGCCAACCGGCACCAGTCCCGCTTCAATCCGCCCGCGCGCGAGCAGGTTGCTCAGCAGCGAACCGATGCCGATGCCAACGGAAAACAGCGCCAACAGGTAGGTGGTAACCGACGGGTCGCTGTTCAGCACTTCTTTGGTGTACTGCGGAATTTGCGTCAGCAGCGCGCCGCCTATCAGCCAAAACCAGGAAATGGCGAGGATGCACTGGAAGATGGTTTTTTGCCGCGCGGTGTAGGCGAGCAGGGTTTTCGTCTGCTGCCAGGGATGGAACGGCGGCAGTGCGTGGCGGTCAGTCTCGCCGTGATAGGCGGGGATGGCGTAGGCGGCGAGCACGCCGATAAGCACCGAGGCGCTCATTGCCGCAAACAGCCACGGATAAAGCGTCTCGCGCACCACCAGCGAAGCACCCGCCAGCGTGCCGCCGAGAATGGCGAGGAACGTCCCCGCTTCGACGAGGCCATTGCCGAGCATCAATTCTTCCTCGTGCAGCCGCTCTGGCAGAATGCCGTATTTCACCGGGCCGAAGAAGGTCGATTGCAGGCCGAGCAGGCACAGCACCAGCACCATCAGCGGGATGAGGTCAAAGACAAAGGCGAGGATGCCGAAGAGCATGATGAAGACTTCCAGCCATTTGATGCGGATGATGAGAAAGCGCTTCTCGAAGCGGTCGGCGAGCAGCCCCGACCAGGCGGAAAAAAGAAACATCGGGAAGATAAACAGCGCCATGCTGAGGTTGGTGTAGAAGCTTACCGTTTGGCTGTCGGTCAGGCGCAGGGTGAGGTAAACGAGCAGCGCATTTTTGTAGAGATTGTCGGTAAAAGCGCCAAAAAACTGGGTGATGAAAAACGGCAGAAAACGCCGGCTAAAGAGAAGCATGGGATTCCTAAGCTGGGGATGAGGCGGCATACATTACCACCAAATACGCGCCCGCCCCGCGCCGTTGGGCAAGAAAAATGCACCGCCAAAGTAAAGGCTTTATAGTGCGCCCCGGTGCAGCGTGTTCATGCGCTGCGTTTTTCCACTTTTTGGAGATTTTTATGCAAACGGTTGTTTTGAATGTGGATGGAATGAACTGCGGCGGCTGCGTCAAAAGCGTTACCGGCATTTTGCAGGCAGTCGATGGCGTTGCCAGCGCTGAAGTCAGCCTGGAAAACAAGAGCGCGACGGTGTCGTTTGACCCGGCGAAAACCAGCGCCGCGGCGCTGGTAGAGGCAGTGGAAGAGGGCGGCTATGAGGCGTCGCTGTAATTGAAAGCCATAAAAAAACGCCACCCAGCGGTGGCGTTTTTTCGTTATCAACCGCTATCAGCGCAGCGGACGGATTTCAGTCACGCCGCCCATGTAGGGCAACAACGCTTCCGGCACGGTGATGCTGCCGTCGGCGTTTTGGTAGTTTTCCAAAACGGCGACCAGCGTTCGCCCGACGGCGAGGCCGGAGCCGTTCAGCGTATGCACGGGTTGTGGTTTTTTGCTGTCTTTCGGGCGGTAGCGCGCTTGCATGCGGCGCGCCTGGAAGTCGGTGCAGTTGCTGCAAGAGCTGATTTCGCGGTATTTGCCTTGCCCCGGCAGCCACACTTCGAGGTCGTAGGTTTTCGCCGCGGAAAAGCCCATGTCGCCGGTGCAGAGCAGGACGACGCGGTAGGGCAGGTTCAGTTTTTGCAGGATGTTTTCCGCGTTGGCGGTGAGTTTTTCCAGCTCGTCGTAGCTGGTTTCCGGGGCGACGATTTTCACCATTTCTACTTTGTCGAATTGGTGCTGGCGAATCATGCCGCGCACGTCGCGCCCGTGCGAACCGGCCTCAGAGCGGAAGCAGGGTGTGTGTGCGGTGTAGTAAAGCGGCAGCTCGGCTTCGTCGAGGACGGTGTCGGCGACAAGGTTGGTCAGACTCACTTCAGAAGTCGGGATGAGGTAGAAGTGGCGTTCGCCGAGGTCGGTTTTGAACAAATCTTCCTCAAACTTGGGCAGTTGTCCGGTGCCGAACAGCGCCTGCGCGTTGGCGAGATACGGCACGTACATTTCGCTGTAGCCTTCTTCGCGCGTGTGGGTGTCGAGCATGAATTGGGCAAGGGCGCGGTGCAGGCGGGCGAGGTCGCCGCGCAAGACGGTGAAGCGCGCGCCGGCGAGTTTGGCACCCGCGTCGAAGTCGAGGCCGATGGTTTCGAGGTCGGCGTGTTCTTTTGGCGGGAAGTCGAAAACGCGCGGCGTACCCCAGCGGCGCACTTCAACGTTGTCGTCTTCACTTTTGCCAACGGGGACGCTGTCATGCGGCAGGTTCGGTACGCTGGCAAGCAGCGCATCGAGCGCGGTTTGCGCGCTGGCGTAGTGCGCCTCGCTTTCTTTTTGTTCGGCGTCCAGCGCGGCGACTTGCGCCATCAGCGCGCTTGCGTCTTCGCCTTTTTTCTTCGCCTGCCCGATTTGTGCGGAGAGGCTGTTGCGCGTTGCTTGCAGTTGTTCGGCTTTGACTTGCGCGCTTTTACGCGCCTCTTCGAGGCGTTGGTATTCGTCGAGCGGGAAGGTGTAGCCGCGGCTTTGCAGACGCGCGGCAATGGCGGCGGCGTCCTGGCGCAGCAGTTTGCTGTCTATCATGTGTTTTCCTTTATTGGGCGTTGGTGTTTTCGACGTGGGCGACGGTGTTATCGGCGGTGTAGTAGATAACGAGGCGGCGGCGGTAGGTGCGCTTGCTGTCGCCGGCGAAATAGCTGTAGAGGTAGTTGGCGCGGTCTTTGTGGAAGGGATCGACCAGCTGCGGCGTGCCGAGGATGCGCTCTACTTCGCCGCGGCTCATGCCGGGATGGATGCGGGCGATTTCGGCGGCGGAAAAAATATTGCCTTGCACGATGTCGGTTTTATAAAGCAGCGGCGGATTTTTACTACAACCAAACAAGGCGAGTGCAAGCAGGCAGGGAAGGGCTAAACGCATGGGGATTCCTGTGAATAACAAGGCGCGCATTATAGCTTAATGGCGCTTGTGGCGGCGGCGCGGGTTACAATGGCGCGCCTTCTAACCACGGAATTTAACGATGAAAATTGCCCACGTTGTTGCCGCTTGCTCTTGCCGGATAAAACCGGACACACAGCCATGAAGCGCCTTCTCGCCCTCGCCGCCGCCTTCGCCCTGCCGCTCTACGCCGCGATGAGCGACGCGCCCGATTTCGCCGACCCGGTCGATAACACCCGCTACCAGCACCTCATTCAAAACATCCGCTGCCCCACCTGCCAAAACAGCAACATCGCCGAATCGAACGCACCGCTTGCCCGCCAACTGCGCGAGCAGGTCGCGGCACGCATCCGCGAAGGCGCGAGTGATGCCGACATCAACCGCTGGTTGCAAGAGCGCTACGGCGACTTCATCCACTACGACCCGCCGCTCAAAACGCAAACCCTCATCCTCTGGGGCGGCGCGCCGCTGGCGATGCTTGTTGCCCTCGCCGTTTGGCTTGGCGGACGACGTCGCCGCCGCAGCGTTGCCCGTTTAACTGATGCCGAAAAACAGCAACTACAACAATGGATTGACGAAGCCTCATGAACTACTACCTACCCCCAATCCTGCTCACCCTCGCTGCCCTCACCCCCATCCTGCGCGCCAGCCGCCAGCGCCCCGCCGCCCCCGCCGACAGCCGCAGCGAACAGCAGGCGCTCATCGCCGCCTGGCGCGAACAAAGCGCCGCTGACCCCGCCAACCAGGACGAACTCGACTACCGCCTCTACCACGCGCTGCAAAACCTGCGCGCGGGCAAAGCGCCGCCGGCTGCCCGCCCGCCACGTTGGCGCGTGCCAGTAATGCTGCTTGCCAGCGCCGCCGCGCTGTTTCTCTGGCAACTCGCCGACCACGCCAACAGCTACCATTGGCACGAACTGACGCGCGAACTCGCCCCCGTGCTACAGCGCAGCCAATACCTCGGCGAAATCGAACAAATCCCCGCGGAAAGCCTCGCCATCTACTGCCAGGCGCTGCAACAGCAAATCGACCGCGACGATGCCGACCAACTCGCCACCCTTGCCCGCTGCTACGCGCGCGACAACCAATACCCCGTCGCCGCCGACATCTACGCCCGCGCCCGCCGCCTAAATCCCAACGACAGCGCGCTGGCGCTCGATTACGCGCAAGCCCGCCTCTTTGCCCGCACCAGCGAGGCGATGCCCGCCGACGTCGAAACCATCCTGCGCAGCCAAAG
This sequence comes from uncultured Cardiobacterium sp., assembly GCA_963553325.1. Classification (GTDB taxonomy): domain Bacteria; phylum Pseudomonadota; class Gammaproteobacteria; order Cardiobacteriales; family Cardiobacteriaceae; genus Cardiobacterium. Next base: position 17,973 of record CAUVOF010000040.1, read on the forward strand.
CGGACAGAACCCGCTGGCGAAAATCCTGCTCGCCGCCGCTTACACCCAAAGCGGCAAAAAAGACCTCGCCGCGCCGCTGTGGGCAGAGTTGCGGCGCGAACTCGCCCCGGAACATCCGTTTTACCGCCTCATTCCGGCGGAAAGCGACAGCGCCGAAGCAGCGAGCAGCGCGCCCAGCATCACCGTGCGCATATCCCCGGACACCCTGGCGAACCTGCCGCCCGCCGCTCGCCTCTACATCAGCGCCAGCCTGCCGGGCGAACGGATGCCGCTTGCGGTGCGCGCTACCGCCCCGGCACTGACGCAAACCCTGCAACTCACCGACCGCGACAGCATGACCGGCGAAAGCCTCGGCACGCACAAACAGCTCACCTACCGCGCCATCTTGAGCGCTGACGGCAACGTCAGCGGGCAGCGCCTCGCCGAAAAAGAAAGCACGGCAAGCGGCGATGCCGCGCTGGTGTTTGAATTGCCATAAACCGCCGTTTACATACACGAATCCCGCTACCCTGTACAGACCGGAGACATAGGTAACACATGTGCGCAGACATGGG
>CAUVOF010000041.1:0-18413 GCA_963553325.1 uncultured Cardiobacterium sp.
GACACCTTCATCGAAAAAGACGCCTCCATCAACGAACACATCGAACAAATGCGCCTCTCCGCCACCAAAGCCATCCTGGAGCGGCGCGACACCATCGTCGTCGCTTCCGTCTCCAGCATCTACGGCTTGGGCGACCCCAGCCAGTACCGGCAAATGCGCCTGCACCTCTCGCGCGGCGAAACCATCGACCCGCACGACGTCTTCTCGCATCTGGCAGAGCTGCAATACACCAGGAACGACACCCAGCTATTGCGCGGCACCTTCCGCGTCAAGGGTGATGTCATCGACATCATGCCTGCCGAATCCGACTGGTACGCGCTGCGCTTTGAACTGTTCGACGACACCATCGAAAACATCCGCTACTTCGACCCGCTCACCGGCGAGATGCACGAGAGCGTGCCGCGCATCACCATCTACCCGAAAACCCACTACGCCACGCCGCGCGCGACCGTCTTGAACACCATCGACCGCATCAAAGAAGAATTGCGCGAGCGCCTTGCCGCACTCACCGCGCAAAACAAACTGGTCGAAGCGCAGCGCCTCGAACAACGCACCCGCTTCGACCTCGAAATGATGGTCGAACTCGGCTACTGCTCCGGCATCGAAAACTACTCGCGCTACCTCTCCGGGCGCGAAGCGGGTGAACCGCCGCCGACCTTGCACGACTACCTGCCCGCAGACGCCTTGCTGATGATTGACGAAAGCCACGTCACCATCCCGCAGCTAAACGGCATGTACCGGGGCGACCGCTCGCGCAAAGAAACCTTGGTGGATTACGGTTTCCGCCTGCCATCCGCGCTCGATAACCGCCCGCTGCGCTTTGAAGAATTTGAGGCCATTGCGCCGCAGACCATCTACATCTCGGCCACACCGGGCGACTACGAACGCGAGCATAGCGGTCAGACCGTCGAACAAGTCGTGCGCCCGACCGGCCTGCTCGACCCCGAAGTCGAAATCCGCCCGGTCGAAAGCCAGGTTGAAGACGTGCTCGGCGAAATCCGCGCCCGCGTCGCCGCTGACGAACGTGTCCTCATCACCACGCTGACCAAAAAAATGGCCGAAGACCTCACCGACTACTTGATGGAACACGACGTGCGCGTGCGCTACATCCACTCGGATGTCGGCACCGTCGAACGCATGGAAATCATCCGCGACCTGCGCCTCGGCACCTTCGACGTCCTGGTCGGCATCAACCTGCTGCGCGAAGGGCTGGACATGCCGGAAGTCTCACTGGTCGCCATCTTCGACGCCGACAAAGAAGGCTTCCTGCGCGGCGAACGTGCCCTCATCCAGACCATTGGCCGCGCCGCACGCAACGCCAAAGGCAAAGCCATCCTCTACGCGGCGCACATCACCCGCTCCATGCAGGCAGCGATGGACGAAACCAGCCGTCGCCGCGAAAAACAGCAGGCCTACAACGCCGCGCATGGCATCACCCCGCAGACCATCCGCAAAAAAATCACCGACGTGATGGAAGGCGCGCACGTCGCCATCAAGGCGAAAAAAGCGCACCGCGAACGCGAGCGCGAAGACATCCCGGCAGACCCGAAAGCCGCCGCCAAACTCATCAAGCAGCTGGAAAAACAAATGCTGGAACACGCCAAGAACCTCGAATTTGAGGCCGCCGCCGCGCTGCGCGACCGCATCAAGCACATCGAACAAAGCGCCTATATCGACAACGCCTGAAACCAACCCCACCGCCTACAGATGAAAAGTTCCCCCAACACCGACCTTAGCGTCATCCTGCCCGTTTACAACGACGCCGCCGCCCTCGCCGCCTTTTTGCCGGAACTGCTGCAATGGCTCGCCAACCAGGGGCGTTGCGAAGTCATCGTCGTCGATGACGGCAGCCGCGACGATGTGCGCAGCGTTTGCACCCAAGCTGCGCTTCCCGCAGACACCACGCTGCGCCTTTTGACCCTGTCGCGCAACTTCGGCAAAGAAGCGGCGCTAACCGCAGGATTACAAGAATCCCGCGGCAAGGCGGTGGCGATGATGGACGCCGACGGCCAGCACCCGGTGGCAGTGCTTGCCGAAATGCTTGCCCTGCACCGCCAGGGCGCCGACATGGTGGCGGCGGTACAAGAAAAACGCGACCACGAAAACCGCCTGCTCGGCTTCCTCAAACGCGGTTTCTACCGCTTCATGCAGGACGGCAGCCGCTACGCCTTGACGCCGGACGCGGGCGATTTCCGCGTCATGGCGCGCAAAGTGGTCTATGCCCTGCTCGCCCTGCCCGAGCGACAGCGCTTCATGAAAGGCCTTTACGCCTGGGTTGGCTTCAAAACCGTTTACCTGCCGTTTCAAGCGCCGCCGCGTCAGACCGGCGAAAGCAAATACAACTATCCGCGTCTCTTTGAACTTGCCATTGTCGGCATCACCTCATTTTCGCTGAAGCCGCTGCGCTGGATTTCGCGCGCCGGCATCCTCGTCTCGCTCGCTTCCTTCTGCTACGGCATCTGGATTGTGCTGGAAACGCTGCTCTTTGGCCGCGACGTGCCGGGCTGGACGACACTCACCGCCGGCATCATGTTTTCCGCCGGCGTGCAGCTCATCTGCCTCGGCATCATCGGCGAATACATCGGGCGGATTTTTGAAGAAGTAAAACAGCGCCCGCTCTACCTCATCACCGACGAATGGCACAGCGACCGCAAGAACGGCAAATAGGCGTGGCATGAAATACCAACTGCGACGCAGCAAACCTTTTGAGCGTTGGTTGAAGAAGCGTTCAGCCGTTCATGCCGCCGCAATTTCTGGCCGTCTGCAACGTATGCGAAAAGGGGATTTTGGCGACCACCACTACCTGCGCGGTGGCGTGTGGGAATTACGCTTTATGGGCGGCGCTGCAGCGGGACTACGCATTTACTATGGCTTTCGTGGCGAGCAGGTTATCCTGCTCTGCCGTGGCGGCGACAAAAGCTCGCAGGCTGATGACATCAACACCGCCATTACCTTGTTAAAACAATGGGAGGACTAATGAACGAAGAATTTGCCCCGTACAATCCGTTTGAATTCTTGCAAACCCCGGAAGCACTGCGGTTGTTTCTGCAAGATTTATCATCCGACCGCGACCCGGAGCTACTGGCAATAACCTTGCGTGATGCCATCGACTGGTTCGGCGCGGAAGAAGTCGCAGCGCGCGCCGGGGTGGAAGTAGAAGCCTTGGATACTGCCCTTGCCACGCCGGAGTTCGCCACGCTTTATCGCTTGCTGCTGGCGTTTGCGCGCGAAGAAGCAACGGTTTAGCAAAATGCCCGCAAAACCCGCCAATACCGCCGCGCAGGGCGGTTTTTTCCTGCTCGTCGGCGCGACCGCCGCCGCCGTGCATTTTGCCGTGCTGACCCTTGCCGTCGAATACGGCGCCATCGCCCCGCTTATCGCCAACGTCATCGCCTTTGCCGTCGCCTTTTGCGTCAGTTTTGCCGGGCATTACCGCCTCACCTTCCGTACAAGCGGCGCGCACTGGCGCGGCAGCGTCCTGCGTTGGCTGGCAGTGTCGCTTGCCGGATTTGCCGCCAACCAGGCGCTTTTTACCCTCGGTCTGCGCCTTTTTGGCGCAGATTATTACCAGGCGCTGTGGTTTGTCGTTACCGCCGCCGTTACCGTCTTTAGCTTCCTTGCCGGCAAATGCTGGGCGTTCCGCCACCCTGCTGATTCCCCGTGAAAAAAATCACCTTGAACGTTGATGACCTCGGCCTTTCGCCTGCGGTAAACGAAGCCGTCTGCCGCCTCGCCGAAGCGCGCCGCATCCAGTCCACCAGCCTGATGAGCCTCGGCGACCTGCCGCGCGAAGACCTCGCCCGCCTGGACGCCAGCGGCTGCGCCATTGGCCTGCATTTTGATCTCACCGGCCTCGCCGCGCGCGCCTATCCCGCCGTGGGCGGCAGCCTGAAGCGCATCATCGCCCGCGCCTGGCTGCGCCGCTTCGATAGCGCCGCGCTGCGCGACCTCATCCGCCGCCAGTTTGACCGCTTTGAAGAGATGACCGGGCGCGCGCCCGCCTTCATCGACGGCCACCAGCACGTGCACCAATTCCCGCAAATCCGCGAAGCGCTGCTTGCCGAAGCCGCCATGCGCTACCGCGAGCGCCCTGCCCTGCGCAGCACCCGTCCCATCATCCGCGACGGCAAAGCCCGCCTGATTTACGCCCTCGGCGGCCGCCACCTCGACCGCCACAGCGATGGCTGGCGCAAAAATCGTTATTTCGGCGGCGTTTATGATTTCCACGCCGATGCGGTAGCGTTGCGGCGCCATTGGCAACGCTGGCTCGCCACCGCCCCCGATGGCACGCTCATCATGTGCCACCCCGCCGTGCCGCGTACGGATTGGCAGGATGACATCAAAGCCGCACGCGAGGCGGAATGGCGCTTTTTATTAAGCGATGATTTCGCCGCCCTGTGGCAGGCGCATGGTTGTCAGGCGCAATCGTGGGCAGAGCTAACGAACAGCCCACCTTTGTGAGTACTGCAATAAAAAACGCCGCATAAAGCGGCGTTAAAATAATAAGGCGGATAGAAGCAATCTATCCGCCCAATGTTTTATTTCGCTGATTGGTATTGCGTCATAAATACGCCATCGGCCTCAATCGGCAGCCATTTCTTGTAATAATCCTGCAAATTCTTCACCGGATCGACATCCTTGAAGGCTTCGGGATAGAGCTGCTTGGCAATGAATTGTGCATAGACATAATCAGACAAGGTGCGTGAACCGCCGTGGTAAATGGCGAAAACATTGCCCGCTTTCACTGCCGGCAAATCTACCCAACCCGGGCGTTGCAAATAAGCGGCGATACGTTCATTGACTATTTTCGGGTCAGCAGAGAAACCGACGGCGACTGCCTGCGGCTTGTTTTTCCATTCCGAACCAGCAAGGAAAATCAAATCCGGCGCTTCGGCAAGGATATATTCCGGGCTAAGTGGTGCTGCACCTTGTACTTGACCGGCGGCGATATTCTTGCCACCCAGTTTTTCCAAAAGCGCGCCCCACATGGTATTGCCATAGGAATTGCCGAAAGTTTCCGCACCGTTTTGTGCCAATTCGACATAGACTTTTTTCGGCGACGGTTTTAATTTCTCGATGCGTTTTTCGATATCGGCAAAGGCTTCTTTGTAATTATTGGCAAGTGCTTCTGCCCGCTCGTCTTGTCCCAGCAATTTTCCTAATGCCAGGGTAGAGGTAACGTGTTTCTCGACGGTTTGCGCGTTGTAATCCAAAACCACATAAGGAATACCGGCATCATCGAATTGTTTTACCGACTCACCCAATGCCTCATAATTCCAAACGCCAAGAATGACCAAATCGGGGTTGGTGGCAATGATTTTTTCTACAGAAAAGGTGCCGTCTTCGGTATTGCCAATATCGGGGATGTCTTTCAGTTTCGGCAGTGCTTTTTCATAGAGCGCGTATTGCTGCGGCCGCCAGTCTTTCCAGGTAGAAAGCGCAAGGGCGACGACTTTGTCCATCGCGTCCTTGCCACCGATGGCGAGGTAGTCTTCGTAATAAAAACCGAGCACAACACGCTCGGGAACTTTGGGGACGGTAACGGTGCGACCGACAACGTCCGTCGCGGTGATTTCGGCAAACGCGGGCACTGCGGCAGAGAACGCCAGCGCGGCAGCGAGTAGGAGTTTTTTCATGTAAACCTCTTGAATCTAAGGAAAAAGGACGCCCGAAAAAGGCGCGCGGGATTATAGGGTAACAAGTGGTAAAACGAAACGGGACGCCACAAAATATTTGTTCACGGCAGCAAAAAACCGCGCTGTTGCGCGGTGGTTATCCCTGTTCTGTAGCTGCTTTTTTTGAAGACTTTATCATCAAGCTTATATAAAAAAGCCCCGCGGAACGGGGCTTTAGTCAAAGAGATTATTTAGCGGGTTTACTATCTTCTTCTTCGTGATATTCAAGGCCGCAGGATTCGTAAACGGCTTTTTCTTTTTTTATCACCTCTGCGCTTTCTTTTTCAATTTCTTCCGGCTTGCCGCCGCTCAATTGTTTTTCCAGCAAGGCGAAGCTGCCTTTGTAATCCAGGTTATCGGTAACGCATTGGCATTGTTTGCTCTTCTCTTTGCCATATTCTTGCAGGCAGTCTTCAGTCATGGCACTTTTAAATTCGGCGAGGTGTTCTTGCATTTTTTTGAGCATCAAGCGGCCGATTTCTTCTTCTGTTGGCTCTTTCGCGCCCGCCTTTTGTTGTTCTATCAGTTCCTGCATGATTTCAAGGGCAATTTTGTTGCCAAGCTCATCAGCTTTTTCTTCTTTTGCCTGGGCAGTTACAGCAAAACCGGCAAGCAGCAGCGCGGCAAAGAGATTTTTCAGGATGTTTTTCATGGAAGATTCCTTAGGTATTGAGGGAAAGTGTTTCCGCATTGGAAACGGCGCAGATTGTACCTGTTTGGCAGTGATTGCGCCGCTCATTTTTGCACAAGGCCGCACTGGCGATAGGCGCGGTCGGTCATTGCATCCAGACGGCGGATTTCGCGGCGGTAATCGCCTTTGGGATTGGCGCGGAATTTGGTCATAAAGGCGAAAACCGCGTTGTAGTCCATTTTGTTGGCAAGACATTGGCACTGGCTCAGTTTTTCCGGGCCGTAAGTTTCGATGCAATCATTGCGCGTTGCCAGTTTCAATTCGTTGCGCCGCGCGTGCATTCTTTTATTCAGGATTTGGCTGACGGCTTTATTGCTTAATTTTTTGCCGCGTGCCGCTTCGCGCCAGGCGACTTCCGCCTTGACTTCGCGGTTGATTTCGTCGCCTAAGCGGCTGGCGCGGTCAGGCTTGACGCAGGCTGTTAGCGACAAGGCGCAAAGGCACAGGGCAGCCAGGGTGATTTTCATCTGATTTTTCATGACAGGGGTCCTCTTTCTTGCGGGGTGCAAGCGGATTGTAAGCGGCTTTGCGTTACGATAATCCCTCCGTAATGATTAGGAGAACCTCATGAAGCCGATTCCGGTCGCCGTGGTTGGCTGCGGGATGTCCGCCCGCACTTTTCATTTGCCGCTACTCGCCGCGAGTGATGATTTTCGCCTGACTGCGCTGGTAAGTAGTCGTGCGCAGGCGGATGTTGCCGTCGCGCAGTTTGCCGATATGGCGACGATGCTGGCGCAATCTGATGCGGAACTGGTGGTCATTACCGCGCCCAATGCCGCGCATTTTCCGCTGACGGCGCAGTGTCTTGCTGCCGGGCGGCACGTCGTGCTGGAAAAGCCGATGGTGAATTCGCTCGCCGAGGGGCGCGCCTTGTTGGCGCTTGCCGAGCGCGCCGGGCGTTTGCTGTCTGTCTTTCATAACCGCCGCTGGGACAGCGATTTTTTGACTTTGCAGGCGTTGCTGGCGCGTGGCGAACTGGGGCGGTTGCGCTTTTTTGAGTCGCGCTGGGACCGCTTTCGCCCCGCAGTACGCGACCGCTGGCGCGAGAATCCTGGCGCGGGTGCGGGGATTTGGTTCGACCTCGGCGCGCATTTGCTCGACCAGACGCTGGTGCTGTTCGGCATGCCGCAGGCGGTAACCGGCGACTGTCGCGCACTGCGCCCCGGTGGCAAGACGGTGGATTATGCGCATGTACTGCTGCATTACCCGGATTTTGCGGCGCTGCTGCACACTTCGCCGTTTTCCTGCGCGCCGCTTGCCCGCTTTCGCGTTGAGGGCGATGCCGGCAATTTTGTGAAATGCGGGCTGGATGTGCAGGAAGCGCAGTTAAAAGCGGGGCTGTCGCCGCATGACGCCGCTTATGGCGTTGAACCGGCGGCGCAATTCGGCACGTTGTACACGCCGGACGGCAACGCCCGCGCTGTGCCGTCGCTACGCGGCGATTTTGCCGCCTACTATCGCAATGTTGCCGCAGCGCTGCGTGGCGAGGCACCGCTGGCGGTTACGGCGGAAGATGCGCTGCGCGTGGTTTATTTGCTGGAACTGGCGCAGCAAAGCAGCGACTGCGGGCAGCGGTTGGCGGTGTCTTTTATATAGCCGTCGCAATCTCTTGCTCAAGCGGCTTGTTTTGCCGCCCCGCTACTGGCGCGCTGCGGCAAATTCGCTAGAATTGCCCGCCATGACTTCTAACCTGACCGTCCTCATGAAATATTTACTCGCACCATTCCTCGCCTTCTTTGCCCTATTCGCCCACGCCGACCCGCTACCCGCCGAGGCGGTGTTCAAGCCGGAAATTCACCAAAGCACGAGCGCCGACGGCTACCGCACCGAGGTCACCATTCATTTCCCCAACGGCTACTATTTGTATGCTGACAAGACTTCGCTCGGCGGTGCCAACGGCGAGGAATCGCGTACCCCGCCAGAGTCGAAGGATGACCCCTATTTGGGGCCGACGCAGGTTTGGCACCAACCGCCGACGATTACCCTCACCCACCGCGACCGCGCCGACACCTTTACCCTGAAAACGCAGGGCTGCGAGGAAAACGTCATCTGCTATCCGCCGACCTCGTGGACGCTGCAAGTGCCAGCGGCGGAAGTCGCCGCCAATGAAGCCGCGATGGCGCAACAGGCGGCGAATGAAGCGCCTGCCGCCTCGCCCAGCGAGACTGCCGCGAACAAGCCGTCGCTCTTTCAAACGAAGAAAAACGAAATTCTGCCGGAATATCAAGCCTTTCTCGTCGATGCGCAAAAAGGCGAGAACGGCGAACTCGCCCTGCATTACCAAATGCCGGAAGGCTATTACCTCTACCGCCACAGCCTGAAAGCGGAACTCGATGGCAAGCCGCTGGCGCTGCCGCTGCCGCCGGGCGAGGTTCATCAGGACGATTTCCTCGGCGAGCAGGAAATTTACCGCAACACACTGCGTTTCAACCTGCCCGACGCGCAAGGCAAGGCGCTCACCCTGCACCTGCAAGGCTGCGCCGAGGGGCTGATTTGCTACCCGCCCATTCAGCGCCAGTTCCATTTTGATGCCGAACACAGCGCGAGCGGCCTCAGCACCACCCCGGCCGTTGCCGCGGAAACACCCGCCGCGCCGCCAGTTGTCGCCGGTAGCAGCGACGAGCCTTCCGGCATCGTGCAGAAATTGAACGACAATTTCCTCATCGCCCTGCCGCTCGTCTTGCTGCTCGGCATTGGCGTCAGCTTCACCGCCTGCGTCTATCCGCTGGTGCCCATCGTGACCAGCCTCGTCGTCGGCAAGAATACCAGCACCGCCCGCGCCTACCGCCTCATCAGCGTTTACGTGCTGGCGATGGGCGCGGCGATGGGGCTACTCGGCGCCATCTTCGGCATCTTCCAGATAAACCTGCAAGTCATCCTGCAAAAACCGTGGATTACCGTGCTGGTCGCGCTGTTGTTCGCCGGGCTGTCGCTGTCGCTCTTTGACGTTTACACCCTGCAAACGCCGCGCTGGCTGCAAAAACCGGTGGACAAGCTCAACCGCAAACAGCAATCCGGCTCCTATACCGGCGCGGCGGCGATGGGCGCGCTTTCCATCCTCGTCGTCAGCCCCTGCGCCACGCCGATTTTGACCGCGCTGCTGCTCTTTACCACGCAAACGACGCCGCTCAAGGGCGCGACCGCCTTGTTCTTCTTCGGCCTCGGTACCGGCCTGCCGCTCTTGCTGTTCGCTGGCGCCTTCCGCAAATTCCTGCCGAAAGCGGGCGCGTGGATGGATAACGTCAAAAAAGGCTTCGCCTTCGCCCTGCTCGCCATCGCCGTCTGGCTCATTACCCGCATCATGCCGCTTGGCTGGGCGCTCGCGGTGTGGACGCTCTACGCGCTCTTCTTTGCGACCTATATCTACGGCGAAGGCAAACTGCGCCGCTTCCTCGCTGCCCTCGGGCTTGTTGTCGCCATCGCGCTCGGCACACAAAGCGCGGCGCAATTCTTCGCGCCGCCCGCCGCGGCCGTTGCCCGACAAGACGCGAATTTCCGCCTGCTGCACAGCAAAGCCGAAATCGAAGCAGCGCTCTCGGCAAGCGACCGCCCCGTACTGCTCGACTTCTACGCCGACTGGTGCGTCGCCTGCAAAAAATGGGAAGCGCACATCTGGCACAATCCGCGCTTTGCCACGGAGCTGGCGGACTACACCCTGCTGAAAATCGACGTCACCGACTTTGATGATGCGCACAAAGCCATCTTCAACGAACTCGGCCTCGTCGGCCCGCCTGCGGTACTGCGTTACCCGCCGCACGGCCAACTCGCCGCACCACAAGAAAAAATCATCGGCGAACTGGAGGCGGACGCCTTCGCCGCAAAACTCGCCGCCTGGCGCGTTCCATGACAAGAAACCGCATGGAATATAAACAGGAAGCGTATATAATGCGCGCCTTTAACGCCCCCGGCCCGCAACATCGCAAGGTGTTGCGGGCGTAACCATAAACGGCAACCACCCCTTTCCGAGACAACACACCCTATGGCGCTTATTTTTGTCATCAACGGCCCCAACCTCAACCTGCTCGGCAGCCGCGAACCGGCGCACTACGGGCACGACACCCTCGAAACCATCGAAACCCGCCTCACCGACATGGCCGCCGCCCTCGGTCACCAACTCGAATTCATCCAGCACAACCACGAAGGTGTGCTCATCGACCTCATCCACGCCGCCGGCAAACACGAAGTCGATTACATCATCATCAACCCCGCCGCCTTCACCCACACCAGCGTTGCCCTGCGCGACGCGCTCGCCGCCGTCGCCATCCCATACATCGAAGTCCACCTGTCAAACATCTACCGCCGCGAACCCTTCCGCCAGCACTCCTACTTCAGCGACCTCGCGCAAGGCGTCATCAGCGGCCTCGGCGCGACCGGCTACGAACTGGCGCTGACCGCCGCCCACCACTACCTAACCCAACCCAAATAAGAGACCGCCCACTATGGACATCCGCAAAATCAAAAAACTCATCGAAATGCTCGAAGCCTCCGGCATCGCCGAACTCGAAATCACCGAAGGCGAAGAATCCGTGCGCATCAGCCGCTACGGCCAGACCCCGCCGATGCCCGCGATGCCCTACCCGCCGCAAGCCTACAACCTCGCGCCGCCGCCCGCCGCAGCCCCTGCCGCCGAAGCCGCGCCCGCAGGCAAACCGGCACCGGACGGCAAAATCATCCGCTCGCCGATGGTCGGCACCTTCTACAACGCCCCCGCGCCCGACGCCGACCCCTTCGTCAAACTGGGCGACGACATCAAGGCGGGCGACACCGTCTGCATCATCGAAGCCATGAAAATGTTCAACCGCATCGAAGCCGACTTCGGCGGTAAAGTCGTGGAAATCCTCGTCGAGAACGGACAGCCGGTCGAATACGACGAACCCCTCTTCGTCGTCAAATAAGCCCTGGGGGAAACCGCCATGTTCCAGAAAGTGCTGATTGCCAACCGTGGGGAAATCGCGCTGCGTATCCTGCGCGCCTGCCGCGAAATGGGCATCGAAACCGTCGCCGTGCATTCCAAGGCCGATGCCGACCTGAAGCACGTCGTCCTCGCCGACGAATCCGTGTGTATCGGTCCGGCGCCCTCGTCCGAAAGCTACCTCAACATGCCCGCCATCATCGCCGCCGCCGAAGTGACGAATGCCGACGCCATCCACCCCGGCTACGGCTTCCTCTCGGAAAACGCGGACTTTGCCGAGCGCGTCGAACAATCCGGCTTCACCTTCATCGGGCCGCGCGCGGAAACCATCCGCATGATGGGCGACAAAGTCGAAGCCATCAAAGCGATGAAAGCCGCCGGAATCCCCTGCGTGCCCGGCTCGGACGGCCCGCTCAGTACCGATCCGGACGAGATCCGCGCGACGGCCGAACGCATCGGCTACCCCGTCATTATCAAGGCGGCGGGCGGTGGCGGCGGACGTGGCATGCGCGTCGTCAAAAACGCCGACGAAGTCGTTGATGCCGTGCGTCTCACCAAAACCGAAGCGCGTCAGGCCTTTGGCAACGACATGGTGTACATGGAAAAATTCCTCGAAACCCCGCGCCACATCGAAATCCAGGTGCTGTCCGACAAACACGGCAACGCCATCCATCTCGGCGAACGCGACTGCTCCCTGCAACGCCGCCACCAGAAAGTCATGGAAGAAGCACCCGCTCCCGGCATCACCCCCGAACAACGCGCCAAAATCGGCGGCATCTGCGTCGAAGCCTGCAAACGCATCGGTTACCACGGCGCCGGCACCTTCGAATTCCTCTACCAGGACGGCGAGTTCTACTTCATCGAAATGAACACCCGCGTCCAGGTCGAACACCCTGTTACCGAGATGATCACCAGCGTGGACATCGTGCGCGAACAAATCCGCATCGCCGCCGGGCTGCCGCTTGCCTACACCCAGGACGACATCCACATCCGGGGGCACGCCATCGAATGCCGCATCAACGCCGAAAACGCCAAAACCTTCATCCCCTCACCGGGGCGCGTAACCGAATTCCACGCCCCGGGCGGCCTCGGCGTGCGCGTTGAATCGCACCTCTACGACGGCTACACCGTGCCGCCGCACTACGACTCGATGATAGGCAAACTCATCACCTGGGGCGATGACCGCGCCACCGCCATTGCCCGCGCCAAAATGGCACTGCGCGAACTGGTCATCGAAGGCATCAGCACCAACATCGCGCTGCACCAAGACCTGCTCGACGACCCGGTCGTAAACCAGGGCGGCATGGACATCCACTACCTCGAACACAAACTCGGCCTCGCCTAACAGAACGCCCCGCAGCCGCGGGGCGAATTGCTTCCAAATGCCACCCTGCGAAGCGGGAGAAGCGGAAAATCGCGCAGCGCCCGCTTGAATCACCCACCCCTGCGAAGCGGGGGAGGGATGGGGCGGGGGTGTGAAAATCCGCGTAGCGACAACATCCAAACGACACAAACCGCCGCTCTGCACCCTCTCTCGCTACGTGAGCAATACTTGCCCCTGTGGGACTGGAACAGCTTGCGCAACAAGATTGGGTGGGGGCAGCAAACAGGCTGCGTAGCGACCGACCGCCCCCCGCACATAAACCCCTCACAACCCGGAGACCACCGATGCGACTGCACTATGCCCAATACGCCCCCGAAACCTACCAGGCGATGCTGGCGCTGGAAGCCAGCCTACAACTAGACAACACCCTAAAAGACCTCGTTAAAATCCGCGTTTCCCAAATCAACGGCTGCATCTTTTGCGTCGATATGCACGCCAAAGAAGCCAAACTGCACGGCGAACGCGAACTGCGCCTGTACCACCTGCCCGTCTGGCGCGAATCCACACTATTTAGTGCGAAAGAACGCGCCGCGCTGGCATGGGCAGAAAAACTCACCCACCTTGCCGGCCAGCACATCAGCGATGAAGACTACGCCAGCGTGCGCGCACATTTCGACGAAGCAGAGCTGGTCGCACTCACCTGGGTAATCAACGCCATCAACATCTGGAACCGCATGAACGCCGCATTTGCCACCCCCGCCGGCGGCATGGACAAAATCATGGGACTGGACAAAGCTGGACTGACCTAACAAACCGCCAAAATATACATACACCATAGTCGCTACCCCGTATGTAAAACCGAAAAGGAAACCACATGACCCCACAATGGCTGGAAATCACCCTGCGCAGCAACAGCGAAGCCGACGCCGAACGCATCGAAGCGGCGCTCGAAGCCGCTGGCGCCATCGCCATCACCTACACCGCCGCTGATGACGAAGAAATCTTCGAGCCGCCCATCGGCAGCATGCCGCTGTGGGCGCACACCGGCATCACTGGCCTCTTCCCGCAAAACAGCGACCCGGAAACCATCCACTTCCTGCTGCGCGCCGCGCTCGGCAACGACATCGCCCTCAATGACCGCCTCTTTGCCGACAGCGAATGGACACGCGCCTGGCTCGACCACTTCCGCCCCATCGACTTTGGCGGCGGCTTCTGGGTAGCGGCGAGCGAACACCACATCGACGACCCGGCGGCGACCGTGCTGCGCCTCGACCCTGGCCTTGCCTTCGGCACCGGCACCCATCCCTCCACCGCCATGTGCCTCAACTGGCTGGTGCATCACGGCGCGCTCGCCGGCAAAACCGTCTATGACTACGGCTGCGGCAGCGGCATTCTCGGCATCGCCGCCGCCTTGCTCGGCGCGCAGCACGTCTGGCAGACCGACATCGACCCGCAGGCACTCACCGCCAGCGGCGAAAACGCCGACAAAAACGGCGTACACGCGCGCATCACCCTTTGCGCTGACCCCAATGATGCGCCGCAAGTGGATTTACTCGTTGCCAACATCCTGCTCGAACCGCTCTGCGCCCTGCGCCCGCAATTTGAAAAACACCTGCGCGCCGACAGCGAAATGATTTTTGCCGGACTGCTGGAACGACAAGAAGAACGCATCCGCGCCGCCTACGGCGACGCCTACCACATCAGCCGCGCCGATAGCCGCGACGGCTGGATACTGCTGCACCTGCGTCCCAACGCCTAAACCATGGACCTCGGCAGCTACCACTACCCGCAGCCCGTCATCGTCCTCGCGCCGATGGCGGGCGTGAGCGACCTGCCCTTCCGCCGCCTCTGCCAAGAAAACGGCGCGGACTACAGCACCGCCGAAATGATCAGCGCCAAACCCGAACTGCTGCACACCGCCCATTCCGCCACGCGCCTACAATTCGACCCCGACCCGCGTTACCCGAAAATTGTCCAGCTCGTCGGCGGCGATGCGGCGCTGATGGCAGAAGCGGCGCTACTGATGCAGGCGAAAGGCGCGGACATCATCGACATCAACATGGGCTGCCCGGCAAAAACCATCGCCCGCCAACAAGCCGGTTCGGCGCTACTTGCCGACCTCAAACAAGTGGAAAAAATTCTCGCCGCGGTGGTGCGCGCGGTAAACATCCCGGTAACGCTGAAAACCCGCCTCGGCTACTACGACGGCCAGCCGGTGATTAGCGAAGTGGCGCGCATCGCCGAAGCCTGCGGCATTGCCGCCCTTGCCGTGCATGGCCGCAGCCGCGCGCAGCGTTACCAGGGCGAAGCCGACCACGCGACCATTGCCGAAGCGAAAGCGAAAACCCGCCTGCCGGTGATTGCCAACGGCGACATCGCAACCGCCGCACAGGCGAAAAACTTGCTTGCGCGCTACGGCTTCGACGGCATCATGATAGGCCGCGCCGCCCTCGGCGATCCGTGGCTCTTTGCCCGCTGCCAGGCGGCGATTAACGGCCGCGCTCTGCCCGCCGCTGAAAAAAGCGCACAAATCCGCGCCCATCTGCGCGCCCTGCACCAACACTACGGCGCACAGGCGACCGCCATCGCGCGCAAACACCTGCACGCCTACCTGCGCCCGCACCCCGATTACCCCGCGCTGCGCCCGGCCATCAACCACGCCGCGCACCTCGACGCCCAACTCGCTCTCATCCCACATTAACGAAGAAATCCCATGCAACACCCCGACAACCTCGTCTGGATAGACCTCGAAATGACCGGCCTCGACAGCCAGCACGACCACATCCTCGAAATTGCCACCCTCATCACCGACGCCCAGCTCAATATCCTTGCCGAAGGGCCGGTTATCGCTATCCACCAACCCGGCGAAATCCTCGACAACCTCGACGCCTGGAACCGCCAACACCACAGCAAAAGCGGCCTGCTTGAGCGTTGCCGCGCGAGTGCCGTCAGCACAGCAGAAGCGGAAGCGGCGACACTCGCTTTTATCAGCCAATACGTCCCGGCAAAAAAATCCCCACTCTGCGGTAACAGCATCTGCCAGGATCGCCGCTTCATGGCGCGCCTCATGCCCGAACTCGAAGCCTATTTCCACTACCGCAACCTCGACGTTTCCACCCTGAAAGAGCTGGTGCGCCGCTGGTATCCGCAGTACACCTTCGTCAAAAACACCACGCACCAGGCACTTGCCGACATCCAGGACTCTATCGCCGAGCTACGCCACTATCGTGAATCTATATTCCGCGCATAGCCCAATCGGAAAAATAAAATACACAAGAAAAAACAAGCAGAAAAACTTGAAAACTGGCACGCGCCCGCCAATAATGGCGCCTCTAAAACACTAATGGAGAACCCACCATGACAAACTACACCTTCGCCCCGCTGCCTTACCCGGCTGACGCGCTCGAACCGGTCATCGACAAAACGACGATGGAAATCCACCACGGCCGCCACCACAAGGCCTACTTCGACAACTTCATCGCCGCTATCCAGGACACCCCGCTGGCAAACGAAACCCTGGAAACCATCTTCGCTAATATCAGCAAACACAGCCCGGCGGTACGCAACAACGGCGGTGGCTACTACAACCACAACCTCTACTGGAACGTAATGAGCCCGAACGGCGGCGGTGCGCCGGAAGGCGAGCTGCTCGATGCCATCAACACCGCCTTCGGCAGCTTCGATGCCTGCAAAACCGCCTTCAAAGACGCCGGCATCAAACAATTCGGCTCCGGCTGGGCATGGCTGATTGTCGGCAAAGACGGCAAACTGGCGATTACCAGCACGCCCAACCAGGACAACCCGTTGATGGACACCGCCGCCGTACAAGGCACGCCGATTCTCGGCTGCGACGTCTGGGAACACGCCTACTACCTCAACTACCAAAACAAGCGCCCCGATTACCTCGAAGCGTGGTGGAAAGTGGTGAACTGGCCGTATGTTGCCGAGCTTTACCGCAAGGCCAAAGCCTAACAAGCGCCCACAAAAAAAACCGCCGTAAGGCGGTTTTTTCTTTAATGCCGCCGGTAACGGCAGCAGACTTCCTGCACATGCTGCGGCGCCGCCGCTTCGTTATTGACAAGACCATCCAGCGCGCGCATGACCAGCAACAGGCCTTCGGTGTCTTCCGCGCTGCCGCGCCACGCTTCTTCGGCAATCGCCAAGAGGCCGCTGCGTTCCGGCAATTCGCCATGCGCTGCCATATAGGCGCGCATTTTCGGAATGTAAACCCATTGCAGCCATTCGCTGAAGGTCAGGGCATCGACGCAAAACGGTTCCGTGCTGGCGAGTGCCGCGTCATCCGGGGCATCGCTGCCCCACCAGCCGTTTTCCAGCAGCGCCAGTTCGAGCGCGGCAAGCAGTTCCTGCATTTGCTCAAGTTTGTTCATGCAAGATTTCCAATCAGCGCGTCGGCAAAGGCGCTGGTACTGACTTCTGTCGCCCCTTCCATCAGGCGGGCGAAGTCGTAGGTCACGGTTTTTGCGGCAATGGTCGCGGCATAGGCGCGGTTAATGCGCTCTGCCGCCTCGTGCCAGCCGAGATGCTCTAGCATCATCACCCCGGAAAGCAACAGTGAGCTGGGGTTGGCGCGGTTTTTGCCTGCGTGTTTCGGCGCGCTGCCGTGCGTCGCCTCAAAGACTGCCAGCCCCGCGCCGATGTTCGCGCCGGGGGCAATGCCGATGCCGCCAACCTGTGCGGCGAGCGCGTCGGAAAGGTAGTCGCCGTTTAAGTTCAAAGTGGCGATGACGTCGTATTCCGCCGGGCGCAGTAGCAGCATCTGAAACATCGCATCGGCAATACGGTCTTTGATGACGATTTTGTCCGCAGGCGCTTCACCGCCGTCGAGTTCGTCCTCGCCTACCGTCAAGCCGGGGAAATATTCACGCGCGACCTGATAACCCCATTCGCGGAAGGCGCCTTCGGTGTATTTCATGATGTTGCCCTTGTGGACGAGGGTAACGCTGCGCCGTCCATGCGCGAGGGCGTATTCAATCGCCATTTTGATGAGGCGTTTGCTGGCAAACTCGGAGACGGGCTTGATGCCAAGCGCCGCGCCGTCGAAGAATTGCGCCCCCAACTCGCGCCGCAGGAAATCCGCCAGTTTCGCGTTTTCCGCGCTGCCCGCTGCGTATTCGATGCCCGCATAGACGTCCTCGGTGTTCTCACGGAAGATGACGACGTCAAGCGCTTCCGGGCGGCGCATCGGCGAGGGGACGCCCGTGTAATGGCGCACTGGGCGGACGCAGGCGTAGAGGTCGAGCGTTTGCCGCAGCGCGACATTAAGCGAGCGGAAACCGCCGCCAACCGGGGTGGTCAAAGGCCCTTTGATGGCAACGCGCAACTGGCGTAGCGCGTCCAAGGTGCTTTGCGGGAAGGCGTCGCCGCCCTGCCCTGCCGCCGCTTCACCGAGCGGCAAATCGCACCAGACGATGCGCCGCGCCTCGCCATAAGCGGCACGGATAGCCGCATCCCAAACGCGGCGCGATGCCTGCGTGATTTCCGGGCCAATGCCGTCGCCGGCGATGCAGCCAATCCAGGGGTTGTCCGGCACTTGCCACTCGCCGTTTTGCCAGTTGATAGATGCGCCGCCGGCGGGGAAGGTTTGTGTAGTCATTGAAGGCTCCTTAGCTTGGGTGATTTGCTGTATTTATAGCATTCCACCGAAAGTTTTGCACCATATCGTCTCGCCGTGCAGCCACGTATCACCTTCAGCATTGCTCTTTGTATAAAACTTTGAGTGTATCGCTATACATACAGGGTAGTGTACAGACCGGACACATGGGTAACAGGTGTGCGGGGACATAGGTAACA
>CAUVOF010000042.1:0-17626 GCA_963553325.1 uncultured Cardiobacterium sp.
GTGCCATCCTCATCTTGCTGCTGGTAAACGCGGTTGCGCGCCGATGAGCATCCGCCAATTCAGCAAAATGCACGGCCTCGGCAACGACTTCATCGTGCTGAACGCCCTGCAACAACCCTTCGACTGGCCACGCGCGCGCATCTGCGCGCTGGCCGACCGCCACAGCGGCATCGGCTTTGACCAGCTGCTGATTATCGAACCTGCGCCGGACGCCGCGCACGATTTCGCCTACCGCATCTTTAACGCCGACGGCGGCGAAGTCGAACACTGCGGCAACGGCGCGCGTTGCTTTGGCAAATACCTGCGCGACCACCAACTGCACCCGTTTGACCGCCCGCTGCGCGTTGCCGTCAAACGCGGCAGCATCACCATCGCCTACGCCGGCACGGACGGCGACGGCTGCGAACAATACCAGGTGGACATGGGCGAGCCGGATTTCACCCCGTTTACCGCCGCGCAAAGCGACCGCCTCTATCAGCCCGTCAGCGTCGCCGGACACGAATTACAGCTAGGCATCGTCAGCATGGGTAACCCGCACGCCGTCTGCGTCGTGGAAAACGTCGCGACCGCACCAGTTGCCGCCGTTGGTGCCGCGCTACAACAACACCCGCTTTTCCCCGCCGCCGTCAATGCCGGCTTCATGCAAATCCGCGACCGCCGCCACATCCGCCTGCGCGTGTACGAACGTGGCGTTGGCGAGACGCAAGCCTGCGGCACCGGCGCTTGCGCCGCAGTTGCCGTCGGCATCGCGCGCGGTTTGCTCGATAACGAAGTCGCCGTCGAACTGCCGCGCGGCACGCTCACCATCCACTGGCAAGGCGCGGGCGAACCGCTTTACATGACCGGCGCCGCCGCCACCGTGTATCACGGCGAACTGTTCGCATAAACAAGGAATTACAGATGATTACCTACATTGACCCCGAAAGCCGCTACAGCGATGCGACCATACACAACGGCATCATTTACCTGGGCGGCCAGGTGCCGGAAGACGCCAGCGCCGATGCCGCCGCGCAAACACAAAGCGTCCTCGCCCAAATTGACGCGCTGCTTGCCCGCTGCGGTTCGGACAAGGCGCACATTTTGGAAGCGACCATCTACCTCGCCGACCTCGACGATTACGAGGCGATGAACCGCGTTTGGGACGTCTGGACGGCACCGGGACGCGCCCCCGCCCGCGTTTGCGTGCAGGCAAAACTGGCGCACCCCGGCTGGAAGGTGGAAATCAGATTGAGCGCGGTGCGTAGCGAGTAAGGACGCAGCGCAAGCCTGCGCGGTAGTTTCTGCGCGGTGGTAGCGCTTGGTGAGCGTCGGATTGAGTTCGAAGCCGCGGTGGTGGTTGGGTTAGGCGCTTGCGCCGTAACCCAACAAATGTCGCGTTGGGTTACGGGCTTCGCCCTAACCCAACCTACGATAATCGCTTTACATACAGGGTAGCGGGGTTCGTGTATGTAAACGGTCAATCTTTAGCGGTAATTTTCCATGCCTTGTGGATGTTGGGGCGGCGGGCGAAGTCAAAGCCGATGGTCTCGGCGCTGATGTCTTCGCAGTGGTAGCGCTCGGCGATTGCCGGGTCGAGTTTGAAGCCGCGGTAGTTGTTGGAGAAATAGAGCGTGCCGCCGGGCGCGAGGCGCTGCATGCAGCGGGTAATCAGCGCAACGTGGTCGCGCTGTACGTCGAAGACGCGCTGTTCTTTTTTGGTGTTGGAAAAGGTCGGCGGGTCGCAAAGGATGAGGTCGTATTCGCCGTCGCCTTCTTGTAGCCATGCCATGACGTCTGCTTTGATGAGGCGGTGGCGGCTGTCCAGTTCGTTGGCGTCGAAGTTGCGGTGCGCCCAGTCGAGGTAGGTTTGCGATAAATCGACGCTGGTAGTGTGCGCCGCGCCGCCCAGTGCCGCCTGCACGCTGGCGCTGGCGGTGTAGCAGAAGAGGTTGAGGAAGCGTTTGTCGCGCGCCTCTTGGTAGATGCGGCGGCGCAGCGGGCGGTGGTCGAGGAAGAGGCCGGTGTCGAGGTAGTCGTGCAGGTTCACCAGCAGCGTTGCCGCGCCTTCGCGCACCGGTAGGTACTCGCCGCGCGCCGCCTGTTTTTGGTATTGCGCGCTGCCGCGCTGGCGTTCGCGCGTTTTTAGCACGAGGTTGGCGGCGGGGATTTCGAGGATTTGCGGGATGATGTGCAGCGCGTCCAAGAGGCGTTTGCGCGCTTTTTCCGGGGCGACGGTTTTCGGCGGTGCGTATTCTTGCACGTGCACGTGGTCGCCATAAACGTCCACCGCGACGGCGTATTCGGGCATGTCCTGGTCGTAAACGCGGTAGGCGTTGGTTTCAGCGGCTTCTGCCGCTTTTTCTGCGGCGCGGCGGTTTTTGCGCAGGCGGTTGGCGAGCATGCGCGCTTGTTCGTCCGGTGGCGCGGCGGGGTCGTGCGTCTGCCCTTCGCTTTCGTGTTGTTCGCTGCGCAGGTAGAGGGCGATTTGCGTTTCGATGCCGCCGTTGTAGGCTTGGTAGGTTTTGTGGCGCTGTAGGCGCAGGCGTTTCAGCATTTCCGGGTTGCTGCTGATGACCGCCATTTGCCAGTCGGCAGGGAAGGTTTTGAACGCCGCGCCGAGGGCGTCGTAGGTGGCGACGAGTTCGCTCAATGTGCCGAGGCGTTCGCCGTAGGGCGGGTTGGTGATGATGAGGCCGTGCGCGCCGTAGCCGGGTTGGGCGGTGAAGCGGGCGAGTTCGCGTCGCTCAAGATGCAGGCAGTGCGCGAGGTCGAGGCGGGCGGCGTTTTCGCGCGCGCTGGCAAGCGTTGCGCCGTTGTGGTCATAGCCCCAGATTTTGAGATCTAGGCGACCAAGCCCCGCTTCGCGCCGCTCGCGTGCTTCTTCGTGCAGGCGTTTCCAGACGGCGGGTTTGTGGCTTTGCCAGTGGGTGAAGCCGAAGTGCGCGCGTTTGAGTGCCGGGGCGATGTCGGCCGCCATCAGCAGCGCTTCAAGCAGCAGGGTGCCGCTGCCGCACATCGGGTCGATGAGGTTGTAGCCGTCGGCGGCGAGTTGTGGCCAGCCGGCGCGGTAGAGCAGGGTGGCGGCGAGGTGTTCTTTGATGGGCGCGGCGCCTTGCGCGAGGCGGTAGCCGCGCTGGTGCAGGCTGCCGCCGGAGAGGTCAAGGGCGAGGGTGAGGCGGCCTTTGCGCAGGTGGGCGTCGATGCTGATGTCGGGGTTTTTCGCGTCCACGTCCGGGCGGCGGTGCAGGGTGTCGCGCAGTTGGTCGGCGACGGCGTCTTTGACTTTGAGCGCGCCGAATTGGGTGTTGCGGATGCCCTGACCGATGCCGTTGAAGTTCACCGCAAAGGTGCTGTCGGCGCTTAGGTGTTCATCCCATGCTACCGCGCGGGCGAGGGCGTAGATGTCGTCGGGGTTTGCGACTTCACCTTCGGCGACGATCCAAAGGACGCGGCTGGCGACGCGCGACCACAGGCAGAGACGGTAGGCGGTTTCAAGGTCGCCTGTGCCGCTAACGACAGAGACGCCAAGGCGGGCGTTTTGCAGGCCGAGATTTTCGGCTTCGGCGAGAAGGACTTGTTCGCTGCCTTTGGCGCAGGGAAGGACGAGGGGGTGTTGCATGGCGGCTCTCAGGGGCAATCGGCTTTGTGTACGGTCAGGCTGAAGATGTTCTGTCCGTTTTTGTCCGCGTAGTGGTAGGTGTAGCTCACGTTGTCATCCAGCAGGGGGCGGGTTTTGGCATTGCCGCACAAGCCTTTGGTGATGTTTTGTGTTTGTTCTTGCCAGGCGCTTGCGCTGATATCCGCGGCGGTCAGGGTGGGGAACTGGTAGTAGTAAATAAAGCCGTCAGCGGTGAGGTCGGTTTTGTTGAAGCGGGTAACTTCGTCAATCATCATCGGCAGTTGGGCGTTGAGTTCTTGCAAAAGCTGCTTGCGATTGGCTTCGGACGCGAGGATGGCTGCCGGGCGCTGCGCTGGTGCTGTTTTGTGGTCGTGTTTGATGGCTTCCACCACTGCGCTGGCAATGATTTTTCCGATAATTAGCCCGGTGAAGGTCAAGATAATCGTCAGGATTTTTTTCATGGTTGTTGTCGATGGATGGGTTGTGAGATGCGCCCTCACCGCGTGTTTGGTGAGGGCGTTTTTTTACATCGCCGCGACTTTTTCCCGCTGTGCTTTGAGGGCGGCGACGGTTTCTTCATCGGCGGCGAGCAGCGCGCGGGTTTGTTCGACCAGTTCCGGCGGTGCTTTGGCGGTGAAGCGTTCGTTGCCGAGTTGGCCTTGCAGGCGGGCGATGTTTTTCGCCAGTTTCTCGATTTCTTTGTCAAGCCGCGCCAGTTCGGCGTCTTTGTCGATGAGCCCCGCGAGCGGAATCATGTTTTTCGCGCCATCGACCATAAACGCCGCCGCTTCGGGTTCGGTCTCGCTTGCGGCAAGGACGCGCACGTTTTCCAGGCGCCCCAATGCGAGCAGGCAACGTTCTTGTTGTGCGAGGTGGCGCGTGGCGGCTTCGTCTTGTCCGCCGATGATGAGCGGCAGCGTTTTGCCGGGGGCGATGTTCATGTCGGCGCGGATTTTGCGCACGCCGAGCAGGGTTTCTTGCAGCCAGGCGATTTCGGCGTCAGCTTGCGGGTCTTCGCCGTTAGTCGCTGCCGGGTAGGGCTGGGTCAT
Source organism: uncultured Cardiobacterium sp. (assembly GCA_963553325.1). GTDB lineage: Bacteria > Pseudomonadota > Gammaproteobacteria > Cardiobacteriales > Cardiobacteriaceae > Cardiobacterium. Next base: position 4,648 of record CAUVOF010000042.1, read on the forward strand.
GAGGGTGTCGCCCGCTGTGCCGAGTAGCGGCGCGGTTTGTTGCCAGATTTCTTCGCTGATGAAGGGCATGAGCGGATGGATAAGGCGCAGCGCTTGTTCGAGGACGTCGAGCAGGGTGTGGCGGGTGCGCGCTTTTTCGGCGTCATCGTCGTTGTGTTTGCCGAGGATGGGTTTGACGAGTTCGAGGTACCAGTCGCAGTACTGGTTCCAGATGAAGTCGTACAGGGCTTGCGCGGCGAAGTCGAAGCGGTAGGTGTCAAACGCTTCGCGCACGCTGCGGATGGTGCGGTCGAGTGCGCCGTATATCCAGCGGTCAGCGGCGTTTTTCTCGGCGACGGGGGCAGCGGTGATGGTTTGGCCTGCGGTCTGCATTTGTACGAAGCGGGCGGCATTCCACAGTTTGTTGCAGAAGTTGCGGTAGCCTTCGACGCGTTTGGTGTCGAAGACGATGTCGCGGCCCATGGTCGCTTGCGCGGCGAAGGTGAAGCGCAGGGCGTCGGTGCCGTAAGCGGCGATGCCGTCCGGGTATTCTTTGCGGGTCTGCGCGGCGATTTTTTCGGCTTTTTGTGGCTGCATCATGCCACTGGTGCGTTTGGCGACGAGGTTTTCGAGGTCGATGCCGTCAATGATGTCGAGCGGGTCAAGGACGTTGCCTTTGGATTTGGACATTTTCTGTCCTTCGCTGTCGCGCACGAGGCCGTGGATGTACACCTCGCGGAAGGGAACTTCGCCGTTCATGCAGTACATGCCCATCAGCACCATGCGCGCCACCCAGAAGAAGATGATGTCGAAGCCAGTGACGAGGACGTTGCCGGGGTAATAGGTGTTGAGGTCGGCGGTGTCGTCCGGCCAGCCCTGGGTGGCGAATGGCCACAGCGCCGAGGAAAACCAGGTATCAAGCACGTCTTCGTCTTGGGTGAGCGGCAGGTCGGCGGGCAACTGGTATTTGGCGCGCGCCGCTGCTTCGTTTTCGGCGACGTACACGTTGCCGTCGGCGTCATACCAGGCGGGGATGCGGTGCCCCCACCAGAGTTGGCGCGAGATGCACCAGTCTTGCAGGTTTTCCATCCAGTTGTAGTAGGTGTTTTTCCAGTTGTCCGGCACGAATTTGATGCGGCCATCGCGCACGGCGTCAAGCGCGGGCTGGGTGAGTTTGGCCATGCCTTTGTCGCTGGACAGGTCCACGAACCACTGGTCGGTGAGGTAGGGTTCGATGACGACGCCGCTGCGGTCACCGTAGGGGCGTTTCAGGGTGTGCGGTTCTACTTTTTCCAGTAAGCCGGCGGCATCAAGGTCGGCAACGATTTTCTCGCGCGCCACCCAGCGGTCAAGGCCACGATAGGCGGCGGGGACATTGTCGTTCAGGGTGGCATCGGGGTTCATCAGGTTGATGACTTCCATGGTGTGCCGCTGGCCGACGGCGTAGTCGTTGAAGTCGTGCGCCGGGGTGATTTTGACGCAGCCGGTGCCGAAGTCCATTTCGACGTATTCGTCGGCAATGATGGGGATGACGCGCTCGGTGAGCGGGACGTGCACTTTTTTGCCGAGTAGGTGGCGGTAGCGTTCGTCGTCGGGATGCACGGCAAGCGCACCGTCAGCAAGGATGGTTTCCGGGCGGGTGGTGGCGATGTGCATGTACTCGCCGTCCAGCCCTTGTCCGGCGACGAAGGGGTAACGCACGTGGTACATAAAGCCGCTTTCTTCGCGGTTTTCGACTTCCAGGTCGGAAATGGCGGTTTTCAGTACCGGGTCCCAGTTCACCAGGCGTTTGCCGCGATAGATGAGGCCGTCTTCGTGCAGGCGGACGAAGAGGGTGCGCACTGCGCGCGAGAGGTCGTCATCCATGGTGAAGCGTTCGCGCGTCCAGTCGAGCGAGGCGCCGAGGCGGCGCAACTGCTGCATGATTTGTCCGCCGGACTGGTTTTTCCATTGCCAGACTTTTTCGGTAAAGGCTTCGCGGCCGAGGTCGTGCCGCGTTTGTCCCTGCGCGTTTAGCTGGCGCTCGACCACCATTTGTGTGGCAATGCCGGCGTGGTCGCTGCCCGGCTGCCACAGGGTGCGGCGGCCGTTCATGCGCTGGTAGCGGATGAGCGCGTCCATGATGGTGTCCTGGAAGGCGTGCCCCATGTGCAGGGTGCCGGTAACGTTCGGCGGCGGAATCATGATGGCGTAGGGTTTGCCGTCGCCCGTGGGCGCGAAGTGCTGGCCGCTTTCCCAAACGGCATACCATTTGTTTTCGATGTCTGCGGGCTGGTAGCGGGTCGCCATGCCGTCGTTATTCATGTGTTACCTCGAAGTCTTTGAAGAAAGCGCGCGATTCTAGCGTCATTGTGGTAGGGATGCACGAGGGCGTTTTACATACAGGGTAGCGGGGTTCGTGTATGTATATTTTTATAACCGCGGCAGGATATGGTCGGGGACGATGCCGCTGTCGCCGATGAAATCGTGATAGTTGAGGTCGCGGTAGAAACCGTGCGCGGTGATGAGCGCGGTGCGTACGCCGAAGGCATTGCCGCCCAGGATGTCGGTGTGCAGGGTATCGCCGCACATCAGGGTGCGCGCCGGGTCGAAATGGGCGAGGCGGCGCGCGGCGTAGGCGAAGATGGCGGGGTAGGGTTTGCCGCAGACGTGGACATGGGCGAAATGTTCGTCCGGTAGGGTGAGAACGTAACTGCCCGGCTCAATCGAGGTGTGTTCCGGCATCGGCGCAATCAGGTCGGGATTGCCGAGAATAACCGGGCGCGGCCGCGCTGCCAGCGCCTCGACGAAGCGCTGCTGCTGCGCGTCGTCCCAGTTCGCCGTGGCGAGAAAGAGAAAGCCGTCCGGCGCGCTGTAGAAATCAGGGGCGCTTTGCGGCAGGTAACGCACGCCACGCGCGTCGAGGTCTTCCTGGCTGTGCTCAAGGCCAATCAGCCCCCACAGAAAATCACGCGGGTAATCGGCGAGGGCGTCCAGTACCGCGTCGCGGCTGGTAACGATTTCATCGGCGGCAAAATCAAAACCGAGCGTGGCGAAGCGCGTCACCATGTTTGGCTTGCTGACGCTGGCGGCGTTGGACAGCACGAAAACCTGTTTGCTGCGCTGGCGCAGGGCGGCGACCGCTTCCACCGCGCCAGGAATCGGTTGCGGTCCGACGTTGAGCACACCAAAGGCGTCAAACCAATAGACGTCGTAACTATTGGCAAGGGCAAGGATATTTTCCGCCAGTTGCGGTGAGCGTGAGTGCGGTTGCCAGGTGGGCAAGCGGTCGCGAATGGCTTGCAGTTGGCGGTAAGCAGCGCGGGCGGGCATGGGCGTCTCCGGGAAAAGGGCGAGAGGGACATTATAATGGCGACCCCTTTGTTTTACCGGAGATGCACATGAAACTGGAAGTACAGCTTGCTGATATTACGACGCTGGCGGTCGATGCCATTGTCAATGCCGCCAATACATCGCTGTTAGGCGGCAGCGGCGTTGATGGCGCGATTCACCGTGTGGCGGGCAAAGAATTGGTCGCGGAATGCCGCACCCTGGGCGGTTGCAAGGTTGGCGAGGCGAAATTAACGCGCGGCTACCGCTTACCGGCGCGTTTTGTCATCCATACCGTCGGCCCGGTGTGGTGCGGTGGTGATGACGGCGAGGCGGACGAGCTTGCCAATGCCTATGCCAACTCGCTGCGCGTGGCAGAAGCCAACGGGCTCACGAGCATTGCGTTTCCGGCGATTAGCACCGGCGTGTTTGGTTATCCGAAGGAAGAAGCGGCACGCATTGCCGTCGATACAGTACGAGCGACGCTTAAAGAATGCCTGCATATTGAGCGGGTAATTTTCTGCTGCTTTGGTGAGGAAGACGCGGCACGCTATCGTCGCCTGTTGTAAAGGCGGGACAAAAGAAAAGCCCCGTAAAAACGGGGCTAATGAGATAAATCTGGTAGGCACGATTGGACTCGAACCAACGACCCCCACCATGTCAAGGTGGTGCTCTAACCAACTGAGCTACGCGCCTAACGTAGGGCGCGCATTATAGGTATTTTTACCGCGAACGCAAGCGGTTTTTTGCGGCAGAAAATCAACGGTAGCCCGCGATGAAACACCGCTTGACTATTGAATTGTTACAGGTCTGCCCGTATAATCCGCCGCCTTTGAAAACGGGCAGGTTTACTGTTCGTGCATGAAATTTTTGGAGAATATTTATGTTTGCAGTTATTGAAACTGGCGGTAAACAGTACAAAGTCAAACCCGGTCAGCGCCTGAAAGTGGAAACCTTGCCGGGCGAAGCGGGCGACAGCATCGCTTTTGACAAAGTATTGCTAATTGCGGCGAGCGAAAGCGATGTTGCCGTTGGTGCGCCCTATCTGGAAGGCAAAACCGTTAGCGCGACCATTGCCGCACACGGTCGCCACAAGAAAATCAAAATCATCAAATTCCGCCGTCGTAAGCACCACATGAAGCGCATGGGGCACCGTCAAAACTACACCGAAGTAGTGATTGACGCGATTGACGGCAAGAAATAAGGAGTCAAAAACATGGCACACAAAAAAGCAGGCGGTTCCAGCCGCAACGGACGCGATTCCAAATCCAAACGCCTCGGCATTAAACGCTACGGCGGACAAGTGGTTAGCGCCGGTTCTATTCTCGTGCGTCAACGTGGCACCCCGTTCAATGCTGGTGAAAACGTTGGCGTTGGTCGCGACCACACCCTGTTTGCCACCGCAGATGGCAAAGTCGTTTTCAGCATTCGTGGCGCGGAAAAACGCCGCTACGTCAGCGTAGTGCCGGAAGCTTGATACCTTCCCTGCGTCAAGAAGCCCTGCATCGTGCAGGGCTTTTTTGTTGTCGCGAGTGCTAGACCGTACAATACAGACGAAATCCCCTATTCTCGCGGCAACAAAGCGGGACAGACAACACTCTTAGGAAAAAAACCATGAAATTCGTAGATGAAGCACAAATTTACGTCCGTGCTGGCAAGGGCGGTAACGGTATCGTCAGTTTTCGCCGCGAAAAATATGTGCCGTTTGGCGGGCCGGACGGCGGCGACGGTGGCGATGGCGGTAGCGTCTATTTAGTGGCGCAAGAAGGCATCAATACCCTCGCTGATTTCCGTTTTAATCGCAGCTTTCAGGCGGCAAACGGTCGCCCTGGCGAGGGGCGCAACAAGCGCGGCAGCAGCGGCGAGGATTTGCTCGTGCCGGTGCCGGTCGGTACGCAAGTATTCGTCGATGACACCGACGAACTTATCGGCGACCTCACCGTAGATGGCCAACGCTTACTGGTAGCGCAAGGCGGCTTTCACGGTCTTGGCAACACCCGCTACAAAAGCTCAACCAACCGCGCGCCACGCCAATGCAAGCCTGGCACGGAAGGTGAGGAGCGCTATTTGCGTCTTGAGCTGAAACTGCTCGCCGATGTCGGCCTGCTTGGTATGCCCAATGCGGGTAAATCGACGCTGATTAGCCGCGTCTCTGCCGCCCGCCCAAAAATCGCGGATTACCCATTTACCACGCTGCACCCCAATCTCGGTGTGGTGCGCGTCGGCATGTTGCAAAGTTTCGTCATGGCGGACATCCCCGGCCTGATTGAAGGGGCGGCGGATGGTGCTGGCTTGGGACATCAGTTCCTGCGCCACCTGGCGCGTACGCGCCTGCTGCTGCATGTGCTGGATTGTTCGCCGATGAGCGATTCGCAAAACCCGGTACGCGATTTCGAGCAGGTCAGCGCCGAACTAGAAAAATACGACGCCGTATTTGCCGACAAGCCGCGCTGGCTGGTACTGAACAAGATGGACACGCTGACGCCGGAAGAAGGCGAGGCACGCGCGCAGGAAATTGTCGCGGCGCTCAACTGGCAAGGGCCGGTCTATCGCATTTCGGCCGAAACGGGACTAAATACCGAAACCCTTTGCCGCGACATCATGCAGGCGCTGGAGCAGATGGATGATGAGGCGGATTTTGCCACGCAGCAAACGCATCAGGAAATGCGCTAAAGCGCTGTAGCGATGCCATTGCCAACCATTCAGTTTCGCTATCGTCCGGCAAAAAATGAGTTGCAACTAGCGCTATTTGGCTGCTTTTTCTGCCCGTATTTAGGGTATGTGTTGCTTTTCGAGCAGGGCGCTTTTCCAGATATACCAAATTACGTGCTTTGGGTAATGGTTATTGGTGGCACAATCATGTCATCCATTTGTCTTTTGAATTATGTGCGTGGCGGCAGAATCATTATTCTGATGAATGATGCCCTCATTATTCCGGCAAGTTATTATCTGAGTTCACAGCGTAGTTTCTTGCTGCATTACACCAATATTGAAGACATTACGGAGAAATACCGCGATGAATACGGCACGCCGGAAATTTTCATAACCGTACACAATGCGAGCAAGCGCTATTTGACGGAAAAAACCTACGTCATCAGCTCTGACGGTTTCGCCGATATGCGGCAATATCGAGATTTTATTACCGAGTTGCGGAAATGTGTTGATTCCGCACGTTTTTAACCATTCTCACAAGGAGAATATTCTATGAACCAACCCGTACTTTTCTTCAGCGACCTTTGCCCGGATACCGCACCATTTGTCGCTGTGCTTACCGCGCGTGGTATTGAATATGAGGCAGTAAACATTACTGCCAGCATGAAAAATCTAAAGCGCTTTCTTGCGCTGCGCGATAACCGTGCAGAATTCGATGTACGTAAGGCGCAAGGTGCTATCGGCATTCCTGTTTTGCAATTACCGGATGATTCACTGGTTTTTGCTGCCGAAGATTTATAGCGCGTTGCCGCGATGCGCGGGAAAGCGTACTGCTCAAAGGGTGTGAATGACCTGCTGCGCGTGTTTGGCGTTCTTCCATGCCGGGCGCTGGTATTCGTACCACTCGCGGGCGATGCACTCAAAGGCGGCCAATCCGGCATTGCCCTGCCGCTGTTTCTGTTGTCGTGTCAGTGGGTCGATACCCTGATAGAGCAGGCTCTTCGCCTCGCGGTGCAGTTGTCGCGCCTGCCTCAAGCTGACTTCGCCGTAAACGCCCAAGCCAAGCGTGCGGTCTTTACCTGCAAAGCAGCGGTAGCGGTAACGCCAGTATTTACCGCCTTGAGGCGTGATAAACAGGTACAGCCCGCCGCCGTCAAAGAGCTTGCGCGACCGTTCGCTAGGTTTGGCTTGTCGGATGGTGATTTCTGTGAGGGGCATGGGCAAAAAGTCAGGGGGGTGATGCCCTGATTTTAGCCTGAAAAATGAACCCCAAAATAAACCCCGTTTTGCGTTCGCTGGGCTTGATAGCAATCCACGCAACGCTCTGTACGGTGTTGCGTCGCCTTGCCGTACAAAGGCGTACTGCCTTCGGCGGCGCGCCTTGTCCAGAACGCTGCGTGATATCGCTATATTTCTTTGAATCGGGGAAGGCTGTTTTGGACGAAAGAAAATTCGTTACAGTTTGTTATACAAGGGATTTTTACCGAAAAATCGGCGCAATTTGGACGTAAAAAAATCGCCTTGAAACAGGCGATTTTTGGGGTGTTGGCGGAGAGAGGGCGACAGGTTACAGTTTATTTATCTGTTGTAATTTCAGATGATTACATTATAAATTTTTTTCGATGTACCGCACCGAAACCCCGCTTTCACCTCGTTATGAGAGGTAAAAATCAGGCAAAAGTGTCTTCCCGTTCGTAGAGTTCGGCGACGTTATCGGCGCAATCCGTGAACCGCAGTCTGCCCCTCCTCCCCTGACTTTTGCCCGGACGACAATCAGCCAACCAATGGCCGTTTTGCCACCGTTCCCAGAGCCGAAGAAAAATGCCGTTCCGGTGCGTTCATCCGGGGGTGATTTGTTAATGTTTGGGCAGGTGGGTAAATTTTTATAAGCAGTAAACGCGATTTTTTGTCGGAACGTCGGAACGCAAGGGTTAATTAGATGTTTTATATATAAAAAACCGTTCCGACAAGCTGTTTTTTTTGTCGGAACGCGGATTTTTTTGTCGGAACGTTTTTGCCTTTGTTCCGACAAACGTTCCGACAAGCGAAAATATCTTTCCCTTAAAAATCAATATGCGTTCCGACAAGCGTTCCGACAAGTTTTTACAGAAAAAAACACCTGATTTACGTTTTTTCAGTTGGTTAAATAAAAAGCGTTCCGACATTCCGACACATTTTGCAAAACTGCCTCTACGCGCGCGAGAAAGATTAACTGAAAGCAATGCCACATTCATGAATGTATCGCGCTTTTGCGGGCAGTTTTCGCGGCAAAAAAAGACCGCCGTAGCGGTCAAAGAGGTAGAGCGGTTTGTTCAGCTTTCCGGGTGCGGTTTGCCCTGTTCCGGAGCGTTTTCCGGCGGCTCTGGCGGGCAGGCGCCGCGGATGACGTAGAAGCGGCCATGCCCCCAGCGTTTGCGCTTGACGTGTCGCCCGTCGCCGGGCTGTAGCCAGCCGATGGCCAGCAGGATTTCGCAGACTTTGCGGATGTCGCGCCCGCTGTAGATTTCGTCCTCGAAGACGGGCGGGATTATCCAGTATTCCTGCTGGTCGTCCGGGAAGCGTCCCAACTCCTGCGCGCTGTAGCGGCAGTATCCGGCATGGTCGGGCGCGGTGTGGCGGCTGTCCCAATAGGCAAAGCGCGGGCTGTCGGCGTGGCGCTGCATGAAGTATTCCAGCAAGCGCCTGATTTGTTCGTCCTCGTAGTCCTCGCGCGGCTGGTTCTCGTACCAGTCAGCGAAGCATTGCACCACGCCACACCGTGCGCTTTCGCGGTCGATGCCGCTGATATTCCAGTCGGAAGCGAGCATCAACCCGGCGGCACAAACGGCAAAGAGACGGGCGCTGCGGGCGTGCTGCGCGGTCATGCTGTAGTTGGCGTGCAATTCGCCTAAAACCGCCTCAAACGCCTTCTGCGCCGCTTTAACGTTTTCCGGGTAGTCCGACGTTAGCCGGGTGATGAACGCCCGCCCTGCGCAGCCATAGACGGTTATTGCGGCATGGTTGAGGTGTTCGGCGAAGCTGCGGAAGTCCGGGAAGTCGTGATGCTGTTCCAGCAGGTGCGGGATGCTGGGGCAACGCACCATCTGCCCGGCCATCATTTCGCGGCCGTTTTTGCTGAAGTGTGCGGGCAGGCTCATTTCACCGCTGGAAATCGCCAGCACGCGGAAGCGCAGTTCGGGGCGGTTGCCGCCTTCTTTTGCGCCTTGCAGGCGGGCGCGGCCGTTGGCGATAGCGTAGGCACAAGTTTCCACGGCAAGGCGGCTGTCTTCGCCGATTTCGTCAAGGGAAAGCAGCCCGTCATTGCGCGAGGCGGCGGCGTTGGTCAGCGCCAGCCCGGTGGCATTCCAGCTATGCCCGGCGTCGCGACCATGTCCCCAAACGGAAAGGGCGACGCGCTGCGCGGTGCTTTTGCCGCCGCTGGATTTGCCGTAAAGGTGCAGGATGCCGCCTTCGATGTTGAACAGTTTGAGCAGCGGCGCGGCAAAGGCGGCACCGACCAGCAGGCAGAGGCGGCTGTTGCCGGCGAGGTAGCGGCCAATCTGCCGCCGCCAGTCGTCGAGCGTGCCATGCGCGGCGAAGTCGTTGTAACGCGGCGCGGGTTGCTGGAAGAAGATGCGAGCATCGCCGCCGAGGCATTCGCCATTGGGCAGAATGTAGCTGTTGCCGTGCCAGCCTGCCGTGTCGGTGAGGCGCCATTGCGCGCTGATGTCGCAGGTTTGCAGGTATTCGGCAAGGCGTTCCTGGCTGCGCTTGCTGGTCGGCATGCGGCGCACATAACGGCGCATGATGCGCCAGCCACTGCGTTCGCCGACGTCTTCCCACGGCAGGGCGAAGTGTTGGCCGTTGTGGTCGAGGATGTAATGCGGGTTGCCGCTGTCGTCGCGGGCAACGCCTGCCACAGCAAAAGCATCGCTCAAGCGTTGCGGCTCGCCGTTGCCGTCGTCAAACCACAGGCCACCATTGTGGCAGGAGAAGCGGTTAGCGGAATTGCTCATGAATTACTCGTCGGAATTGCTTATGGATTACTCACAGAAATTTATCAGTAATTGGGATTTGTTAGTGGCAAAGAGAAGATTTACTGGTAACAAAAAAAAATTATTACCGGCAACAAGATTGAACGATGAAAAGAGGCGTCATCCAGATTCCTTGCAGCATGACAAGCTACTAACTGCAGTAATAGGCGGTGCATACGCTGAATGCAGGATCAAAAGTGATATAAGAAAAAACACACAAAGCAAACAAAAATATAATTATGTAATAGCATCTTGTCTAACTATTGTTTATGTGGAAAGAAATAATAATTGTGGTAACAAACAAGAAGGCGGATATAAAGATAAATATCAATAAATCCATATAAGCTATGTATACATAGCGCATAACTATTAAGCTGCAAGTGTTATTATAGATTAGAGCATAACATGAGTAGTTGCGGGAAGTGCTGCCTGATTATGCAATTGTCAAGAAAGATGACTGGTATTACAAACGCCATAAACACTATCCCAGCATAAATACACCGGTTGCCATTATCTTTCTGCAAACGCGCATCACAATTCTTCCAAACATTGCCACAAAAAAAAATAATTAGCATATTTCCTCTTTTCGCGCGGCAATCCAGGCAATGATTTCATGCCTGTCCCAGGCAACAGCCCGTTTACCGATACGAATCGGTTGCGGAAACGACGCATCAAAATACGGGCTTTGTCGATTGAGCTTGTTCCAAATCGTGGTCTTGCCCAACCCTACCATATTGCATACGGCCTGAATGCGTAATAATCCACTACTGGTAGCTTCCTGATTATCCAAATTGTCTACTGCCTGTTCCTGAACTATTGCATGGTTATCTGCGGGTTTATGCATGACTTAATTCCTCCGGTTACGTCAGTGACCGCATGATAGCGCAGCGGGGTTACAAAGGGCGCTCCCTTTGGCACGAGCGGCTGGGGCAAATCGTCAGATTTGTAAACAGTCGGCCTCGTGCCTGTATTTTTTCCAGGAACAGGACGACAGCATCTTACTGCCTGAAAAGAAAAGCATTGGTCTAATTGGAACAAATGACGAAAAAAGCCGGTTACCGTTCGTTCATAATCATTCCAAGTCATACAAAGGGAAAAATTATTGAACCATTTGGAACAAATAATTATTGGGGCGGTAATTGTGCTTATTTGTCAGGTAGAAAAAGATGCGGCATGATGCGAGCATCTGCCCCAAGCGGCAGTGTCTAAGCCCATGATTTTCAGCATGTCTGTCAGCAGTTTGTCGCCTGTCGGACACTATAGCGATACACCGAAAGCCTCAGACAAGGCGCGCCGCCGAAGGCAGTACGCGGTTGTACGGCGAGGTGGCGCAACACCGTATGAGGCTTTCGGAGGATTGCTATACAACCAGAGGCAAGCATGACCCCAAATACTTACATGTGTCGCATGAGCAGCCGTGATTTTTTTCGTAATCCGGCTTCAGCGAAAAAAGAAGCAGAAACTGCGCCTGTCATCATTAATGAATACGGCACAGCAGCCTTTGTCTTTTTGCCATTTGTGCAATACGAAGCGCTATTGCAAAAGCAGAAATCAGATGCGAATAAAGATGATTCTGCGAGCGCGGTTGAAGGAAAGAAGGTAGAAGAAAAACCAGAAGGAGAAAACGGCAAAAATAACTTCACCAATACAGCAATAGAGAAACTGTCCGACAGGTTGTCAGGCGGGATAGAAAGCGTGCAGCAAGAAATCAGCCTGCTGGCAACGGATGTTAATCTTGTATTAGAAAAAACGGAATTAATACGTCATGACTTGCAGCACGCGCGACGAACGAGTGCAGCGGCTAAGAATGAGCAAGAAGCGATACATCTTTTACAAAACCCACAAGCGTTTATTGACGGCATTCAGGGCTATCATGATGAAGTCATGGATGAAATGGAAATACTGGCAGAGGAGGCAAAAGCAATGCTGCGTAGCCACTACGTTACCATCCCCAAGCGGGCAGCGCGCTGGAGCTGGTGTCTGGCTTTTGTTGCCTTCGCAATTTGCGGGGTGTTAACGGCATTTGCGTATGGGCAGGCGCAACGTGCAGCGTTCTATTACGCGCAGGCAGAAGATGCAAAGGCATACGGTGCCAAAATCACCAACTGCAACCGGCATAACGGCAAAACAGCGGTGCGCTGTGTACTGGTAAAAACCAGCACTACCTGGAAAGGGGAAAACAGCAAGACGGCGTATATGGAGATAGCGAGGTAATAACCATTCAAACAATAACAATTATGGTCTGCGGAAGAATGTTTTTGTGGTTTGGAATAGGAATCTATGAATTGCGACTAGAGTTGCCAGAATGGTTCTATCGTGCTACGACTTTCAACAAAATCCCCAGTATTCGCAGGACGCCTGCGCGTCCGACATAAATGATGGCGCTTTTTTCGTTGTAGTGGCCGTTGGCACTGATGGTGACGTTACGTCTATCGCCTTGACCAGGGTTGGTGTATGGCCTTTAAAATCCAGGGTACTGTCGCTGTTCTGCCTGCGGCTTCCAAGGCTGACGTGGCGCAAGCGACGTGGAGCTTTCGACGCTGGAATGGGTGGACTGGTTCAACCAGCGCCGGCTGCTGAGTTCCATTGGCTACACTCCGCCAGTAGAATTTGAAGCGGCGTACTATCGCCAAAAAGACGGATTAGACAAAGCTGCCTGATCCAATCCATCCGCCCTCCGATAATTTTGGGGCGGTTCATGACCCGCGCATTGTCGCTTTCGCCCAGGTGCTGTAGGTTTTTCCGCGCCATTTGTGCCGCGTTGACCAGGGCGCCGCTCAGGTTCACGGTGATGCCTGTCTGTTTGTAGCGGCTGTTCATTTCTTGTTTTTGTTCGCCGCGCATCACGTCCAGCTCCGCGCTTTGTGCGCTGAGGGTGACGTTGCCGGCGCGGGCGCGCTCGGCCGGGCTGAGTGCCAGCCATTGTTCTTTGGTGAGCGGCCCGCCTGCGCGTCCTGCATGGACGATGGCCCCTTGTTCGCGGTAATGCCCGCCTGCGTCGATAGTGACGTTGCCGTCTATCGCGC
>CAUVOF010000043.1:0-17587 GCA_963553325.1 uncultured Cardiobacterium sp.
TGGGGGAGGGTTAGGGTGGGGGCAGCAAACGTGAAAAATCGAAATCTTATTCTCGCAAGCAATATCGCCCACCTCCACCCCGGGTTCCCTTGAAAAAGGCGACTGCCTTTTTCAAGGGGAGCCCCGCCCCTCCCCCGCTGCGGGCTTCGCCCTGCGGGGGAGGGGGTTGTCCAATTGTAAACAGCCCCTAGCAGCCGGCTCTGCCGCGCGTGGCGTCGGGCCGAATCCCCAACGGTTGACCAGTGTGCCGAGGCTGACGTCCAGCCCGCCCTGGGTGATGCCGTGCAGTTCGATAGCTTCACGCAAGACGGTGGCAAAGTCCGGCGGCAGCACGAACCAGCGTTCGTCCTGCTGTTGGTTGAATTGGCTGATGGTGGAGTCGGGCAGCCAGGTGGACATTTCGGCGTTGATTTCTTGCAGGCGGCGCTCGATTTGCGCCTTGATGGCGGCGGGGGAGGGCAGGGCGCGGCCGTCGGCGGGGTCGATGTATTTGACGGTGTAGTCCGTCCCCATCGTTTGCCCTCGCAGGGTGATTTGCGCGGCTTGCTGAGTCATATATATGTTCCGGTTGTTTTGACGGCGGGCGCTGGGCTGGTGGGGTATTTACATACACAAACCCCGCTACCGCGTATGTAAATGGGGTTTTCAGGCTTTCCCGGTCGGCGAGATGCGCTCGCGTTCGGCGGCGCCGAGGGTGAAGATTTCGTAGCCGTCGTCGGTGACGGCAAGGGTGTGTTCCCATTGTGCAGACAGCGAGCGGTCGCGGGTGACGACGGTCCAGCCGTCGTTCAAGACTTTGAGCTCGCGTCGTCCGGCGTTTATCATCGGCTCGATGGTGAAGGTCATGCCTTTTTCGAGGACGAGGCCTTTGCCCGGCTGGCCGAAATGCACCACTTGCGGGTCTTCGTGGAAGCCACGGCCGATGCCGTGGCCGCAGAATTCGCGCACGACGGAGAAGCGTTCGGCTTCGGCGTAGCTCTGGATAGCGTGGCCGATGTCGCCCAGGGTCGCGCCGGGACGCACCATGCGGATGCCGCGCCACATCGCTTCGTAGGTAACTTCCACCAGGCGGCGGGCGAGGATGCCGGCTTCGCCGACGTAGTAGGTGCGGTTGGTGTCGCCGTGCCAGCCGTCTTTGATGACGGTAACGTCGATGTTGATGATGTCGCCGTTTTTCAGGATTTTGTTGTCGCTGGGGATGCCGTGGCAGATGACGTGGTTGACCGAGGTGCAGGTCGCGCCGGGGAAGGGCGGTTGGCCGTAGTTGAGGCAGGCGGGAATGGCCTGCTGCACGTCGGTAATGTACTCGTGGCAGCGGCGGTCGAGTTCGCCGGTGCTGACGCCGGGGACGATGTAGGGCGCAATCATGTCGAGGACGTCGGCGGCGAGCCGGCCGGCAATGCGCATTTTGGCGAGGTCTGCTTCGTTTTTCAGGGTTATGGTCATGTTTTTTCTGTTTGGTAAATAAGGCCGGGCATGGTATAAAGCGCGCGCCTTTCTGGCAACTAAAACACACAAACGCATTGGAAGACGCTCCGGGTGCCTGCGGGTTGGAGCGTTTGTGCGTTTGGAGGCTTAACCCTTTATGGAGTAAAAACAATGAGTAAAGTAAGCATGCGCGCGCTGTTTGAAGCAGGCGCTCACTTCGGGCACCGTACCCGTTTCTGGAACCCCAAGATGGCTCCTTATATTTACGGCAAACGTGGCGATATTCACATCATCAACCTGGAAAAGACGGTTCCGATGTTGAACGACGCCCTGAATTTTGTCGGCACGGTCGTTGCCAACGGCGGCAGCGTGATGTTCGTCGGCACCAAGCGCAGCGCTTCTGAAGCGGTCGGCGAAGCCGCCGCGCGTTGCGGTATGCCCTATGTCAATTTCCGCTGGCTCGGCGGGATGATGACCAACTTTAAGACCATCCGCCAGTCCATCAACCGCCTTGAGGCGATTGAGCGCATGGCCGAAGACGGCACCTTCCAGAAGCTGGTGAAGAAAGAGGTCATCGTCCTCGGTCGTGAACGCGACAAGCTCGCCCGCTCGCTCACCGGTATCCGCAATATGCGCCGCCTGCCGGACGTGCTGTTCGTCATCGACGTGGGTCATGAGCACATCGCCATTCAGGAAGCGAAGAAGCTCGGCATTCCGGTCGTTGGCGTGGTCGATACCAACAGCCAGCTCGATGGAGTTGATTACATCATTCCGGGTAACGACGACTCTGTGCGCGCCATCCGCCTCTACGTTGATGCGGTTGCCAGCGCGATTGAGGAAGCCAAGGCTTCTGTAACCGCGCGTGGTGGCGAGAACGCAGAAAAAGCGTTGGAAGAAGCGGTCGTTGTCGAAGAACCGGCTGCCGCACCTGCCGAAGAAAGCAGCGACGCTGAGTAATTTGTCCCGTTTTTGAATATTAAAAGGCTGCGGCATGACCGCAGCCGTCCTTGTTTCAGGAGTTGAATATGTCCATTTCCGCCCAATTAGTGAAAGAACTGCGCGAACGTACCGGCGCAGGCATGATGGAGTGCAAAAAAGCACTGCTCGAAACCAAAGGCGATATCGAAGCCGCCGTCGAATATATGCGCAAAACCGGCCTCGCCAAGGCTGACAAGAAAGCCGGCCGCGTTGCCGCTGAAGGCGCGCTGGTCATTTCTATCAGCGACGACGCCAAAGAAGCAACCATTCTCGAAGCCAACTGCGAAACCGACTTCGTTGCCATGGGCGACGAGTTCCGTGGTTTTGCCAACCGTCTTGCCGAAGTCGCACGCACGCAAAAACTGGCTGACATTGACGCGCTGAACGCCGCTGAAGTCGCACCGGGCGTTACCGCTGACGAGCGTCGCCGCGAGCTGGTTGCGAAAATCGGCGAAAACATGACCATCCGCCGTTTCGTCACTTTGACCGCCGGTAGCGGCGTTATCGGCCACTATCTGCATGGGCAAAAAATCGGCGTACTGGTGGAAATCACCAGCGGCGACGTTGAACTCGCCAAAGACATCGCCATGCACATCGCCGCCAGCAACCCGATTTCTCTGGATGCTGCTTCCCTGCCGCAGGATTTCCTCGACAAGGAAAACGAAATCCACCGCGCCAAGGCCGAGCAAAGCGGCAAACCGGCGAACATCATTGAGAAGATGGTTGAAGGTGCGATGAAAAAACTGTTCAGCGAAGTAACGCTGAAAGGTCAGTCTTTCGTCAAGAATCCGGATATCACCGTTGAGCAGTTGCTGAAAGAAAAAGGCGCTGACGTGGTGCAATTCACCCGCTTCGAGCTGGGCGAAGGCATCGAGAAGGAAGAATCCGATTTCGTGGCAGAAGTGATGGCGCAAGCCAAAGGCGTCTAACGCTTGACCACTCGCAAAACCGCCGCTTGTCGGCGGTTTTTTTACGCCGCGCAACGTATAATGCGCGCGCCTATAACGACCCGGAGAATACTCACATGAACACAAGCAAGCCCCCTAAATACAAAAGAATTCTGCTGAAAATGAGCGGCGAGGCACTGATGGGCGACCAGGCTTTCGGTCTGGACGCCAAAGTGGTGCGTCGCATCGCCAACGAAATCGGTCAACTCGTGCATTCCGGCGTGGAAATCGCCATCGTCGTCGGTGGAGGCAACCTCTTTCGCGGCGCGCAACTGGCAGCGCTCGGCATGGAGCGCGTTACCGGCGACCACATGGGGATGTTGGCAACGCTGATGAACGCGCTCGCCATTCAGGATGCACTGGAGCAGATTGAAGTGCCGGTGCGGGTGATGTCGGCGCTGATTATCGACCAAGTCTGCGAACCGTTCATCCGCCGCCGTGCCATCCGCCACCTGGAGAAGGGCAGGGTAGTCATCTGCGCCGCCGGTACCGGCAACCCGTTTTTCACCACTGACAGCGCCGCCAGCCTGCGCGCAATTGAGCTGGAAGTGGACGCGATGTTCAAGGCGACCAAGGTCGATGGTGTCTATTCCAAAGACCCCAAACGCTTTGACGATGCGGTAAAATACGACGCCCTCAGCTACCGTCAGGTTCTCACCGAAAACCTTAATGTCATGGACGCGACTTCCGTGGTGATGTGCCGCGACAACGACATGCCGATGGTGGTATTTGACATGACCAAACCCGACGAAATCGTGCGCGCTGTCTTCGATGACGGCGTCGGCACCGTCATCCACGCATAAGGAACCTTTATCATGATGCAGAGCATTCAGAAAGACGCCGCCGCGCGCATGGAAAAATCCATCAAGTCGCTTGAGCACGAGTTGAGCAAAATCCGCACCGGGCGGGCAAATGTCAGCCTGCTAGACCACGTGCAAGTCGAGTACTACGGCTCAATGGTGCCGCTGTCGCAGGCAGCAAACGTTACCGTTACCGACTACCGCAGCCTCACCATCCAGGTATGGGAGCGCAACATGGTCGCGGTCATCGAAAAAGCGCTGATTAACTCTGACCTTGGTCTCACGCCGAACACCGCCGGACAAAACATCCACATCAACCTGCCGCCGCTTACCGAAGAGCGTCGCAAAGATTTGGTGAAAATCGTGCGTGGCGAAGGCGAGCAGGCGAAAGTCGCCATCCGTAACGTGCGCCGCGATGCCAACCAAAGCGTCAAACAACTCGTCACTGACAAACAAGCTTCCGAAGATGACGAGCGCCGCGCCGAGGCAGAAATCCAGAAACTGACCGACAAATATGTTGAGCAGGTGGATAAAGTCCTCGCCGACAAAGAAAAGGAACTGATGGAAGTTTGATGAGCGCCGCGCGTACCCCGCCTGCTCACGTCGCCATCATCATGGATGGCAATGGCCGTTGGGCGCAGCAACACCTGCGCCCGCGTGCTTTTGGGCACAAGGCCGGGCGGGTGGCGGTCGATCGTGTCGTTACCGCCTGCGCCCAAGCGGGGGTAAAAACGCTTAGTCTCTACGCCTTCAGTACCGAAAACTGGCGGCGTCCGGCGTATGAAGTCAAAATCCTGATGGAGCTGATAGAAGCAGCGCTGCGCGAAGAAGCGGCAAAAATGCGCAACAACGACATCCGCCTGCGTGTTCTCGGCGACCGCACCGCCCTTTCCGCTTCGCTACGCAACGCCATTGATGAGGCGGAAGCACTGACTGCCAACGGCGCGCGCATGGACGTCGTCCTTGCCATCAACTACAGCGGCCAATGGGCATTGTGCGAAACCGCACGCCGCTTGGCACAAGCGGTTGCCGCCGGCGAAATCTCGGCAGATGCCATTGACGAAAACACCTTTGCAGCCCACCGCCCAATGCCCGATTTGCCGCCGGTTGACCTGCTCATCCGCAGCAGCGGCGAAATGCGCCTGAGCAACTTCCACCTGTGGGAACTCGCCTACGCCGAACTGTGGTTCACCGACGTACTCTGGCCGGACTTCGGCGAGGCACAACTGGAAGTGGCTTTTGCCGCCTATCATCACCGCGACCGCCGCTTCGGCGCGCTGTCGCAAACCTGACGGACAAGGAGACGCCATGCTGCTCTACCGCATACTGACCGTACTGGTCATCGCCCCGCTCTTTTTCTGGGTCAACCTCTACGCCAGCGACATCTGGTTCAACGGCTTTTGGCTGGCGCTGGTGGCGCTCGCCGCGCGCGAATGGGGAGGCTTGCTACGCTGGAAAGCACGCAGCCAGTGGAAATTCGCCCTCATCAATACCGGCATCGCCGCCCTTGGCCTGCTGTTACTCGAATACGGCCTTGGCGGCGTCGCCAAAAGCCATTTACTCTTTTACTTCCTTGCCACCGCCGCCTTCTTGTGGCTGTTCATCGTGCCCTATGCGCTTTACCGCTACGGTCGCGAGCAACGCCTCAACCTGTCCGACAGCGTCCTTGCCGTTGCTGGTTCAGTGATGCTGCTCGCCTTCGTTTGGGCGACCGTCGCCATCCAGCGGATGATAGGCGGCAGCGGTCTGCTTGGCCTCTTTATCATTGTCTGGTGTAGCGACATCGGCGCCTACTTCGCCGGCCGCTACTACGGCAAACGTAAACTGGCGGAAAAAATCAGCCCGAAAAAAACCGTGGAAGGCTTCATCGGCGGCTTCCTCGCGGCAATGTTGGCAGCGCTGGTACTGACATTTGTCGTCAAACTGCCGCTGGGCATTTGCCCGTTTTTACCGCTGACCGCGCTGGTCGTTATCTACGCTGCCATCGGCGACCTCTGGGAAAGCGTGCTGAAACGTCGCGCTGGCATCAAGGACAGCAGCAACATCCTGCCTGGTCACGGTGGCATCCTCGACCGCATCGACAGCTGGCTCTCAGCGATGGTGCTGTGGGCGGCGGGCTTCCTCTACGCCAACCTTTTCTAAACACCATCACTGCAAGGAGACGCAGGCATGTTACCCGTACTTTGGGGAATACTCGGCTTTATCATCACCATCGGCATCCTCGTTACCATCCACGAATGGGGGCACTTTTGGGTAGCACGCCGCTGCGACGTCAAAATCATCCGCTTCTCGCTCGGCTTCGGTAAACCATTCCTCAGCTGGCGCGGCAAAAAAGACGGTACGCTTTACACCCTTGCGCCGATACCGCTTGGTGGATTCGTGCAAATGCTGGGCGAGAATCAAGAAGAAATCGTAGATGAAGCCGAAAAGAACCGTACTTTTTGGGCAAAAAAAGCCTGGCAACGTTTCCTCATCGTCTCTGCCGGGCCAGCAATCAATCTGCTCTTTGCCGTACTCGCCTTCGCCGCCCTTTACCTCTACGGCGTACAGGGCTTGCGTCCGGAAGTGGCGCGAGTTGTCCCGGATAGCCTCGCTGCCCGCGCAGGCTTGCAAATCGGCGACCAAATCCGTGTTATCGAAGGCAAAGAGATTAAGCTGAGCAGCGATGCGCATATCGCGTTGATTGGCGCGCCGCGCCGTAGCAATGTGAACCTTGTTATCGAGCGCGACGGTGAAACACGCAACCTGACACTTGATCTAAACGGGCTGCAGGCGGGCGACGAACTGAAAATGGACGAAGTAACCGGACTGTACCTTGTTGATGAATGGTTACCTGCGATCGTTGCCGAGGCTCTGCCGGATAGCCCGGCGGCGAAAATGGGGCTGCAAAAGGACGACCGCATTACCGCCATCAACGGCGAGGTGCAAGACCGTATCCGGATTAGCAAAGCCATTGCATCCATCAAGCCGGGCGAGCCAGTAAGCATCACCATCGAGCGCGCGGGCAGCGAACAGACCCTGCAGGGCATAGTTGGCTCGCGTGAAAATGACAAAGAAAAGAAACGGGGCTTCCTCGGTGTGAAATGGCAGCCGGTGAATGTATCCGCGTACCAGACCGTTGAACGCTACGGTCTTTGGGCATCCCTCGGCCACGGCTGGAACAAAGTCGTTTATTACGTCCGCCTCACCTACGATATGTTTGGCCGCATGATTGTCGGAAAAGTCTCGCTTGATAACATTGGTGGGCCGCTGACTATTGGCGATGCCGCCGGCAAAACGCTCCGCTACGGCTGGGACATCTTCCTGAACTTTCTAGGCATAGTCAGCCTGTCGCTGGCTGCCATCAACCTGCTGCCCGTGCCGATGCTAGACGGTGGTCATATGTTCTTTTATGCATTGGAAATGGTGCGCGGCAAGCCGCTTCCTGAGGCGGTGATGAACGGCACATTCTTCGTTGGCAAAATTTTGGTGTATGCACTAATGTTGTTTGTCGTCCTCAAAGACCTTTGGAAGTATCTGCTGATGCTGTTTGCTGCCCTTAAAGATTCTTGGCACGCTCTGTTGTAAAGCGCGAGAACCTCTTCCCGCCTACCCATAACATTACCATTTTGCCCGCTTACAAGCGGGCAAAAGCGTTACTGCGGCAGAAAATCCCCCTCTTGCAAAGCAGACAAACATGAAATTTGTGTTACAATAGCGCAATCGCAAAATTTGTTATTTTCTGAACGTCTGAGATTTTTCCAGTATTTTCAAGGGTTATTGTGGTTACATTGCAAAATGCTTAAGAAAAGACTAACCGAATATTGATTTTTGTTCAGAAAGTAGCTAAATTGAGCATGGGATATCGATAAGAACGTTTTGAAGACCGTTGTGGGTGCACCTCCGCACCCCCGATGGACTTAAAAGGAGTTAAATATATGTTGGGAAAACCTGAGATTATCGGGGTTGATATCGGGCAATACAGTATAAAAGTTGCCAAGGTTAAACAATCCGGTAGGGCATTTACTGCCAATCACCTCGCCTACGAAGTGATCCCGCCTGAAGTGCGGTTACAGCGTGACAGGGTAACCCTAAGCAAGCACGTCGCAAGACTTCTAAAAAGTCAGGGAATAAACAAGGGACAGGTGGTTCTGCACGTCAATACTGGTGATGTCATTATGCGGGAAGTTAATGTCGCTGCTTCACTGCGTGGTAACGAGCTGGAAGGGGCGATAGAACTCGAACTAAACGATGCGATTCCTTTTGGTATGGATCAAGTCTATTTTGATTTTGACGAAACACCCAACAAAAAAGGAACACGTTTGGCGGTAGTGGTTCGCCGTGATGTCGCCGACGACAAGACCGCACTTTTGAACAATTTGCCAAAAACATTTAGCAAACCACAAGTAGATGTGGATGCTTTTGCTTTTACGCGGGTATTGAAATATGCCTCTAAAGGTGATGTCGGCAAGAATGACCGCATTATGCTGATAGATATTGGCTTTAGTCGCAGTCGTTTTTATGTCTGCAAGGGTGATGAATTGTTATTTAGCCGTGAGCAGCAAATTGGTGGAAATACGGTTAATGAAATTATTATGGACGTTTTTGATATCGATTCAGAGTCAGCAGAAAATCGAAAAATTGCCCATAGCTTTGGCGATGAGTATAAAGATTTGGTGCTAACGCCATATGTACAAACATTTTCAGAACAGCTCCATTTAGCATTGGATTTCTATGAGGCAAATAACCTGACAGAAAACCCTGAACCAATAAAAATTATTTACCTAACTGGTGGCGGCGCACGTTTGACCGGTTTCGTAGATGCGTTGGGTGATGCAAACGCAGCGCAAACCATCAGATTGCTGAATTTGGCTCCTTATATCAAATTGTCTGGTAAACGGGCTGATGAAACCCTGCAGTCTGGTATCAATCATACCTTGGCAATAGGCTTGGCGATGGAAGGCACGAACTAATGGCTAGAAAATTTAACCTGCAGCCGTGGCGTGAACAGCGGCGCGAAGAACAAAGAAAAAGTTTTATCTATGCAACGGTAGGCATTATTGCCATTTGTGCAGCTGCATTGGGCGCTGATTACTGGTTGCAAACGAACTATCTCGAACAGCAGCAAGCTGCTATTAGTCGCTTGGAATCAGATATAGCTAAACTCGCTACGGCTAAAAAAGAAGTTGAGCGCCTGCGCAAACTCAATGAGCAAGTCAACCAGCAAATTGATGTCATTCAAGCACTACAGGCAGAGCGCGGATTCGTGACAGAAATGTTGGATTACGTCGCCCAAAATACGCCAGAAACCGTATTTTTGGATTCCATAGATTATAAAGCTGGAAAAGTAATAGTAACCGGTGTCGCCAGTAGTGATAGTGGTGTCGCACAGTTTATCCGCAATATGGATAAATTCCAGTATTTCTCAAAGGTTGCTTTAGACAATATAAAAGCAGCAGTGGGCAATGAGAGTTTTAAAGTTCCCAGTGATAGTGAAGTCAAGCAATTTACCATTAATATAGATGTGAAACGCTTAAATACCTCAGGAGAGCAAAAATGAAATTTGTATCACCTAACCAACTGGATACGAGTAATCCTGGAACCTGGCCAATTTATTATAAAATCTTTTGTTGGGTAGCTATCGTAGGAATCGGTGCTTTCTTCTATCACAAACTCCTAAGACAGCCAATAATTGATGACCAGGACGTATATAGAACAAAAATCTCAGAACTGGAAAGCCAGTATAGAGAACTGTTTCAAAATCAACAAGACTTACCAAAATACAAAGCCAGAACGGATGAGCTGGTGGCCATATTGAAATCATTGTTAAAATACCTTCCTTCAGGTGATGAAGTGGCAGAATTAATTGTGAATGTATCGCAAGCAGGGGCGGATAGCGGTATTATTTTTGAGGAATTTGATAAAACAAAAGCCAGTATAAAACAGTCATACTACGATATAAGACCAGTTCAACTGAAAGCAAATACAAAATATGCCAATTTTGCCCAATTTACCGGAAGAATATCGGCATTGGAGCGTATTATGAATATTTCCGATATGTCCATTAAAGTATTGGAAAAAGACCCTAGTAAGTTGAGGGTTGAAGGTGAGTTGCAAACCTATGTTTATAACATAGACTTAGATGAGTTTCTTGGTAGGGATTTAGAGCAGCTAAGCAAGACTGGAGATAACACTGATGAAAAATAAAACAGTTAGATACAAAGAGTTTGCGTTATTGTGTAGTGCTGTATGTCTTTCTACTGGTTTTATAAACGAGAATCCAGAAGCCGAAGTTACCAAATTTATCAATGAGACAACAGAAACAGTAAAGCCAAACCCGAATCTTGATTTAGGCCCTTTGCCAGCAAATAAAGAATATTCTCCTTACATCTATAAGGCAGAATCTGAAGACCCTTTTGCATTAAAGCCTTTTGTAGTGGATGCCAAACTTCCAGAGCCAGAGACGCAAAATGACTGTGCTGACGAGGACTGTGGTGATGGCGCACCAGTACCCCACGTTAAATATTTCTTGGAAAATTACGAGCTTAGCCAGTTATGGATGGTAGGGACGGTGATGAATAAAGATCAAAGGCGAGCAGCTCTGATTCAAACACCGGATGCAGGAGTAGTGAATACGGTTCAAGGTGAATATATAGGAAGAAATAATGGTTTGATTATCGCTATTAAGCCTGACCATGTCATGGTTCGTGAGAAATTCAAAGTTCCTCGCGGATGGCAAAACCGGATGGCCATTTTAGAGCTCTTCAATTATTGATTTTACAGAGGTTATGGAATTATGAAACACATTTTTACAGGAAGCTTGTTGTTACTGTCTTCAAGTCTATATGCAGCGAGTATTAGTGGCGTTGAACATGGCAGCACTGCTGGTGGCTATCAACTGGTATTCAAGAATGCTGGAGTGAAACCGACGGCATTTAATACTGATGCTTCTATCGTACTCGATTTTCCCAACACGACATCTTCCATGAAATCACGTGGCATAGATGTTGCGTCCAATGGTATTTTTAACGTAGATGTCATTCCTGGGCAGGGACGTACACGTGCGGTTATCAATCTCTCTTCCCCGATGAACTACAACGTAAGCCTGCAGGGACAAGATGTTGTTGTAAATGTAGTACCAGGTGCAAAATCAGCTGTTAAGGCACCTGTGGGAAATAAAAACGCAGTTCCGGTAGCGACTAATACTGGTGCAGTGCGAGTTTCTACAAATCCGCAAATGGTTACTGCCGGCAAGGGAACGGCAACGATCGGCAAGGGTGTTAATAGTGCAACCGCACTTGCGCCTGAATTCCGCAGGACGGCAAATGGTCGTGCAGCATTTACCTTTAATCTGCCTTCCCCCGACACCGTCGTTAATGTCCGTAAGGATGGCAATAAAGTGGTTGCTGATGTGCGTGGTATTAGTATCAATAACAAAGATCAAAAACGTTTGGACGTTACTGACTACAATACGCCGGTCAGCTATGCCGAAATTAAAAAAGGTAATGGTGGTGCCACCGTTTCTCTTAATATGGCAGGCAATCCGTTTGAATTTGTCAGCTATCAAAGCGGAAACACTTATACCATCGAGGTTATGAAACCTGCCATGAGCACTCAGGATAAAAGAGTGCAGGAGATGTTGGGCTTTGGTAGTGGCAAGAGTTATAAAGGTGAGCCTTTATCGCTAAACTTCCAGGATATTGAAGTTCGTGCGGTATTGCAGATTATTGCTGAATTTACCCGCAACAATATCGTCGTCAGTGATGGCGTAACGGGAAATATTACCCTGCGCCTGGATAATGTCCCTTGGGATCAGGCTTTGGATATTATCATGAAAACAAAAGGTTTGGATAAACGTCAAAGTGGTGATGTCATCTATGTGGCGACGCTTGAAGAGCTAAGAACATCTGAGTTAACCATTTTGCGGTTGATGGAAGAAAAAAGAAACCTGACTCCGACTCGTATTGACCGCATTCAGGTACAATTTGCGCGTGCTACTGATCTGAAGAAATTGATAGACGAAGCAAAGAATAATGTCCGTAATACCGCCGCTAATGGATTATCTAATAATGTGGATTCTATTCTTTCTGAAAAAGGTTCTGTCGCTGTTGATGAAAGAACGAATACGCTGATTGTCAATGACATCCCGGAAAAAATCCAGGCTGTGCGTGATTTGGTTGCTGAATTGGATAAGCCGGTTAAACAGGTGCTGATAGATTCACGTATTGTTTTGACAGAAGACAATTATGCCCGCGATTTGGGCGCCCGCTTTGGTGTTTCCTTCATCAATCGTTCCAATAGTAAATTGGTTACGGGTAGTGGTACCGTCGAGGGTTCCAGCGCTTTGGCACAAGGTGTTGTTAATGGTACGCGCCCGTTGCCAGTCCCTGATTTGTCAAACCGTTTAGGTGTTCCAATGCCGGTTATTGGTGGTACGTCAGGAACTCCGGCAAGCTATGGTCTTTCAATCTTAAGTGGTGATTTCTTGGTAGATTTGGAATTGTCTGCCTTACAAACAGAAGGTCGTGTTGAGATTGTTTCCAGCCCACGGGTGGTAACGCAAGATGGCGCGCAAGCTGAAGTTTGGTCAGGTACGGAAGTTCCGATTGTTACCCGTGACGAAAGTACTGGCAGCAGCAGATCTACCACTTTAGAAACGGTTACTGCCGCACTTCGCCTGAATGTAACCCCACGTATTGCGCCGAACAACATGGTTGATATGGAGCTGAATATCAATAACGATGAATTGGGTAATAACGTTTCTGTGGCAGGTCAAACGTCATTTACCAAAAATACCAGTGGGGTGAAAACCAATGTGCTGGTGGATAATGGTGAGACGATTGTGCTTGGCGGTGTTTATAAGCAACGACAAACTGCTAAGACAGAAAAAGTTCCGCTCTTGGGTGATATTCCTGTTATTGGCAATGCCTTTAAGAAGAATACTCGTGCCTTTGAGAAGAACGAAATGCTAATCTTCGTCACACCGCGTATTGTCGATAAGCATCTGGTAGATAACGACAAGTTCTCCAGCTTGCGAGACAGATAAGCAGTGCTTATAATTTCCCTGTTATTTCGCCCCACCTTGGTGGGGCTTTCTTTGTGAGGAGAACCGTATGCGTTATGAACCCGTAATCGGCTTGGAATTGCATATTCAGCTGGCAACCGCGAGTAAATTATTTTCGCCTTCTTCGGCTGCTTTTGGTGCCGAACCCAATACGCACGTCAATGAAATCGATCTGGCGTATCCGGGGGTGCTGCCGGTGCTTAACGCGCAGGCGGTACATTTTGCGACCTTGTTTGGTTTGGCAATTGGCGCAGAAATTAATCCACACGCCATTTTTATGCGCAAGAATTATTTTTACCCTGACTTGCCTAAGGGGTATCAAATCAGCCAGTTGGATGATGCCATTATTCGCGGTGGCAAAATCACCGTGGAAACGGCGAACGGCACGCGTGAGGTACGCATCAACCGTGGCCAGCTGGAAGAAGATGCGGGTAAATCGGTACATGACGCTTTTTCTGACCGCACCGGTATTGACTTGAATCGCGCCGGTGTGCCGCTGATTGAGCTGGTATCCGAACCGGATTTGCGTTCTGCCACTGAGGCGGTCGCTTATATGCGGCAACTGCATCATTTGGTGCGCTATCTCGGCATTAGCGACGGCAATATGCAGGAAGGCTCTTTCCGCTGCGACGCTAACGTTTCTATTCGTGAGCAGGGCAGCGATGTGCTAAACCCGCGCGTCGAGCTGAAAAACATCAACTCTTTCCGCTTTGTCGAGCAGGCGATAAACCTCGAAATCGAGCGGCAGAGCGACATTATGGAAAGCGGCGGCACGGTTGAGCAGGAAACCCGCCTTTTTGACCCCGACCGCATGGAAACGCGCACCATGCGCAGCAAGGAAGAAGCCAACGACTATCGCTACTTCCCCGACCCTGACTTGCTGCCGCTTGATCTCGCGCCGCAGTGGATTGCGGAAATCCGCAGCACCCTGCCGGAGCTGCCGCAGGCGCGCGCCGCCCGCTATCAGGAAAGTTATGGACTTGATGCCGAAGCGACGCAATTCATCCTGCAAACGCGCGCAATGGCGGACTATTACGACGCGCTCACCGCTACCTGTGGTGATGGAAAATTAGCGGCGAACTGGCTGCAAGGCGAGTTTGCCCGCCTTTACAACGAATTTGACGGCGGCGTGCAGAATATCCCGCTGTCTGCCGAGCGCTTTGCTGGGCTGCTGCTGCGCGTCAAGGACAACACCATCTCCGCTGCGGTTGGCAAAAAACTACTGCCGCAATTGTGGGAAAGTAGTGAGACCGCCGACGCGCTCATCGCCGCACAAGGGCTGCAACAGGTAAACGACGACAGCCAAATCGCCGCTTGGGTTGATGAAGTCATCGCCGCGCATCCGCAGCAAGTCGCCGCTTACCGCGACGGGCAGACAAAAATGCTCGGCTTCCTCACCGGGCAAGTGCTGAAGCGCTCACAAGGGCAGGCCAACCCAAAAACGGTGAATGCGCTGCTCCAAGAAAAACTCGCCCAATAACAAGTGCGCGCGTATAATGCCGCGCGTTTTACGCCGCATCATGCGGCGTTCTTTATGCACAAAATTTAGCCAACCACAGACAAGGTGAACCGTGAGTGAAATCCATGATGTAAAAAAAATCCGCAATATCGCCATTGTCGCGCACGTCGACCATGGCAAGACGACGCTGGTCGATCAACTATTCCGCCAATCCGACACCCTCGCCGAGCGCGCGGAAGTCTATGAGCGGATGATGGACTCGATGGACCTGGAGCGCGAGCGCGGCATCACCATCATGGCGAAAAACACCGCAATCCGCTGGAAAGACTACCAAATCAACATCGTCGATACCCCCGGGCACGCCGATTTTGGCGGCGAAGTCGAGCGCGTGCTTTCCATGGTTGACAGCGTCCTTTTGCTGGTTGACGCGATGGACGGCCCGATGCCGCAAACCCGCTTCGTTACGCAAAAAGCCTTCGACATGGGACTGCGCCCCATCGTCGTCATCAACAAAATCGACCGCCCCGGCGCGCGCGCCGACTGGGTGCTAAACGAAACCTTCGACCTTTTCGACCGCCTTGGCGCTACCGACGAACAGCTCGACTTCCCTATCGTGTACGCCTCTGGCTTGAACGGCTACGCCGGAGATAACCCCGACATCCGCACGGGCGACATGACGCCGCTCTTTGAAGCCATTGTTGAGCACGTCTCGCCGCCCGACGTGGACCGCGACGCGCCCTTCCGCATGCAAATCTCCTCGCTTGACTACTCCAGCTACACCGGCGTCATCGGTATCGGTCGGGTTGAGCGCGGCAGCATCAGCAGCAACACCCCGGTGAAAATCATCGGCCGCGACGGCGCAGTGCGTAGCGGTCGCGTCCTGCAAATCTTCAAATTCCTCGGTCTGGAAAAAGTTGAAGTTGATAGCGCCGCCGCCGGCGACATCATCTCCTTCACCGGTATTGACCCGCTCTATATTTCGGATACCCTCTGCGACCCGAACCACGTCGAAGCGCTGCCGAGCCTCTCCGTCGATGAACCGACGATGAGCATGACCTTCCAGGTAAACAACTCGCCCTTTGCCGGACGCGAAGGCAAATTCGTTACCAGCCGGCAAATCAAAGAGCGCCTCGACCGCGAACTCATCCACAATGTCGCTCTGCGCGTCGAAGAAATGGACGACCCGGACAAATTCAAAGTCAGCGGACGCGGCGAACTGCACCTCTCCGTCCTCATCGAAACCATGCGGCGCGAAGGCTACGAACTCGGCGTTTCCCGCCCCGAAGTCATCTACAAAGAAGTCGATGGCGAAATCCAAGAACCCTACGAATTCGTCGTGCTTGACCTCGACGAGCAGCACCAAGGGGGCGTCATGGAGCGCATGGGCGAGCGCAAAGGCGAACTGCGCAACATGGTGCCGGACGGCAAAGGGCGCATCCGCCTCGAATACATCATCCCGACACGCGGCCTCATCGGCTTCCAAACCGAATTCATGACGCTGACCTCCGGCAGCGGCCTCAAATTCCAGACCTTTGACCACTACGCGCCGAAAAAAGAAGGGCTTGGCAAAACGCGGCACAACGGCGTCCTCGTCTCGATGGCAACCGGCAAAGCGCTCGCCTATGCGCTTTTCAACCTGCAAGACCGCGGCCGCCTCTTCATTGGCCACGGCGACGAAGTCTATGAAGGCATGGTGATTGGCATCCACAGTCGCGACAACGACCTCACCGTCAACCCGCTCAAAGCCAAGCAGCTGACCAACATCCGCGCTGCCGGTAGCGACGAAAATCTCATCCTCACCCCGCCGATTCGCAACACGTTGGAGCAGGCGCTGGAATTCATTGACGACGACGAGCTGGTCGAAGTCACGCCCAAATCCATCCGCATCCGCAAAAAACACCTGACGGAAAACGAACGGAAAAAAGCGAAAAAATAACGGCAATGTGCCCACAAAAAAACCGCCCAGCAGGGCGGTTTTTTAACGAATTGGGTGGCGTCCTCGAGAGGAATCGAACCTCCAGCCTTTCCCTTAGGAGGGGAACGCTCTATCCGATTGAGCTACGAGGACATAAAAAAGAGTTCGCCGATAAGCCGGGTTCTGTCGAGGGCAACCATTCATCTGCGATAGCCGTTACCGACTACCTCTAGCAACCTACCCGGAATCACGGCGGGCCGCCGCAATGATTCCCTATTTGGTCTTGCTCCAAGTGGGGTTTACCCTGCCAAGCCTGTTACCAAGCTTGCGGTGCGCTCTTACCGCACCATTTCACCCTTACCTGCACGCAGGCGGTATATTTTCTGTGGCACTTTCCGTCGGCTCGCGCCGCCCGGGCGTTACCCGGCACTTCGCCCTATGGAGCCCGGACTTTCCTCCAATCCGAAGATCAGCGATTGCCTGGCGAACTCAGGGCGCGGATTCTAAAGAGAAGATGACCAACTTGCAAGCCTGTAACCCGCCCATTAAAATGCAGGAAACCCTTTGAACCAACAGGAGAAAACCCATGATTGGCTGGATTGTCCTCGCCCTTGTCGCCCTCGCTGTCATTGCGAGCATTGCCATCTACAACCGCCTCGTCAATTACCGCAACGACGCGAAAAACGCCTTCGCGCAAATTGACGTGCAACTCACCCGGCGCTACGACCTCATCCCGAACCTTGTCGAAGTCGCGCGCAAATACCTGCAACACGAACAGGAAACCCTGACCGCCGTCATCGCCGCCCGCGACCACGCCGCCAACGCGCTGAAAAACACCGCAGGCAGCGGCACGAACGTCGGTGCACTGGCCGCGGCAGAACAGGCGCTGGGCGCACGCCTCGGCGGCCTCTACGCCACCTTTGAAAACTACCCCGACCTCAAGGCGGACAACCAGCTCGCCGCGCTGCGCGAAGAAATCGCCTCCACCGAAAACCGCATCGCCTTCTCGCGCCAGCA
>CAUVOF010000044.1:0-17440 GCA_963553325.1 uncultured Cardiobacterium sp.
TTCTTTCAGCCAGCGCTGACTTGTTTTGCTGCGTGCCATTGTCTTACCATACGCGAAAATTCAACAGGATATAAAAATGTTAAGCAAAAACCAAATTCGTTTTTTGAAAGCGCAAGCGCATCATTTGCAGCCCGTGGTATTAATCGGTGCCAATGGTGTGAGCGAAGGCGTGGATCGAGAAATTAATCGCGCATTGGATAGTCATGAGTTAATCAAAATTAAATTGGGCAATATTGAAGACGATATTCAGGCAGAAATGATTGCCCATATTATGCAAACCCATCAAGCGGAATTTGTGCAGAAAATTGGTCATACCGCTATTTTTTATCGGCGCAATCCGAAAGAAAACAAAATTGTTTTACCCAAAGATTGAAATTTACAATAAGAAAAAGGCGGGAAATCCCGCCTTTTTCTATGCGTATCGAAGCAATTAACGCTGACCACCAAAACCACCAACGTAGTGGATTTCTTGACCTTTGGTATCTTGGCCACTCAAGCCATAAACACCACCAATTTCTTCGGCTGCAGGACCGTAGAAGCGACCTTTCATTTCACCAGAAAGACCATTGGCTGCTTTCATCGTGCCTTTGAAATCGGTAGAGTCTGATGCCCAAGTCGCGGCGCCACTCAAGTTAAGGTCAGGACGATCTTCAATGACGTGTCCATAAGCACCGAATTCGTGCAGCACAGAGGTGTCAGTCGTTTCGTAGCTCAGGTTACGCGCAGCAAAGTCGGCATGGATTTTGTTGTGCGCGGTAACTTGTGCCGAGTTGTAGTAGGCGTGGGTGATGCCTTTATAGTCAGCAGATTCTGCGGTTGGCATTTCGCTAACTTTGGTCGGGCGACCAATGCTTTGGTAACCCAAAATCACGTCACGACGGTTTTTCAGATAGCCACCGTTAGCACCACCGAAGAAATTACCGAAAGTTTGGTAGCTCCAACCCGCGGCAGAAGGGTTACGGAAGTAGGAAGACAGGTATTGTTGTTTGTTCTGAATCAGCGTCGGGTTGGCAAACAACAGCACTTCGTTGAATTCACGACCAATAGAACCACCGAAATCTTGCAATTCTCCATTGACGCGCTTGCGGGTAATTTTGCTGATACCAGCATCTTTCGGGATATTGGCATTACCATCAATGGTACCGGTCGCAACAACCATATGGAAGGTACCGTTAATGTCCTGCATCATGACCGGATCAAGACCACTCTCATCTTTTTCGTCTTTATTTTTGGGCAAAGCACTACATTTGCTTTTCGCACAAATTTCACTGACGATACCCGGCTGGTCATAGCCCAAACGGTCGGTATTGTCGATTTTACCGTTGCCGTTGTTATCGACAGAAACAACCGTCGGGCTTAATTGCTGACCAATGCCTTCCTGGCCATCGGTCAGGAATTTGCTCATCGCAGGATCGTTTCTATCAATTACCTTCGGTGGCGTGCCTTGTTGTTTTTCCCGCTCTTTATCAGCATCTGAACCTTTCGGTGGGGTAAGGAAGCCAATGTGGTTGTCATGACCAACGATGGTGTCGCCACCACAGGCACTAAGCAAGGCAATGCTGAGTACGGACAGCATCCATTGCGGCTTTATCATTTTCCGTTGCATAGGTATCTCCATAGCAGGTTAGTTTAGGGGGATTAACTTACGTTAAGGTGAATAATCATACATTATCGTAACCGAAAAGCAAGCGCTTTGCCCCAGCCGTAAGCGCTTGAGCCAAGCGTAATTTTAGCGGCGTTTGTTGCGAATTTTGCTCAAAACAGCCGTTGCCGCATAAAGCGCGAACCCCACCACACTACCGACAGCAACGGAAAGCGTCGCATCGACCCACCATGCGGCAAAACCGCCCAGTCCCTGCGTCCAATGTTGCGCGAGGTGGTGCAGGGCGCCGATGTTCTCCACCCAAAGATGTCCGCCGACGATAAACATCGCCGCCGTACCCGCTACCGACAGCGCTTTCAGCAGTTTTGGCGCAAACCACAGCAGCGCTCGCCCTGCCCATTGCAGCAAGCGATGGCGGCAGCGCGCCCAATACAAGCCGAGGTCATCCATTTTTACTATCAGCGCGACCACGCCGTAAACGGCGGCGGTGAGAATCAGCGCCACCGCAGAGAGACCGAGGATTTGCGTCAAAAGCGGCTTGCCAACGAAACTGGCGAGCGCGATGACGATAATTTCCAGCGAAAGGATGAAATCGGTGCGGATGGCGGCGCGGATTTTTTCCTGCTCAATTTGTGCCGGGTCGCGGTTGTCCGTGCCAACTGCCGCGTCTGCTTCGCCGTGGTGCAGCAGGCGGTGCAGGATTTTTTCAACGCCTTCGTAGCAAAGGTAGGCGCCGCCAATCATCAGCACCAGCGGCACGGCAGCAGGCAGAAAGGCGCTCAAGAGAAAGGCGACGGGGACGATGAGCGCTTTATTGAGCAATGAACCTTTACTCACCGCCCAAATAATCGGCAGTTCGCGGCTTGCCTGGATGCCGGTGAGCTGGTTGGCGTTGAGCGCGAGGTCATCGCCGAGTACGCCCGCCGTTTTTTTGGTGGCGATTTTGGTCATCGCCGCGACGTCATCGAGCAGCGAGGCGACGTCGTCCAGCAGCGCGAAGAATCCGCCCGCCATCGTCAGCCCTCCACCGGCGCGGGCGTTTCCGCGTAGGGGTCGGCGTAGCCGAGTTTGGCGAGGATTTCGCGTTCGGTGTTTTCCATTTTTTCTGCTTCCTCGTCTTCGATGTGGTCGTAACCGAGCAGATGCAGGAAACCGTGAATGACGATGTGCGCCCAATGCGCTTCCATCGTTTTTTTCTGCTCCTTCGCCTCGCGGTTGACGACGGCGGCGGCAATCACCACGTCGCCCAACAGGCGCGGTTCCTCCGGCAAATCCCAGTCGCAGGGGAAAGAGAGAACGTTGGTCGGGTAATCCTTGCCACGGTATTCGCGGTTCAGCTCCTGCATTTCGTCGTTATCGACGAGGCGGATGGTCAGCTCCAGTGCTTCTTCAATGGCAAGTGTTGCGCGTGCGGTTTCCAGCCAGCGTTGCAGGCGTTTTTCACTCGGGAAACGCTCGTCGTTACCGAGTTCTTCGGTCTGATAGTCAATAGTCAGGCTCATGTTTTCGGGTTTTCATCAGGTTGTTCGGCGGCGGCGTAGGCTTCGACGATGCGTTGCACCAGCGGATGACGCACCACGTCTTGCGCGACAAAGCGGGTAAAGGAAATGCCGTCCACGCCTTCGAGGATGCGCGCGGCGTGTTTCAGGCCGCTGGTAACGCCGCGCGGTAGGTCGATTTGTGTCGCGTCGCCGGTGATGACCGCCGTCGAGCCGAAGCCGAGGCGGGTGAGAAACATCTTCATCTGCTCCACCGTGGTGTTTTGCGCCTCATCGAGGATGATGAAGGCGTCGTTCAGGGTACGACCGCGCATGAAGGCAAGCGGCGCGATTTCGATGACGCCGCGCTCCATCAGCTTGGCGACGCGCTCGCCGCCGAGCATATCGTTCAGCGCGTCGTAGAGCGGGCGCAGATAGGGGTCAACTTTTTGTGTCATGTCGCCGGGAAGGAAGCCGAGGCGCTCGCCCGCTTCCACCGCTGGGCGCACCAGCACCAGCTTGCGTACTTTGTCTTCGGCGAGATAGGAAACGGCGGCGGCAACGGCGAGATAGGTCTTGCCCGTGCCCGCCGGGCCGATGCCGAAATTAACCGCATGCTCAAAGATGCGACGCAGATAACGGCGCTGATTCGAGCCGCGCCCGCTAATTGTGCCGCGCCGCGTTTCGATGCGGATGTCTTTGCCCTCGTCGCGCGCGGCGATTTCCCCGGCGAGCGTCGCGCCGGCATCGCGCAGGGCGAGGTGGACATCATCGGCATTCAGCACGCCGCTGCCAGTCTGCGCGTAGAGATTTTCGATGACGAAACGCGCCTGGGCGCAGCGCCCCTCGTCGCCTTCGACCTGAAAGAGATGGCCGCGGTTGCCAATCTGCACCTGCAACTGCTCTTCAATCAGGCGCAAATGCGCATTCATCTGCCCGACCAGCTCGCCGAGGCGGGTTTGGTCTTGCGGCGCGAGCTGGAACGCGAGAACGTGTTGCTGCGCCATATCAGGCACCGTAGCGCTGCGGTGTGCGCTGCCCTTCCGCCTCAATCAGGCGGCCGCGCAGCGAGTTTTTGTAAGCGGCGGTAATCTGCACCTTGGCGAAGCGGCCGATGAGCGACTGCGGCGCCTGGAAATTGACGACGCGATTGTTCTCGGTGCGGCCGCAAACCTCTTTCGCGCTTTTTTTCGAGACACCATCGACCAGCACCCACTGCTCGCTGCCGACCATATCGGCAGAAATCTGCGCTGCCATCTGCAAAATACGCGCCTGCAAGCGGGCAAGCCGCGCCTTTTTCACTTCCATCGGAATGCGGTCAGGCATCGCCGCCGCCGGCGTACCGGGACGCGGGCTGTAAATAAAGCTGAACGAGGTGTCGTAGAAGACATCCTCAATCAACTGCATCGTCGCCTCAAAATCGGCATCTTCCTCGCCGGGGAAGCCAACGATGAAATCCGAAGAAAAACTGATATTCGGGCGAATCTCGCGTAGCCGCGCCAGTTTTTCCTTGTACTCCGCCGCCTTGTGGCCGCGCTTCATCAGCGCCAGCACCTTGTCCGAGCCGCTTTGCACCGGCAAATGCAGGTGGCTGACGAGCTGCGGCACGCGGCGATAAACCTCAATCAAATTGTCGGTGAACTCCACCGGGTGCGAAGTGGTAAAGCGCACGCGATCAATGCCATCAATGGCGGCAACGTATTCGATGAGCAGCGCCAAATCGGCAGTGCCGCCGTCAAAGAGCGCGCCGCGATAGGCATTAACGTTCTGGCCGAGCAGGTTGATTTCGCGCACGCCTTGCGCGGCAAGCGAGGCGCATTCGGCAATGACATCGTCAAACGGGCGGCTCACTTCCTCGCCGCGCGTGTAAGGGACAACGCAGAAGGTGCAGTACTTCGAGCAGCCTTCCATCACGGAAACAAACGCGGTTGGCCCTTCGGCGCGCGGTTCCGGCAGGTGGTCAAACTTTTCGATTTCCGGGAAAGAGACATCGACCACGCCGTCGCGTTTTTCCTGCGCCTCGCTGATGAGATTGGGCAGGCGGTGCAGCGTCTGCGGCCCGAACACCACATCGACCGCCGGCGCGCGGCGGCGCAGCTCCTCGCCTTCCTGCGAGGCAACACAGCCACCGACGGCGATGATCACATGCGGTTTCGCGTCCTTGAGCGGCTTCCAGCGGCCAATTTGTGAGAACACCTTTTCCTGCGCCTTCTCGCGGATAGAACAGGTGTTGAGCAGCAAAATATCGGCTTCCTCCGGCGTATCGACCGGGGTAATGCCATGCGAAACCTTGAGCACGGCGAGCATTTTCGACGAATCGTATTCGTTCATTTGGCAGCCGTAGGTTTCGATATAAACGTGTTTTAGCAGTTGCGTCATGTTGATATAGGAATGAAAAAACGGCGCGCATTATAGCCGCATCAAACGAGCAATCGGTATGGGTCGCAACCGCGAGCGGTAAAAAAGCCGTTACAGCGGCAACTCGGTCGTGTCCTTGACCGTTTTCAGCACTACCTCCGATTTGATATTTTTCACACCAACATCCTTGTTGAAATATTTGGTTTTAATCTGGTGAAACTCATCTAAATCGGCAACGCGCAATTTGACAATAAAATCATAATCGCCCGCCATTAAATGGCATTCGAGAATATTGGGGATAAGCTTCATTTCAAAGATGAAGCGCTCTCTCTTCTGCATATCTTCTTCAGAAAAAGAGCCAAAAATATAGGCGACAAGCTGACAGCCAATTTTCTGTGGATTGAGGATAGCAACATAGCGGTCGATAACCTCATTTTCTTCGAGAACATTGACACGGCGCAGACAGGCAGAATTAGAAAGTCCAATTTCCTGTGCCAGTTCATTATTGTGCAGGCGACCGCTTTTTTGCAGGGCGCGCAGAATCCTTGTGTTGATATTATCCAGCAGTTTGTCTTTCGGCATAAATAACTCCTTTTTGTCGAAAGGCGGAATGGTTAAAGGCTGCCGACTAGCGGCAGCCTGGTGGGCTAGATTAGCGACTATAGAGAGAAACCTGAATGACCAATAACGTCGCCCCAATAGCTAGTAGCGCACCTATCATCGGCATGACAAATTTCACCCATTTATTGAAAGGAATATTCAGCATTTGCAGGGTAACCAATACCAGTCCCGTTGGTGCGAGGAAGAGCATGGCATATTGCCCCCAGTTATAAGCCGATACCACGATAAAGCGCGGGATACCGACCGCATCGGCGAGTGGCGCCATGATTGGCATGGCAAGTACCGCCAGCCCTGAAGAGGAAGGCACAACCAAACCGAGGAAGATGAAGACAACCAATTGGCCAAGAATAAACAGACTAGGCGGCATTCCGCTCACCAATTGCGAGGTGTAATGCAGAATGGTGTCCGAAATCATGCCTTCTTCCAATACAAGGTTTACACCGCGCGCCATGCCGATAATGAGCGACACAGCAACCAATTCAGATGCACCATGCGTAAAAGAATTAACAATTTCTTTTTCCGTCAGGCCAGAAATAAACATGATAATAATGGTAATGGTGAGGAAGGAAGCCGCCATCTGCGGGAACCACCAGCCACCCGCCATAACACCCCAAACCATAATCGGGAAGGCAATACAGAATAGCGTCAGAATAATTTTTCGCCGCCAGGTGAATTCAACCACGGTATTGGGGTCAAATCCTTTCATGTATTGCTCGATAAAACTCTCCCGCTCGGCGTAAGTGTAAGAGAATTCAGGATTCGCTTTGACTTTCTTGCCATACCAATAGAGATAATAGATAACACAAGCTGCGCCCAAGACTAATCCGATAAAGCGGAATCCCATGCCGTGGGTAAAGGGAATGCCGGCGGCGTTTGAGGCGATAACGACGGAAAACGGGTTAATGGTTGAGAATGCCGTTCCCATCGATGAGGCGAGGAATATCGCGCCAACGCAGATAATCGCGTCATAACCCAAAGCAACAAAAACCGGTACCAAAATGGGATAGAAGGCGACCGCTTCTTCTTCGATACCGCAGGTCGTGCCACCAATGACCATCAGCACGGAAACACTAAAGACAATCATAAATTCGTGGCCTTTGGTGCGCCGCGCCAATGCCATTAGGCCGGAGTTAAACGCGCCGGTACAGTTAATGACACCTATCATGCCACCAAGCACGAAGATAAAAACCATGATATCGGCAGCCTCAATCGTACCGCGTACCATGCTAATGGCGACATCGCTTACGCCTTTCGGATTTTGCTGTACCCGCTGATACGTACCCGGAATGGCAACCGGTTTTTTAATAATGCCTTCGGTGAAGGTTGCCAATTCAATTTTGATATTTAGTTTTTCCAGGGTTTCTTCCGTAGCGGGATAAGTCACGTTTTCCTGCTGCCAGGCGTGTACCACAAAAACGTTATTGTGTTCGTCATAAGTCAGTTTGGAATAAGAACCCGACGGGACAACCCAGGTCAGTATTACTGCGATAATCAGGATGACAAACAAAATACTGAACGCGGAAGGGAAGTCAAATTTTCTTTTAACCTTTTCCATAAATAATTCCTTGATTGCATTTTGTTCAAGGCGGGCAATTTTATCGCCCGCCTTTGCCGTTGTTTAGTAATAGGAAATGCCTTCTGTTTGCCGCGTAATGCGTGTGCCGGCTTTTCCTTTGACAATATCAACAATGTCAGAAAGCGAGCCAATGACTGCATCACGACCACTATGGCGAGCAAAGTTAATGGCAGCCTGTACTTTTGGCCCCATCGAACCAGCGGCAAACGAAATTTCCGCAATCGCATCGGGATGCGCTTTGGCAATCGCTTTTTGGCTTTCTTTACCCCAATCGATAAAGGTAGCAGAAACATCGGTTGCAATAACGAATAAATCCGCATCGAGATTTTCGGCGAGTAGGGCAGAGCAAAGGTCTTTGTCGATAACCGCTTCCACGCCGTGCAGATTGTGTTGTTCATCGTAATAGGTTGGAATACCGCCGCCACCGGCGCAAATAACAATGCTGCCGTGTTCTAAAAGCCATTTCACCGGACGAATTTCAAAGATACGTTTCGGCAAGGGGCTGGGAACCACGCGCCGATATTTGTCACCATCTTGCGCAATGGTCCAATCCTTTTCTTTCGCCAATTGCTCGGCTTCTTCTTTGGTATAAACCGGGCCAATGGGTTTGGTTGGATGTTTAAAGGCAGGATCATTTCTATCCACTTCTACTTGCGAGAGCAATGTCGCAAGCGGTACATCAAACGGCACGAGATTGCCCAATTCTTGCTGAATCATATAGCCAATCATGCCGACGGATTCTGCACCCAATACATCCAGCGGATAAGTTGGCACGTCTTTGTAAGCCGCGCCCTGTAAGGCAAGCAGACCAACTTGCGGACCATTGCCATGTGCAATCACCAATTCGTTATTGGGGAATATTTTGGCAATTTGTTCGCAGGCAATTTTGATATTTTGCCGCTGGTTTTCAAAAGTGAGCGGTTCGCCGCGTCGCAAAAGCGCGTTACCGCCCAAGGCAATAACAATTCTCATGATTCGCTCCTTATTAAATCAGGCTGGCATACATCACCGCTTTAATAGTGTGCATGCGGTTTTCTGCCTGCTCGAAGGCGATATTCTGCGGCGATTCAAAAACGTCTTCGGTAACTTCAATGCCGTTTTTCAATTCGGGATATTTTTCGGCGATTTCTTTGCCGACTTTAGTTTCGCTATTGTGGAAGGCGGGCAGGCAGTGCATGAATTTGACGTTGGCATTGCCGCTGCGTTTCATCAGTTCAGGGGTAACTTGGTAGGGCAGAAGAATCTTGATGCGTTCGCCCCAGCTTTCCAGTGGCTCGCCCATCGATACCCAAACGTCGGTATGGATGAAATCAACGTCTTTAACTGCTTTGTCGATGTCATCGGTAACGGTAATGCGTGCACCACTTTCTTTAGCAAAGCCCTCGCACATTTTGACCAATTTATCTTCCGGCAATAGCGATTTTGGCCCGCAGATGCGCACGTCCATGCCGAGTTTGGCGCCAATCAGCAATAAGGAATTGCCCATGTTATTACGCGCATCGCCGATATAGACGTATTTGATTTGTTTTAGCGGTTTGTCGCTGTTTTCAATCATCGTTAGTACATCAGCGAGCATTTGCGTCGGGTGGAATTCGTCGGTCAAGCCATTAAAGACGGGAACGCCTGCATATTCAGCCAATTCTTCGACGATTTTTTGGCTAAAACCACGGTATTCGATGGCGTCATACATTCTGCCCAATACGCGCGCGGTATCTTTCATGCTTTCTTTGTGGCCAATTTGTGAGGAACCGGGGCCGATATAGGTTACTTTTGCCCCTTGATCATAGGCGGCGACTTCAAAAGCGCAACGGGTACGAGTAGATGTTTTTTCAAAGATGAGGGCAATATTTTTGCCGGTCAGTTTGGGCTGCTCGGTGCCAGCGTATTTGGCGCGTTTTAAATCGCGGGCAAGGTCAAGCAGGTAATTGATTTCCCGTTCACTGTGATGCACCAGACTCAGCAGATGACGATTTTTCAGATTAAAGGCCATGAGATTTCTCCTGTTTGCTTTTTGGATAGTGAAAGTGGAAGGTTTCCTTTCTTTCGCGGGCTATCTTAGGCAATTGTTGTTGATATTTTTCTCCTGTTTTCACAGATGGCATGCGCAATATCCGCATTTTGTGCGGTGTGTGCGATTATTTGCGCAATTTTATTGCATTTCATACAGTTTTGTGTGTTTTTCGTTGTGGTTTTTGTGTTTTTCTGTGTGTGTCTGCGATGTTTCCACGGTGGTTCATCAGAAAAACTGCGCCTTATCACCGGTTTTATGCCCTTCCTGCACGTTGCCTGCCCTGTATAATGCGCGCCACTTATAGCCATCCCTCGAAAGCCTCATGCGGTGTTGCGCCGCTTGACCGGGCACACTAGAAAATGGCGCAGCCATTTTCTAGGGAAATCCGCGCAGTACAAATGCGTACTGTCTTCAGCGGCGCGCCTTGTCTGAGGCTCTCGGTGTATCGCTATTTTCTCCCCTAACGTCTTGAATCATCATTGGCTATCTCATGAATTTCCTGCACAAATGGGCGCAACGCCAGCTCAGCCCCGCTGGTTTTGAGCGCCTGAGCGCCGTGCTGTTGCCGTGGCTTGCGCCCCTCGCTTGGACGCTTTTTGTCGTCGGCCTCGTTTGGGGGCTGGCTTTTGCGCCGATGGATTATCAGCAGAAGAACAGTTTCCGCATTATTTACATTCATGTACCGGCGGCGATGCTCTCCATGAGCGTTTATGTGATGCTCGCCGCCGCATCACTGGTGTTTTTCGTCTGGCGCAGCCGCATTGCCGCCTTTTTTGCCCGCGCCGCCGCGCCCTATGGTGCGTTGATGACCGCCATCGCTTTGGTAACCGGCGCAATTTGGGGCAAGCCGACCTGGGGCACGTTTTGGACGTGGGACGCGCGCCTGACTTCCGAGCTGATTCTGCTCTTTCTCTATCTCGCCTATATGTTGTTGCAGGCGAGTATTGAGGAACGCGACCAGGCCGACCGCCTCGCCGCCATTCTCGCCATCGTCGGCGTGATTAACATCCCCATCATTCATTATTCGGTGCTGTGGTGGAATTCGCTGCACCAGGGCGCGACGCTCTTCCGCGCCGGCGGCCCGTCCATCCATGGCGCGATGCTGTGGCCGCTGGTCGTCATGCTCGTCGCTTTTTATGCGCTGTTTGCGGTCTATATGCTGCGCGCCATCGGCAATTTGATTTTGGAACACCGCATCCAGCGGCAGTTGGAGGGCTAGATGAGCTTCGCCAGCCTCAGTGATTTTTTCCGCATGGGCACGCATGGCGTCTATGTCTGGACGGCATACGGCCTGACGCTTGCCGCCCTCGTCGCCATTCATTTTTATGCCGCCCGCCGCCAACGCCGCCTGCGCCACACCCTCGACACGTTAAAACGCCACGATGACGCCCGCTAAAAAGAAACGCCTAACTCTCATCAGCCTGATTTTCGCCACTTTCGCCGCCGCCGTCGCGCTGCTGCTCTACGCGATGCAAAACGATCTGAACCACTACTATTCGCTGCAAAGCGTCGCCGAAAAGGCGGTGCCGCTGGAGCAGCCCGGCATCCGCGTTGGCGGCATGGTCGAGGAGCATTCACTCGTGCGCGAAGGCGACAGCCTTACCGTGCGTTTTCGCATCACCGATTTTCAGCATCCGTCGCTTGCCGTCACTTACACCGGCATCCTGCCCGACCTGTTCCGCGAGAAACAGGGGGTGATTGCGCGCGGCACGCTCGGCGCGGACGGCGTTTTCCGTGCCGATGAAATCCTCGCCAAGCACGACGAGAACTACATGCCGCCGGAGGTACAGGCAGACATGCAGCGCAGCGGCTACCAGCACCAGAGCCAGCAAAAATAAAATTTTTTCAAAACTATGACGGATACCGAAACAAGGCGAACAGCCGGGGACAAAATTTCGCCTGCCTCTTGTTTGCTGCCCCCACCCCAGCCCTCCCCCACGGAGGAGGGAGCCTTTCCGCTATTCGACCAGCCGTTGCGTGCTACACAAATAGAAGCAGCGCCGAAGCGACGAACGAAAACAAAAGTCCGCATGCCTGCCGATTTTCCCCCTCCCCCGTGGGGGAGGGGCGAGGGCACCCATGAAAAAGGCGGCCGCCTTTTTCATGGGAACCGGGGGGTGGGGGCAGGGATAAACCTTTCCGCCAAAGCCGCAACAGTCTGGAGCGCCGCCCGATGATCGTCGAAACCGGACACTACGCCCTGTGGCTGGCGGGCGCGGTGGCCTTCCTGCAAGCCCTCCTGCCGACCTTCTGCGCCGACCGCCGTACCGCCTGCGCCCTTGCCGTCAGCGCCGCGAAAACGCAAAGCGCGCTGCTCACCTTCAGCATCGCCGCCCTCGGCTACGGCTTTATCGCCAACGACTTCGCGGTGCGCTACATCGCAGCGCACAGCAACAGCTTGCTGCCGTGGTACTACCGCCTCACCGCCGTCTGGGGCGGGCATGAAGGCTCACTGCTCCTCTGGATAGAAATCCTGGGGCTGTGGAGCGCGGCGCTTGCCGTGCGCAGCAAGGCGCTACCGGACGACCTGCGCGCGAAAATCCTCGCCGTCCTCGGCGCCATCAGCCTCGGCTTCATCACCTTCATCGGCTTCACGTCAAACCCCTTCAGCCGCGCCCTGCCCGCGCCCTTCGACGGTGCCGACCTCAACCCGCTCCTGCAAGACCCCGGCCTCATCCTCCATCCGCCGCTGCTCTACACCGGCTACGTCGGCTTTGCCGTCGCCTTCGCCTTCGTCGTCGCCGGACTCTGGCAAGGGCGGCTCGATACCCTCTGGCTGCGCCGCGCCCGCCCGTGGACGCTCGCCGCCTGGCTCGCCTTGACCCTCGGCATCGCGCTCGGCAGCTACTGGGCATACTACGAACTTGGCTGGGGCGGCTGGTGGTTCTGGGACCCGGTGGAAAACGCCTCGCTCATGCCGTGGCTGATTGGTACCGCGCTGCTGCACAGCCTCATCGTCAGCGAAAAACGCGGCGCCTTCCTCACCTGGACGGCGCTGCTCGCCATCCTCGCCTTCAGCTTGAGCCTCATCGGCACCTTCCTCGTCCGCTCCGGCGTCCTCACCTCCGTCCACGCCTTCGCCGCCGACCCGGCGCGCGGCATCTACATCCTCGCCCTGCTCGTCGCCATCACCCTGCCCGCGCTCATCCTCCTCATCCAGCGCGCGCCCGCGCTCGCTAGCCGAGCGCCCTACGCCCTGCTCTCGCGCGAAACCGGCATCCTCGCCAACAACTGGCTGATGACCGGCGCCTGCCTCATCGTCTTCACCGGCACCCTCTACCCGCTCGCCGCCGACAGCCTCAATCTCGGTAAAATCTCCGTCGGCGCCCCCTACTACAACCGCCTCATCGTGCCGCTCGCGCTCGCAAGCCTCATCCTCCTCGGCATCGGCCCGCTCCTGCGCTGGAAAAACGACCGCGCCCGCCGCCTCGTGCCGCGCCTTGCCGCCGTACTCGCGCTGGCCCTCGCCGCCACCCTGCTCACCCTCACCCTCGCCGACACCTGGCAAATCCGCACCGCGCTTGCCGTCTTCGCCGCGATGACCGCCGCCGCCGCCATCATCGTGGACACCACCGACCGCCTGCGCCACCGCCTGCCCATCACCCACGCCTACAGCGGCATGACCCTCGCCCACCTCGGCTACCTCATCACCGCGCTCGGCATCACCGCCACCGGCCTCTACAGCAACGAACAAGACCACAGCCTGAAACGCGGCAGCGTCCTCGACTTCGCCGGCTACCGCCTGACGCTGGTCGATTTAGAAACGCGCGAAGGGCCGAACTACACCGCCACCGTCGGCAAAATCCTCGTACAAAAAAGCGACGGCACCCCCGTTACCGTCCTCCTGCCCAGCAAACGCAACTACCACAGCAGCACCATGCCGATGACCGAAAGCGCGCGCCACATCACCCCCACGCACGACCTCTACCTCGCCCTCGGCGAAGCCATCAACGCCGACACCTGGGCGGTGCGCCTGCAATACAAGCCTTTCGTCCTCTGGATCTGGCTCGGCGCGCTGCTCATGGCCGCAGGCGCCGCGCTCGCCGCCCTCCCGCACCGGAAAGCGGCATGAATCCGCCGACTACCCCCTCCCCCGTGGGGGAGGGACAGGGTGGGGGCAGCAAATAATCCGCACAGCGACCGCACCCCCAGACGACGTAAGCAGCTTCCACTCTCCCAATTACCAAAACACCACAGCCCCATGAACCGCAAAACCCTCGCTATCACCCTGCTCGCCGCCTTCGTCGCGCTCATCGCCCTCTTTGTCAGCGGCCTCGGCAAAGACCCGCAGGCACTGCCGTCTGTCACCACCGGCAAAACCCTGCCTGCCATCGACCTGCCCGCGCTGGAGAGCGACCAACAACGCCACACCAGCGCCGACCTGCCACAAGGTGAACCCTACCTGCTCAACATCTGGGGCAGCTGGTGCCCCGCCTGCCACGACGAACACCCCTACCTCTTACAACTGGGCAAAACCATCCCCATCGTCGGCATCAACTGGCCGGCGGACAACACCAACGAAATCGCCGACGCCACCGCCTTCCTCGCCCGCCACGGCAACCCCTACCGCCTGAGCCTGCGCGACGCAAACGGCACGCTGATTACCGATTTGGGCGTCTATGGCGCGCCGGAGACCTACCTCATCGACGCCGACGGCACCATCCGTTACCGCCATGCAGGCGCCT
Source organism: uncultured Cardiobacterium sp. (assembly GCA_963553325.1). GTDB lineage: Bacteria > Pseudomonadota > Gammaproteobacteria > Cardiobacteriales > Cardiobacteriaceae > Cardiobacterium. The sequence continues at coordinate 14,333 of CAUVOF010000044.1, forward strand.
TAACCCCGCAAATCTGGCAAGAACACTTCCAGCCGCTGCTGAAAAACCCGTAGGGTGAGGCTTGCCCCACCGCAGCCGCAATGACCACCGAACGGCTCCCTCCCCCGCAGGGCGCAGCCCGCAGCGGGGGAGGGCTGGGGTGGGGGTAAACCAAACCACTACATAACCTGCCTCCATATCTTTAACCCGCCTACAAACCCCGGACAAAAACCTGACCCCATGAAAGCCAAAACCCACCACTACCACACCCGTACCGAATGGACGGGCAACCTCGGCGCAGGCACAGCGCACTACACCGCCTACAGCCGCAACCACACCCACCGCGCCCCCGGCAAAGCGGACATCCCCGGCTCCGCCGACCCCGCCTACCGTGGCGACCCCGCCCGCTGGAACCCCGAAGAACTGCTGCTCGCCGCCGCCTCCGCCTGCCACAAACTCTGGTACCTGCACCACTGCGCCGACCACGGCATCACCGTCCTCGCCTACACAGACGACGCCGAAGCCGACATGAACGAAGCCGCAGGCCGCATGACCGCCATCCGCCTCAAACCGCGCGTTACCATCAGCGCCGCTTCCGACCCGGCACTTGCCCTCGCCCTGCACCACGACGCCCACCGCGATTGCTACATCGCCAACACATTGAACTGCCCCGTCACCATCGACGCCCATATCGAACAGGCATGACCCGTCGCTTCTTTGCCCTCGCCCTGTCTAAAAACAAAAATCCCGGTGCAAACCGGGATTTTTTGCGGAAAACCGCTGCTTATTGGCTGATTGCGCCGCGTGTACCGTGAAGGCTCAACTCGTGGTCATCATCAATATCGGCATAACCGACGATTTCCTCAGCATTCGGCCCGGCAAGGGCGAGTGCGTAAGTGCCGCGGTTATTGCTGCCGTCCAGGGTGCGGCTGCCTTTGACGCCGAACGTTGCCATGGTGCCGAACTCACTCTCTTCCCCGCTGTAGTGCTTGATTGGCGCTTCGTTCAAGGTCATGCGACCCAGGCCGCGTGAAGCGCTGATTTCACCGGAGCCACGGCGGCGACCGAAGTCGATGGTGTAGCGCAGGGTGGCATCATGCGCCGGATCTGTATCAAAGGCGCGGCCACTGTAAGTCGCCTTGCCCGCGTTGGGCAGGGTTTTGGTCGGCTCCAAATAAGGAAGACCGGCCGCATCGACTTCCAGGCTTCTGACCAAGTTACCCGTGCCACCAATAGCAAAGACGCCGGAATAAAAGCCTTGATAGGAGCGGACGTTCACGTTTTCCTTGGTGCTGCCCCCTTTTTTGTGGTCAAAGCTCATTTGTGCCGGAAACTCGGCAAAGCCTTTTGGCACAGAGGCGGTATTGACGGTTGTCCCTTTACCGAAGCGACTATTGACGAAGGTGCTGCCGTTGCGGCTCAGGGTGTAGCCGTTGTAGTCGTTCCAGGCATCGTCGCCATCAGGCTCGACCGGATCGTCTGGCATGAAATAGGTTTTGCCAGCGGTATTGTTGTTGGGCTTGTCTGCCGGGGCGTTATCGTCGCCACCACCGCCGCAGGCGGTGAGTAGGGAAAGGGTGGCGATAGCGGTCAGGATGTGTTGTTTCATGGGTATCTCCCGATGTTGTGTGTTTGTGCCACGCTGGCGCGCGGCGCGGGCAGTGTAGGCGATTTTGGCGCCTGAAAAAACCGCACTGCCCCGCGTTCTGTCGTCTTTTTAATGGTTTGCTGTCAGCAGCCTAACCTGCAAACCGTGCGTTTACATACGCGGTAGCGGGGTTCGTGTATGTATATCGCCCTAACGTAATTTATCCGCCGCTTCTTGCAGGCGTTTTGGCGAGGCTTTGAGCGGGCTGCCCAGTTCTTGTGCGTAGGTCTGGATGCGCCAGGCTTCTGTCAGCCGCCAGTAGTCCAGCAGCGCCGCGCGGGTGCTGGCGGGGGTGCCGCGTGGCGGGGGTTGCGTCGCGCGCGTCATGCCGTGTTTGGCAAGCGTTTGTTGCAGGGTCGCTTCCCACGGCGCGAGGTCTTGTTGGCGTTGCAGGTCTTTTAGCGGGTCGAGGCGCGCTTTTTCGATGCGTTTCAGCGTAGCGGCGAGGGCGCGGTCGATGAGGTCGAGGTCGCGGCTGTCGCTGTCGCGGATAAATTCGGGGTAGATGAGGCGCTCCAGGTGCGCGGCGATGTCGGCTTTGATGGCGGGCTGTTTGAGGTTTTGCAGTTGTTGTTTGGCGTCGCTGTAGGCGGCGAGGATGCGCGTCAGTTTGGCGGCAAGCTCGCTGGCGGCGGGGATGAGGTCGCGCTCGCCGCGGGTGAGTGCCGCTTCCCAGGCGGCGCGTGTGCGCGGGATGCCGTCTTGTAGGCAGACGTGCTCAAGCAGGCGGGCGATGATGTCGTCGGCAAGGGTGCTGTCGCTGCCGATTTTGCGGTAGTGCAGCGCCATTTGCGTGTAGCCGGGCAGGTTTTTGCGCAGGTATTTGATTTTGGCTTGCAGTTTGTCGGCGAGCAGGGCGTGCGTGGCGGCGTGATGCGCGGCTGCCGCGCGTTCGGGGTCGTCGTGCAGGCGCAGGCGGATTTGGCCGTCTTCCAGGGTCAGCGCCGGGTAGCCGGTGATGCCGTTCGTCAGGGTTTCTTGTGCGGGCAGTTCGTCCCAGTGCCAGTCGGTGACGGGGGCGTCGTCGGCGTGGCGGCTTTGGCTGCGGCGGCGGAATTGGGCGGCGGCGCTGTCGCTGTACTGCGCCTGCAAAGCGGCGAGGTCGCGGCTCTCTGCTATCGGCTGGTTTTTCGCGTCCAGCAGGCGGTAGTTCATGCGGTGGTGGTCGTCGATTTTCGTCTCGTCGAAGGCGTCTTCGGGGATGTCGGTGCCTTTGATGGCGTACACAGCGGCACGGATGGCGGTGTGCAGCGGGGTGTCGTCGCCCGCGATGCGTTCGCTTACCGCTTGCGCGAAGGCGGGAATGGGGACGAGTTGGCGCCGCCATACTTTTGGCAGGGCGCGCAGCAGCGCTTCGATTTTCGCCGGCAGCATTGCTGGCACGAGGCGCTCGAAGGCGCGCGCGTCCAGCGCATTCAGCGCCGGGAGCGGGATGTTGACGGTGATGCCGTCCGCCGCGCCGCCGGGGTCGAAGTGGTATT
>CAUVOF010000045.1:0-16699 GCA_963553325.1 uncultured Cardiobacterium sp.
AGGTAGCGCACGTCGTCAATGAAGCCGAGGTCAAACATGCGGTCGGCTTCGTCGAGTACGCAGACTTCGATGTTTTTCAGGCGGATGACTTTTTGTTTGTAGAGGTCGATGATGCGTCCCGGCGTGCCGATGATGATGTCTATCGGCGCGTTTTCGAGCAGGTTGCGCTGGTGTTCCATGCTAACGCCGCCGTAGATGGCAAGGCTGTTCAACCCGGTGTAGGCGCCGATTTGGTCGGCGTCTTTTTTGATTTGTACGGCCAGTTCGCGCGTCGGCGCAAGGACGATGGCCCACGGCCCTTTGGCTTTGGGGTGGACGGGGTTGGTGAGCAGGTAATGGTAGAGGGAGATGAGAAAGGCAGCGGTTTTGCCGGTCCCGGTCTGCGCCAGTCCCATCACGTCGTGCCCGCTCAAGGTTAGCGGCAGGGTTTTTTCTTGTATCGGCGTGGTGTGGGTGAGGCGGTTGTCTTCCAGCGCTTCTTGGATTGCCGCATGGATGGGCAGGCTGCTGAAAGCGGTCGCGGTGGTATGGTTTTCTGCCATGTAGTCTCTCTAGTTATTCAAGGTTTTAGGTGTGCAGATTATACCATTTTTTCATTTTCCAGGCAGTTGCGCCCACGCTACACGCGGCGGAAGCGCTCTGCTATACTGCGCCGCCGTAATTTTGTGCTTTTCCAGTTAGGTTCTGTTTCATGAAAAGATTGTTGTTTTTCATTTTGTTGCCGCTTGTTTTGCAGGCCTGCGCCTTGTTGCGCAGCGAGCAGAGTCTTTATGAGGTGAAGATGATGGCGGGCGATGTGCTGTATGCCCGCAGTGAGCCGAAAAAGGATGACAAGGGCTTTTATCGTTTTAGTGATGTGAACGGGCGCGATTATAAGGTCAAGAGTAATCTGGTGCTTTATATCAAGCCGGCCAAGTTCAAGCGTTAATTTTTATTTGATTCCAAGGGGTATTTTGTGGCTGTGAGCAGGGTTCCGCTCAGTTGTGAGTTTTTTCCGACGGCGACGCCGGAAGGTGCGGAGAAGTTGGCCGCGGTGCGCCGCGAGCTCGCGTATTTGCAGTGCGAGTATTATTCGGTGACGTATGGCGCCGGTGGCAGTACGCGCGACCGCACGATGAATTTGGTGGCGCGGCTGGTCGCGGAAAATGGCCCGCCGGTGATGCCGCATTTGACTTGCGTCGCCTCGACCGAGGCCGATATTCGCTCGCTGCTCGATGATTATCAGGCGCTTGGCATCAACCGCTTGATGGCGCTGCGTGGCGATATGCCGTCCGGCGCGTTTGAAAATGCCGGTTTTTCCACGGCGCAGCATTTGGTTTCTTATGTGCGCGAATTGTGGGGCGACGACGCGCGTATTTTCGTCGCCGCTTATCCTGAAGTGCATCCGCGCGCGCATACGCCTGCCGCCGATTTGCTCGCCTTCCGCGACAAGGTGATGGCGGGGGCGACCGATGCCGTTACCCAGTATTTCTATAATGTCGAGGCGTTTTTGCGTTTCCGCGATGAGGCGCGGGCGCTGGGCATTGATATTCCTATCGTCCCCGGCATCATGCCCATCAGCAATTTCACCCAGTTGAGCCGCTTCTCCGACGCCTGCGGCGCGGAAATCCCGCGCTGGCTGCGCAAGCGGCTGGAAGTCTTACAGGACGATTTGCCCGCGCTGTGTGATTACGGCGCCGATATTGTCGCGCAGATGTGCGAACGGCTTATCAGCGAAGGCGTGCCGGCACTGCATTTTTACAGCATGAACCGCGCTGATTTGATTGGCGAATTGTGTAAACGTCTGGGCTGGTGCTGATGGCATCACTCGCTCGCTCCTCTGCCGTCTTTGCCGTGATGACGCTGCTCTCGCGCGTCCTCGGCTTGCTGCGCGACATGCTGGTCGCGCGCTATTTTGACGGCGTGGTAACCGATGCGTTTTATGCCGCACTGCGCATTCCCAATACCCTGCGCCGTTTTTTCGCCGAAGGCAGTTTTGCCAATGCTTTCGTGCCCGTTTTTTCCGCGACCCGCACCGAGCATCCGGAGCAGTTAAAAGACTTGCTGCGCCACACCAGCGGCACGTTGCTTGGCATTTTGCTGCTGATTACTGCCGTTGGCGTCCTCTTTGCCGGCACGATTATTACCCTGGTGGCAAGCGGGCTGAGTGAACGCCCGGAACAGTTTTTCCTCGCGCGCGACATGCTGCGCTTGATGTTTCCCTACATCCTGCTGATTTCCCTGACGGCGATGGCGGGCGGCGTCCTCAATACCTTTGGCCAGTTTGGCATTCCGGCGCTGACTCCGGTGCTACTCAACATCACCCTGATTGCCGCCGCACTCTGGCGCCATTACCACGGCGCGCCCGCTGCCGGCTTGTATGGTATGGAACTCGCCTGGGCGGTCTTTCTCGGTGGCGTGGCGCAGTTGGCATTGCAACTGCCGTTTCTCTACAAATGCGGGATGCTGCTGCGTCCGCGCTGGGGCTGGCGACACAGCGGCGTGCGCCGCATCCTCAAATTGATGCTGCCGACGCTGTTTGGTTCTTCCGTCGGCCAACTGACCGTGTTGATTAACACCTACCTCGCCTCGTGGCTGGTAACCGGCAGCATTTCCTGGCTGTATTACTCCGACCGCTTGGTCGAACTGCCGGTTGGCCTGATTGGCGTCGCCCTCGGCACGGTAATTCTGCCGCGTCTCAGCGCGCTGCGCGCCGCCGCCGATGAGGCGCAATTTGTCCTCACCCTCGACTGGGCGCTGCGCTGGGGCTTTCTCGTCGGCAGCGCCGCCGCCGTTGGTCTGATAGTGTTGGCGCCTGCCATCATCGCCGGACTGCTCTACGGTGGCCGTTTCGATGCGCAGGCGGTAGAAATGACCGTTCTCAGCCTGCGCGCCTACGGCATCGGCGCGCTCTTTCACATCATGGTGAAAGTCCTCGCCCCCGCCTTCTACGCCCGCCACGACACCACAACCCCGGTCAAGGCAGGCATCAGCGCGATGCTGCTTAACATCCTCTGCGCCCTCATCTTGAGCCATTACTACGCGCACGTCGGCCTCGCCGCCGCCAGCAGCGTCGCCGCACTCGCCAACATGAGCCTGCTCCTCTACTTCCTCTACCGCGACGGTACCAGCCTGAAAAGCGGCTCGCTTTGGTTCATCCTGCGCGTCTTGCTCGCCAATGCCGCTCTCGCTTCCGTCCTCGCCTACCTGCAAGGGGACACCGCCCTCTGGCTCGAAAAAACCGCTTTCATGCGCCTACGCGACCTGTTGTTGTTGGTTGGCGTCGGCTTTATGACCTACCTCGCCGTCCTGCTCGCGCTCGGCCTGCGCTGGCGACAACTTCAACCGGGATGACACCATGCACACCAAACCGCTGTTTGCCGCACTTTGCCTTAGCCTGCTCACCCTGACCGCCCCCGTCGTCCAGGGCAAAACCCCTGCCAAAGCGACCGCCGCTGCCAGTAAAAAAACGGCTGCGCCTGCTGCTGCCAAAAAAACAGCCGCACCCGTTGCCGTGAAAAAAAACACCGCACCCGCAGCGCAGCCTGCCGCGCCAGCGATTGCCGCTGCCCGACTCGAAGGTAAAACCATCCGCAAAATCGACATCCGCGGCATCAGCGACAGCGCCCAGCGCGACAACGCCAACGTTTACCTCTCGCTCAACAAAATCGTCAACGAAACGATTGACCAGCCGGATTACGTGCAGTACCTCATCGAAAACGGCCGCGAAGAAATTCGTCGCTCGCAGCAACCCTTCGGCTACTACCACACCCAAGTCGATGTGCAGCTCGATGACAGCGCCGACGGCATTACCGTCATCTACACCGTGGCGCAAAATGCCGCGACCAAACTTGGCCAGGTGAACGTCCAAGTAAACGGCGAAGCCGAACGCGACGAGAAATTCCGCGAACTGCTCGCCGAAAACCCGCTCAAATCGGGGACAACGCTTGACCACAACACCTACGAAACCTACAAGGCGCGCTTTACCGCCCTTGCCAGCGCGCGCGGCTACTTTGACGCGACCTTCCGCGAACACAGCGTCCAAGTCAACCCGGACACCAATAGCGCCGATGTCTCGCTCATCTTCGATAGCGGCATGCGCTACACCTTTGAAAGCGTCGAATTCAACGAAGTGCCGCTCTCACCCGACCTACTGCAACGCTTTGTCCAGTTCAAACCCGGTCAGCCTTACCTTTCTTCCGACGTCGCCACCCTGCAACAAGACCTGCAAGGCAGCGGCTACTTCGCCGAAGCGATGCTTGACGACGAACCCAACCGCGAGCGCAAAACCGTGCCAATCAAAGGTCAGCTGACCATGGATGAAAACAAACACTACATCCTCGGCATCGGCTATTCCACCGACAGCGGCGTGCGCGGCAAATTCGAATTCGACCGCCGCTGGGTCAACGACCGCGGCCACCAATTCAGCAGCAAACTCTACGGCTCGACCAAAAACAGCAGCGTGGACGCCCTCTACCGCATCCCGGCAGCGAACCCGGCGACCGACTACTACTACTTCCGCCTTGGCGGCCACATCAAGCGCGACACCTACGACAGCCGCCGTGCCTTTGGCGAAGGCGGCTACAACTACCGCAGCGGCGACTGGGAACACCGCTACGGCCTCACCACCGCCTGGGAAAAATTCACCATCGGCCTCACCGACGGCAAAACCCTGCTCCTCTACCCGCAGGCACAGTGGACCTACACCTCGACCAACAACCGCTTGAACCCGAAAGACGGCTACCAGTTCCGCTTCGGCGTGCTGGGCGCGGGCAAAGCGCTGCTTTCCGACGTCAACATCGTGCAAGCCAACATTGACGGTCGCTACCTGCAAACCCTGGGCGAAAAAAGCCGCCTCGTTGGCCGTACCGCACTCGGCGCCACCTGGACCAACGACTTCAACCGCATCCCGCCAAGCATGCGCTACTTCGCCGGCGGCGACCGCAGCATCCGCGGCTACGCCTACGAAAAAATCGGCAGCCGCGACGCAGGCGACAACAACATCGGCGGCCGCTACCTCGCTGTCGGCAGCCTCGAATACGAATACTACTTCAAACCCGACTGGGCGGCGGCAGCCTTCGTCGATGCGGGCGACGCCTTCATTAACGACCCGAAAATCAAAATCGGTGCCGGCGCGGGCGTGCACTGGCAGTCGCCGGTTGGCCCCATCAAACTCGACGTCGCGCACGGCTTTGACAAAAAATACGGCGACAAAGTGCGGCTGCACATCAGCATCGGCGCGGAGCTTGACTTGTGAAAGCAGCGCGACTGGCGCGCGGCCTGTACAAAACCCTCAAATGGCTGTTTCTTGCCGCCCTCATCCTTGTCCTCATCGTGGGCGGTGTGCTCTGGTGGCTACTGGGCAGCGACAACGGTTACCGCCACCTGCCCGACCTCATCAGCCGCTACACCCCCTACACCCTCGACTACGACCAGCTTGATGGCCACCTTCTCGGCGAACAGCGCTGGCAAAACCTGCATCTCTACGGCGCGGGGCTGGACATCCGCGCCGCTGAACTGCGCCTTAACCTGCAGGCTGGCGAGCTACTCTCTGGCAACGTGAACCTCGACGGCCTGCAGCTAAGCGACGCACAAATCACCCTGCCGCCGTCCAGCGACAGCCCCGCAGCAGAAACAGAGGGCAGCGCCCCGCCGGACACCCTGCCCGACATCCAGCTGCCGGTAAACATCGCCCTGCACAACATCAACCTCAGCAACATCGAACTGCGCCGTGGCGACGAAACCCTGCTACACATCCACAGCGGCAAACTCGACGCCGACTACCGCGACAGCCGCCTCAAACTACAAGGCAACCTCGACAGCGACCAAGGCAAGGCGACCCTCGACGGCGACCTCGAAACCCGCGGCGACTACCCGCTTACCCTCGCCCTCGACGCCGATACGCCACTACTCGCCCCCAAACAAAACGCACAACTGCGCTGGCAACAAAGCCTGCTCAAACCACAACTGCGCCTCAGCCTACAAGGCGCGGTCAGCGGCGACATCCAGCTTGATGGCGACCTCAGCCCCGACCTGCAACAACTCAACGCCAGCCTTGCCTGGCAAAACCTCGACTACAACCAGCACGAATACCAAAGCGCGAGCGGCAGCCTCAAACTCACCGGCAGCTTCAGCGCCCTGCGCGGCGAACTACAAGCCGCCTTTGCCGGCAAAGACCTGCCGCCCGCACAACTCAGCCTCAGCAGCGACTACGGCGACAACAAACTACAAAACCTCGACCTCAAACTCGCCACCCTCGGCGGCAGCGCGCGTTTCCAGGGCGAAGCCGAATTCAGCGGTGCGCCCGCCTGGCGCGGCAGCCTCGACATCCAGGGCATCAACGGCAAAAACTGGCGCCCCGACCTCGACCTACAACTCGATGGCCACATCCAAACCCACGGCAGCGACGGCGAAGCCGCTCTTGCCATTGAGCGCCTGAGCGGCCACTGGCAACAACAACCCATCGGTGGCCAGGGCAGCCTCGCCTACCGCGGCGGTAAACTGGACGTACACGAACTACAGCTCCAACTCGCCGGCAACAGCGTCCGCGCCAATGGCAGCGCCGACATGAACAGCGCCGCGCTTGACCTGCACATCGCCGCCCCCGCCCTCGACCGCCTGCTGCCCATCATCGGCGGCGACATCAACGGCGACGTGCGCATCAGCGGCAACCTGCTTGCGCCGCAACTCGACGGCAAACTGGCGTGGAAAAACCTGCGTGTCGGCGACGCCAAAAACCCCATCGTCGCTTCCAAACAAGGCAGCGCGACCGGCAAAGGCGTCCCCAACCGTCTCGCTGTTACCATCGAAGGCGACGCACGCGGCGCCGACTTCCCGGCACTCACCCTCAAAGGCAGCGGCACCCTTGATCCGCTGCACAACATCCGCGACATCACCCTCGACATCCAAAGCCTGCAAGGCAGCCTGCACGTTACTGGCGAAAGCGGCTGGCTGCCACACGTCAGCTGGAACGCCAAAGGCGAGGCAAAAAACCTGCACCCACAACAATGGGAACGCCTGAAAGCGCTTAACGGCGAACTGAGCGGCCAACTCGCCAGCACCGGCAGCATCAAAAACGACCACCTTCGCCTCACTGCCGACATTGCCAACCTCAAAGGCCGCTGGCAAAAACAGCCCCTCGCCGGCAATGCCAGCATGACACTCGACGGCGACCACTACACCATCAAAACACTCGACTTGAAAATTGGCGACAACCACCTCAAAGCCAGCGGCAAACTCGACGACAAAACCATCGCCCTCGACTACGAACTCGACGGCAAAAACCTCGCCGCCTTCTACCCCGCCCTCGGCGGCAGCCTCAGCGGCCGCGGCAAACTGGCGGGCAGCCTGCGCGCGCCGGAAATCCAGGGCAAACTCAGCGGCAAAAACCTCGCCTACGCTGGGCACAAAATCGCCAGCCTACAAGCCGAACTCGCCACCAGCCTGAAAAAAGGCGGACGCTTTACCAACCACATCGAACTACAAGGCGTACAAAGCAGCGGCCAAAAATGGCGCAGCATCGAACTCGCCAGCGAAGGCAACTACGACCGTCACAACCTCAGCCTGCGTAGCACAGGCGGCGACGCCAACCTGCAACTCACCGCCAGCGGCGGCTTCAGCGCACTCGATAGCTGGAAAGGCGACATCAACACCCTGGAAGCGAGCGGCTATGACATGCAATGGCGCCTGCGCCAGCGTAGCGCCCTGCAAATCGCGCCCAAACAAATGACCCTGCGCGACTTCTGCCTGGCCGATCAATACAGCGGCCTCTGCCTCGACCTCAAACACGACAAACAAAGCGAACTCGCCTACCGCATCAACAAACTCGACCCGAAAAGCTTTGGCAAACTCATCCCCGCCAACATCCGCTTGAACACCGCCCTGCAAGGTGAAGGCAAAATCAACCGCACCGCCAACGGCCAACTGCGCGGCAACGCCGACCTGCACCTTGTCCCCGGCAGCATCAACATCCAAATCAAAGGACAACCGCCGCTCAACCTCACCCTGAAAAACGCCCAACTGCGCAGCCGCTTCACCGACCGCCAGGCAGAAAACCAGCTCAACATCGACTTTGGCGACAGCGGTACCATCACCGGCCGCGCCCTCATCAGCGACCTGAACAAACAAACCCTCTCCGGCGAAATCAAAGTGAGCATCCCGGACATCGGCAAATTCCGCAATTTCGTCCCCAAAGCGAGCGAAATGCGCGGTCGCGTCAGCGGCAACTTCCAATTCAGCGGCAGTACCAGCAAACCGGTCATCAGTGGCGACCTGCAACTCGACGGCGGCCTCGTCAAAATCCCGCAATACGCGACCGAACTGAAAAACATCCGCCTGCGCCTCTCGGCACACCGCAGCGGACAAATCGACATCGACGGCAACATCGGCACCCCGGACGGCAACCTCGACGCCAAAGGCGCGTTGCATCTCGCCCCGACCCGCCTCGACCTGCGCCTTGCCGGCAAAAACATGCTCGTCGCCGACTCAAAAACCATGATGGTCAGCATCTCGCCCGACTTCCGCATCACCATTGATCCTGCGAGCGGCATCGCCGTCAAAGGCAAAATCCACGTACCGAAAGCCAACATATCCATCCCCGACACCAGCGACGGCGTAGAAATCTCAAAAGACGTCGTCATCCTCAACGAAGAAACCAAAAAAAAACCGCTGGCGGCCGTCGAGCCGCCAGTGCCGCTTAACGCCGACATCGAAATCACCCTCGGCGACAAAGTCTATTTCAAAAACAAAGACGTCAACATCCGCCTCAAAGGCGGCATGACCATCCTCGAACGCCCCAACCGCCCGCTCGCCGCGCGCGGCGTCATCGAAGTGGCAAGCGGTGTCTATGAACTCTACGGTCAGGAACTCGACATCAAACGCGGCAAAGCGACCTTCACCGGCGGCAGCATCGCCAACCCGACCATCGACGTGCTCGCCCTGCGCGACATCGACCGCAAAAACATCAAAGTCGGCGCCGCCGTTACCGGCACCGTCGAGCGCCTGCAACTCAAACTCACCTCAACCCCGAAAATGCCGGATTCCGCCATCCTCTCCTACCTACTCTTTGGCCGCCCGCCGGACGGCACCATGGACAACGAAGCACTGCTACAAACCGCAGCCGGCCTGTCGCTCGGCGGCTTCCTGCCCGGCGGCGGTAACATCGGCAAAGACACCGGGCTGGACGTCTTCGACCTCGGCGTCAGCGGCCTGAAAGCGGGCAAATACATCGGGCGGGACATGTACGTTGGCCTAAAAAGCAACTTCTTCAACAGAACCGCCGAATTCATCGCTCGCTACCAATTCACCGACCACCTCAACATCGAGGCAAGCATTCAGGCACAAGACCGCGCGATTGACCTCATCTACGAAATCGAAACCGATTAGACGGCACCGCCGCGGCGCGAAAAAAAACCAAACAAAAGCAAGCGATGCTAGAATGTGTACCGTTCCGTAATGAACGGTACATCCCGAATATAGTAACTAAACGAACACACGGAGTTCACCATGAAAAACAGGAATTTACTGACGATCGCCATCCTGGCTGGCATGCTCACCGCCTGCGGTGGCAGCGGTAGCGACGACAGCAACAACCCATCTGACCCCAATGGCGAAAAACCATTAAGAGGCCCATCACCCGGCTTGCAATACCAGCACCACGTTGACCCCGTTGATAGAGATGGCAGCTACGGCATTCTTGATAGCAATGGCAATAAACCTGGTGGCAACAATAACGGCGGCAATAATAACCAGGGAAATAACGGTAACAATAATAATGGCGGCAATAACCCTGGTGGCAACAATAACGGCGGTAATAATAATGGTGGAAACAATGGGGGAAATAATAACAATGGCGGTAATACCACGCCCCCATCCTATAATGAAATAGAATTTAACGGTAAAAACATCACGCTATTGCCGTCGGGAACCCAACCAGGTGAAGGTGGGATATACAAGAGCGATGAAGGTTCCTATCGCAAAATCGTCGGTAACCAGTACGGGAATTTCCTCTACGGCGTTATCATTGATAAAACAGGCGGCGGTGCCCGAGCTTTTACTCGTGAGGCTAAAGATGGTGCGCGTACCACCAATATGCCTAAGACAGGAACGATGTCGTATGCCGGTGCGGCTATTCATTATGATGTATCCCGCAAGACCACCCTGGATGGCACAGCTTACTTAAATGCTGACTTTGCCAACAATAAGCTGAACGGTGAGATTAACGTACCCGGCAGAACCGATCCGATTCGTCTATCTGCTAATATTATTGGAAACCGTTTTAACGGCGCCTCCGCAGAAAAGGTCGTAACCGATGGTAATTTCTTTGGCGATGGTGCTACCGAAGTAGGTGGTATTTACGGAAAAGATTCTGCCACTCCAGATGTCAAAGAATATATTGGTGCTTTTGGTGTCCGTATGTATCAACCGCCGGCTGGCCCGTAATATTTGATAATTACCAAACAAAATCAGGATTGAATGAGCGTGCATTCAATCCTTTTTCTTTTATATAGCCTGCCACCGCAAGCTTCATACTGTGTTGCGTCGTCTTGCAGTAACAACTGCGTACTGTCTTCGACGACGCGCCTTGTCTGAAACTCTCGGTGGTAAGCTATAAAACCTGACCAACCATGCTCGAACTCCAGCACATCACCCTCTCCCGCAACGGCATCAACCTCATCGAAAACGCCGACGCCCGCATCCACCCCGGGCAGCGCGTCGGCCTCACCGGACGCAACGGCAGCGGCAAATCCACCCTGCTCGCCTTGCTGCGCCACGAAATCGACGCCGACAGCGGCGACTACCGCCTGCCGCCCGACTGGCGTATTGCCAGCGTCGCGCAAGAAACCCCATCTTTGCCAGACAGCGCACTCGACTACGTCCTCGCCGGGCACGCGCCCTACCAGGCGGCGCTTGCCGCGATAACTGCCGCCGAAAAAAGCGGCGACGGCCACGCCATCGCCAAAGCGCACGAACAATTCGCCGCCTGCGACGGCTACGCCCAACCCGCGCGCGCCGCCGAACTGCTGGACGGCCTCGGCTTCCCGCCAAGCGAACAACAGCGCGCCGTTGCCAGCTACTCCGGCGGCTGGCGGATGCGCCTCAACCTCGCGCGCGCCCTCATCGCCCCGGCCGAACTGCTGCTCCTGGACGAACCGACCAACCACCTCGACCTCGACGCCATCATCTGGCTGCAGGACTACCTCAAAACCCACCCGGCGACACAAATCATCATCGCGCACGATCGCGAATTCCTGGACGCCCTCTGCACCCGCATCCTGCACATCGAAAACCGCCAACTGCAAAGCTACACAGGCAACTACAGCGACTACGAACGGCAGAGCTACGAACAACGCCTGCAAGCGGGCGCGCAATACCAAAAACAAGAGCGCCAGCGCGCCCACCTACAAAACTACATCGACCGCTTCCGCGCCAAGGCGACCAAAGCACGCCAGGCACAAAGCCGCCTGAAAGCGCTGGAAAAACTCGACGCCGCGCCACCGCCGCCGCCCGAAGCCGACTACCGCCTCGCCTTCCAGCCCGCGGAAAACCACCCCAACCCGACGCTCATCGCCCAAAAAGCCCGTCTTGGCTACGGCGACAAAACCATCCTGCAGGAACTCACCCTGCGCATCGCCACTGACGCGCGCATCGGCATCCTCGGCCGCAACGGCGCGGGCAAAAGTACCCTGATGAAAGCGCTCGCCGGCGAACTCGTGCCGCTCGCGGGCAGCATCGAAGCGCACAAAAACACGCGCATCGGCTACTTCACCCAGCACCAGCTGGACGCCCTGCGCGGCGAACACGACGCCCTCTGGCACATGCAGCGCGTCCTGCCGCAAGAAAGCGAACAACAACACCGCAACCGCCTCGGCGGCTACGGCTTCCACGGCGACAAAGTCAGCGCCCCCGTCGGCCAATACTCCGGCGGCGAAAAAGCCCGCCTGGCACTCGCCCTCATCATCGCCCAGCGCCCGAACCTGCTGCTCTTGGACGAACCCACCAACCACCTTGACCTCGCCATGCGCGACGCGCTGACGCTGGCGCTGCAAAACTACGACGGCGCAATGCTCATCATCTCGCACGACCGCAGCCTGCTGCGCGCCGCCTGTGACGAATTCCGCCTGGTCGCCGACGGCAAACTCCAGCCGTTTGACGGCGACCTTGAAGACTACCACCGCTACCTGAGCGCCAGCCGTCAAGCCACAACAACGACCCATCCGCCCGCCAACAGCGCCGACAACCGCCAAGAACAAAAACGGCGCGAAGCCGAACAGCGGCAGCGCCTGCGCCCGCTCAAACAGGCGGTGGAAGCCCAGGAAAAAACCATCGCCAAACTGGAAGCCGCGCTGGAAAAACACAAAACCGCACTTGCCGACCCGGCGCTGTACGAAGCGGACAACAAGGCGCGGTTAAAAGAAATTCTCGCCGCACAAAGCGAAACACAAAGAGCACTGGACGCGGCAGAAGCGGCGTGGACGGAAGCGGCAGAAGCGCTGCAGCAGGCGGAACAAAACCCCGAAAATTAGAGGGTTGTTTGGAATGCTGAGGTAGGGCAGGGGGCTGCCCTATATTTTTGCCGGCAGTTCCGGCCAGTCGCGTAGTTGGCGCGCATCCTGGTCGGGGTGGCTGGGGAAATAAATGTCCTGTTTCGGGTAGGCGATTTCGATGCCGTGCGTGCGGCAGGTTTGCCAGATGCGCTCAATGACGAGGTGGCGGCTGGTGAGGCGGTGGTGGTTTTGCATATGGATGTGAAATTGCACGCGCCAGGTCATGCCGCGCGCCGAGTAGTCGTAGGCAAAGGCGCCGTAATCGTGTTCCTGGCTGTCGAGGATGTGGCCTTCTTCGGCGAGAATTTGCAGGGTGCGCGTCAGCAGTTCTTTGACCTGGCCGGGGTCGTGGCGGTAGCCGAGGTCGAAGTACAGCACGGTGCGGGTGATGGGGTCTTGGTGCGACCAGTTCATGAAGGCGCTGGTGACGAAGTCAGAGTTCGGCAGGATGACGCTTTCGTTGTTGAAGGTGGTGATGGTGAGCGAACGCATGCCGATGCGCTCGACTGTGCCTTCGTAGTTGCCGACGGTGATGATGTCGCCGTTGCGCAAGGGGCGCTCAATCAGCAGCAAAATGCCGCTGATGAAGTTGTTGGCTATCGTCTGCATACCGAAACCAATCCCGACACCCAAGGCGCCTGCGAAGACGGTGAAGGCGGTGAGGTCAATGCCGATGACGCGCAAGGCGAGGAAGAATCCGAGGGTAACGGCGGCGTATTGGCTGAAGACGGCGAGGCTGTTACGGATGCCGAGATCGGCGATTTTGTCGTAAACCCAGCGGTAGCTGAAGGATTTTATCCAGCCACCGATGCGGTAGATGACGTAGAGCAGGACTGCCATCAGCAGGATGTTGAGCAGGGTGAGCTGGCTGTTTTCGTTTTTGCTGATGGGGGTTTTGAGCAGGGTCAGGGTTTCCTGGATGACCGGGGTGTGTTCGTCCCAGCCGTAAGTGTTTTGCAAGAGGCGCAGCACGAGGATGAGGCTGCCATAGGTGAGGAAGGTGTGGATGGGGTTGATGACGTCCTGCGTCCAAAAGACGCCGCGCCCGGTGCGCAGCGCGTAACGTTTGGCGCGGCGCGCGCTATCTTGCAGCACGGCGGTAATGGCGACCCACACCA
Source organism: uncultured Cardiobacterium sp. (assembly GCA_963553325.1). Taxonomy (GTDB): domain Bacteria; phylum Pseudomonadota; class Gammaproteobacteria; order Cardiobacteriales; family Cardiobacteriaceae; genus Cardiobacterium. The sequence goes on from CAUVOF010000045.1 coordinate 13,643, forward strand.
GGGCGTAGAGGATGAAGATGAGCAGGTATTCGGCGATGAGCCAGGCGAGGTTGAGATAGCCGAAGGTGCCGATGAGACCAAAGGCGAGAATGCCGAGCGGAATGGCGCGAATGAGCGGGCGCAGGATGCGGTAGGTCGAATATTCCTGGTAGAAGCCATCCATGTAGGCGAGGCTGCGGCTGGTAGCGCGCCAGACGGGGACGCCGACGAGCAGGTTGTAGAGGGCGAATATCCAGCGGTAGGTGTCGGTGATGAGCGCGTCATCCAAAATCCAGCCGGACATCAAAACGAGCGAAAAGAGCAGGCTGCCGACGGCGGCGTAAATGATGGTCGGGCGGATGATGCGCCGCTTTTCCGGGGTGGCGATGAGGTCGGTGCGGATGAGGTTGCGCGCGGCGTAATAGGGAATGGTGTTAAAGAGCAGCACCGCCGGCAGCAGCGTCAGCATGCTGGAAGCGGGCGCGGTGATGCCGCTGGTGTGGATGAGTAGCAGCGCAAACTGGAACAGCGCCAAATAGGGCAGGTTGTTCTTCAGCATCTTGCAGAGGAAGAAGAGCAGGCGGCTGGCGAAGGTGAGCTTTTTTTGGCTGGCGTAGCGGCGGATAAGGCGGTTTAACACGGCGATGATGCCGAGGGTGGCGAGCGGCAGGAAAACGGCGGCGGCGCCCAGTAGCAGCCATTGCACGCCGCTTAGGGTGTGCAGGCTGCGGTACAGCGTTTGCAGGGCGACAGCGTATTGACCAAGAAAAGTACCGCCTGCTTTCAAAATGGCAGTGGCGCGCTGCGGCAAGGCGGTGGGGTCGCCGCCAAAGCGGTACTGCGCGGTGAGCTGGTCTTTGGCGAGCTGCGAATATTGGCGGTCGGCGATGTCGCGATTCATCTGTAGGCTCATCGTATTGTTATCCAGCAGGATTTTCAGATTCTGGAACAGCTCGTTCAGCGCCTTGCGCCGCGCCGCCACCGCTTCCGGTACTTTGCCGCGCTGGCGCTCATACAGCTGGTACTGCTCGCCGATGAGGTGCTGGTTGCTGTCAATCTGCGGTTGCAGCGTTTCAAAGCGCTGTTGCGTTGCCGCCAACTCGGCGCGGATGCGGTCGATGCGCTCCAGCGAAAGCCGGGTCAAGTCGGCAAACTGCAATTCCTGCAAACGCGCCTCCAGCGCCAGCAATTCGTTCTCGCTGTTGGTATAGAAAATTTGCGTATTGACCAGCGCCATTTCGATGTAGCGGTCAAGCCGTGCCTCGCGGCTAAGGCTGCCGCCGTTTAGCTGCTCGCTTAACTGCGCCAGCTGTTGCTCCAACTGCGCCAGTTGCGTATCGCGTGATTTTGCCGCGCCGCCGCCCTGACGCGATTCCAAATAGCGCTCGTTAAAGCGCTGATAGCGCGCTTCCAACGCGGTGCGGAACTGCTCGGCAATCGCCACCGCCTGCACCAGCGCGTTCTTGCGCCGCTGCAACAGGCGGCTGTGGCGCTGGCTGGCGGCGAGTTGCTCTTCCGTCTGCTTGCGGCTGCCGTGCGAATCCTCGCCACCCAGCAGCGGGTTCGCCTGCTTCTGCAACAGCGCGTTTAAGGCATCGCTGCGCCGCTTTTCCGCGTCAATTTCCTGACTGACACTCGCCTGCTCGCTACGCAGTCCCGCCAAATCCGCCTGCACCTGTTCCAGCGAGACACGAATTGCCGCCAACTCACTCTCGCCAACCACCTCCGGCAAAAATTCATCCTGCGCTGCCGGCAGCGACTTCTGCCATTCGCCATTGCGCGCTTCCGTCTGCGTGATGATGGCTTCCAACTGCGCCAACTGGCTATCGGTTGGCACCGAGCCAGCGTTATCGAGCGACTGGGCAAATGTAGCGGCGGTGAAAAAGGCAAAAGCGAAGAGAATAAAACGCATGGCAGGGCAGGGCGGATTGAGGGGCGGCTATTGTAGCGGGAATCGCATGGTGGCGCTTAGTGGAAAAATAGACAAAGCCATCAAGAAAGAATCTAAATCCGTATTATCAGCCTGTGATGATAGAAAACGTCGCTATATAAATAGCACCCGTCCAAAATAAAGTATTTCTATATTGGCCAAAAAATATGGTGTTGTTTGTAAAGGATTGTGCTGGCGTCAGTATTACGAATAAAGGTGGTTTTTGGTGTTAAGTCGAGATACATATAAGAAATATTTTTTCTAGGTCCATGAAATCATAGATTAGCGAATAAGCAATAGCATTTTATCCACCGCTTACCCAATAGACCGCCATATTCAAAACCTGGATTAGGGCGTGTTTGTAATGCAATCATGCAGCTTTGGTTGGGTTACGCTCGTACTTCGCTAATCGGGCATGAAGTGCGCTTGATATGCCGTTTTCTTGCCATACATCAAATTTTTGGTGGTGTCCTAAAATGTATGCTGATAAACGAAGGGCAAACAAAAAGCAACGGAGACACGGTATATTTGAGTTGTGCAAATTCAAATTACCGTTTGCTGTCCCCGTTGCCGTGGACAGAATATAAAGCGAAACGGCAAATCCGGCAATAACAAGCAAAAATACCTCTGCAAGGCCTGTGGCAGGCAGTTTGTCGGCGACCATAACCTTGACTACCAGGGCTGCCATTCCGATGCAGACAGGCTCATTTGGCAGATGACCGCCCGTTGCTGCGGTATTCGCGATATTTGCAGCATGACTGGCTACAGTCGCGGCAAGGTTCAGGCTGCGCTGAAGCGCAGTACCCATCAAATCAGCCCAGAGCGCACGCATTATCAAACACTGCAAGTGGATGAATTTTGGACGTTTGTCGGCAAAAAGCGTAACAAAGTCTGGCTGATTTATGCTTATGACCAGGCGAGCGGGGAAATCGTTGCCTATGAATGGGGCAAGCGGGATTTGGCGACGGTTATGCAGCTAAAACAGCGATTAAAAGCATTGGGCGTTACTTATGACCGGATTGCTACGGACAACTGGGCGGCTTTTCTGAAAGCCTTTCAAGATGATGGGCATCAGGTGGGGAAAAGATATACTGTCGGCATTGAGGGAAATAACTGCCGTTTGCGCCAACGGATGCGCCGCGCAGTGC